>CAYVMR010000166.1:0-5649 GCA_964452545.1 uncultured bacterium
TCCTGAGCTAAGGGGCTACAGCTAGAAAATCCATTTGCATAGATTTGCGATCGCACCCCCCTTGAAGCCAATCAATCGGACTTCGCCGATGTTATACTTGGGAAGTCAGCTTTCGGTAGATTACGCTTGTTTCATTTCGTTTTGTTTCGATTTCCGACACAGGTTCATCTCCGTTTATTCGCTGTACGTGTCGATTAAGGAGAGAATCCTATGTCTATTTATGTTGGTAATTTGTCCTACGATGTCACTCGCGAAGATCTAGAGCGAGTGTTCAATGAATACGGCGCCGTCAGCCGAGTCAGCCTCCCCATTGACCGGGAGTCTGGTCGTCCCCGAGGCTTTGCCTTTGTGGATATGGCGGCTGAAACCCAAGAGGATGCGGTGATCGAGGCTCTGGATGGAGCTGAGTGGATGGGTCGGGAAATGCGGCTCAACAAGGCTCGTCCCCGCGATAACAATAACGCTAAGGCAGCCGGTGGCGGTGGTCAATATCGTCGCACCAGCTTCTAGTGATTGGGGGTAATTTCTACCCTAAAATGAGTGCCGGCTGCTTCAGGCCGGCCTTTTTTATGGGCGCACTATGGCCCCCTAAGGAATGTTCCTGGGGGACACCGTAACGGTCTAACTTGAGGCACAATAAAGTATAAATTTGGCCAGAACGCTTAGGACGTGATTGATCGATTAGAGCAAACGCTAGACAGGCGTTTTGGTGGGCTTCCCCCCGTCACCCGGGGCGACAGCTATATTTAGCCCCTGTGATCGCGAGGGAACTTGTCCATGTGTCGACTTCTGGCCTACCTGGGGCCGCCGATTCAGCTAGACCGACTGATCTATGCCCCTGAGCACTCTCTGATTGTGCAGAGCTACCAACCCAAGGAAATGGAGGTAGCCCTCCTGAACGGCGATGGGGTGGGTCTGGCCTGGTATCATCCTAGCCGCCAGGAGGTTCCCTATATCTATCGCAATACCCTACCCGCCTGGAACGACATTAACCTACCCCATCTCTGTCGCTATATTGAGGCTGGTAACCTGCTGGCCCATGTCCGCAGCGCCACCCCTGGCCTGGCGGTAGACCTGCATAACTGCCAGCCCTTTTCCTGGAAGCGGTTGAGTTTTGTCCACAACGGCTACATTGAAAACTTCCGCCACACCCTCTACCGTCCCCTGCGAGATAATCTGCCAGACCATGTTTACCAGACCATTCATGGTTTGACCGACTCAGAGCATATTTTTGGCATGGTGATCCATAGCCTGGAGGCGGGGGCGGCTAGCTTAACCGAAGCCCTGCAGTGGGTCCTGCAGGACTTGGTTGCCTACGCTACCGCCTATCCGGTCAGGGTGATGGCTAACATTGTGCTGAGCGATGGCGAACAGTTGGTCGCCTGTCGCTACGACAACCAGGGTAAGGCTCCCTCCCTTTACTGGTTGCAAGACCACGGAGATTTTCCCGGCGCCGTCATCCTGGCCTCCGAGCCCCTGTTTAGCGCTAATTGGGTCAGCTGTCCTGAAAATTCCTTGCTTACCATCACGGCGAACCGTGCTCCTAGCCTCCAACCCCTGAGCCTGGAAGCCTCCGGCTCGCCGATTCAGTCAGGCGATCGCCGACCCGCCCAGGCCGCTTGACCAACCCCTAAGCCGCCGCCACCCTAGCGGGTTTCCCGCCGGGCTCAATTCTTTGATTTAATGGCGGTGAACGGTTTTAAGGATGGCTGAGCCACTATGACCATGGCCGCTGAGGTGATTTGCGTGGGAACTGAGCTGTTGTTGGGGGATATCCTCAATAGTAATGCCCAGTTCCTGGCCCGGGAATTAGCCGATTTAGGCATTCCCCACTATTATCAAACCGTGGTTGGGGATAACCCCAGCCGCATTCAAGCCGCGGTGACCATTGCCGCCCAGAGATCGTCCCTGCTCCTGTTTACCGGAGGTCTCGGCCCCACCCCGGATGACCTTACCCTGGAAACCCTGGCGGAGTGCTTTGGTGTACCCCTGGTGGAACACCCGGAAATTCTGGCGGATATTGAGGCTAAGTTTACCAGTCGGGGCCGGGCCGTCCCCCCTAGTAACCGCAAGCAAGCCCTGCTGCCCCAGGGGGCCAGGGTGTTGCCTAACCCCTTAGGCACCGCCCCAGGGGTGATCTGGCAACCCCGGCCCGACCTCACCCTGCTCACCTTTCCGGGTGTACCCCGGGAAATGCAAGCGATGTGGCGTGAGACCGCCGTCCCCTATTTACAGCAGCAGGGCTGGGTCCAGCGCACCATTGTCAGCCGTATGTTGCGCTGTTGGGGGATTAGCGAATCGGCCATGGCCGAGCAGGTGCGGGATTACCTGGATCTGACCAACCCCACCGTAGCCCCCTACGCTAGCCAAGGTGAAGCAAAGTTGCGAATTACCGCCCAGGCTGACTGTCGATCTGCCGCCCTAGCCTTGATTGAACCGGTGGAGTTGGCCCTCAGAGCCGAGCTCGGTCTCGACTGCTACGGCACCGATGAAGATAGCCTGGCCTCCGTGGTGGGGGCCCTGCTTCAGTCGCGGCACCAGACCCTGGCGGTGGCCGAGTCGTGCACGGGGGGTGGGTTGGGGCAGATACTCACCACCATCGCCGGCAGCTCTACCTACTTTCGGGGGGGCATTATTGCCTACGATAACCAGATCAAGGTTGATCTGCTGGGGGTAGATGCTGCCCTGCTGCAGCAGGATGGGGCCGTCAGTGAGGCGGTGGCCGCCGCCATGGCCCTGGGCGCGCAACGGGCCCTGCACACTGACTGGGCCCTCAGCATCACCGGTATCGCCGGGCCGGGCGGCGGCACCCCCACCAAACCCGTGGGTCTGGTCTACCTGGGGTTGGCCACCCCCGATCGCCGCGCCCTAACGGTGAAGCACGAATTTGCCGCCTTTCGAGGACGGGAGTGGGTGCGCCTGCTCAGTGCGAACGGGGCCCTCGATGTGCTGCGCCGCCACTTGCTGTCCTAATTCTGGTTAACTGCAGGGGGACCTTGCCCAAAGTGAGGGTTCATCCCTAGGCCTGAGGGCGGCTCCTTTTAGGCTTAGGGAAACCCTAGCGGCCTGAGCTCCGATCGATTGCTACGACGGCACCTTTTCGGTGCCGAAATATGGCTTCATGCTGTCCAACCCGCCCTACGGCAAGGGCTAGTAGAGCGACCGGGAAGGCATGGGGGACAAGGCTGACCCAATCGATCGTTGCGGTCGCGGTGGGGCAGGACCGGCGCGATCCTCAGGAACTCTGATATCCTAAAGGAATCTATGGTCCTTAGCGTTGGTCTCCTGTTGATCCTGGATGAAGTTTAGTCGCGATCTTTTCATTAGTTACGCCCATCTAGACAATCAGGTGTCTCCAGAGGGCTTGGAGGGATGGGTGTCCTGGTTTCACCGAGCCTTAGAAATCCGCCTGAGTGAACTGCTCGGAGAAAAACCCAGGATTTGGCGGGATGAAAAGTTGCAGGGTAACGACGACTTCCCCCAGACCATTCTGGAGCAATTTCCCCAGCTAGCCTTGCTGGTATCGATTCTATCCCCCCGCTATGTCAGGTCCCCCTGGTGCCTGCAGGAGTTAGATCAGTTCTTTGCCGCCGCCAGTGCCCGGGGCGGGGTCAAGGTGGGGGATAAATCCCGCATCTTTAAGGTGATTAAGACCTATCTGCCCCTTGACCAACATCCTGAAAACCTGGATCGTCTGTTGGGTTATGAGTTTTTTGATTGGGACCGGGTTGGGCGACCCCAGGAGTTTAACCGCCTTTTAGGGGATGAGGCGACCCGTAAGTTTTATGCCAAGCTCAACGACCTGGCCTACGACATCCACCAAACCCTAAAAATTCTGGAGGCGGTGCCGGAGCAGCCAGGGCTCTCCCCCACTGCGCCCGATCCCCCGCCCAGGTCGGGGCAGGGGATCTACCTGGCGGAGACCACCCCTGACCTGACCGGCGATCGCGATAACCTCCGCCGCGCCCTCACCCAGCTCGGTCACCGGGTCCTACCGGAGGAACCCCTACCCCCTGACCCTAGCGAATTTAACCAGCGGGTCTGTGCTGCCCTAGGGGAGTCAATCCTGTCGGTGCACCTACTGAGTCCTGAGCCGGTCATGCCCCTCTCCCCCCTGCAGCAAACCCCCCAGCAGGCCTACCAGGCCCTGCTGCTAGCCCGCAGTCGGGCCCAACTGCAGCTCAGCCAGGGCTGCGGTGAGAGTCGCCCTGACTTTTCCCGCATCCTCTGGATGCCCCCCAGCCGTGCAGGGGAGGAGGCCAGTAGTTTCCTGGCGGAGATTGAGAACGATCCTGATTTTCTGCGCACCAACTTAGAAACCCTGAAGGATCACATTCGCGATCGCCTCACTCCCCGGCACCAGGCCGCTACCCCTCCAAACTCGAGGGGCAGACTACCCATCTATCTCGACTGCGATGAGCGGGACCTGGAAAACCCGAGCTTTGACCCCCTCTATGATTGGCTCAGCCAGAGCTTTGAGGTAATTCTGCCGGACTACGACAGCTCCGGCCTCAGTCAGTCAGAAAGCCTGCTGCAGCGGTGTGAAGCAGTGCTGATCTACTACGGTGAGGCCAACAACCTCTGGCTGAAGCGACGGGTCAATGCCCTCAAAAAGTCCCGCTATGGCCGCCCCAAACCCTTACGGGCCCAGGCCATCTATCTCACCAACCCCGACAAACAATACTTTAGTGACCCCGAAATCCCCCTGATTGAGGGGTTCCAGGGGTTCCAATCCGATCTGCTCAGCCCCTTTCTACAACAACTCGCCTAGCGCCTGTGATCATGGCTACCCCTGCCCTGCCCAATCCCTTTCCTGGCCTGCGCCCCTTCGAGCTAGACGAAGAACACCTGTTCTTTGGCCGCGAGGGTCAGGCCGATGAATTGGTGCGGCGTCTGGAGCGCAACCGGCTGCTAGCGGTGGTGGGCACCTCCGGCAGCGGTAAGTCGTCCCTGGTGCGGGCGGGCTTACTCCCCTGCCTCTACAGTGGCTTTTTGCCCGGGGCCAGTTCTAACTGGCGGGTGGCGGTGTTGCGGCCGGGCAACGCCCCCATCGGCAATCTAGCCCTCGCCCTGCACCAGCCCCAGGTGTTAGGCCTGGATCTGTCGGGGGATGATCGGGTGATTCGGACCGCCCTGGCCGAGAGTACCCTGCGCCGGGGGGAACTGGGGCTGCTGGAGGTGGTGCAACAGGCGCGATTGGCGGAGACCGAAAACCTCCTGGTGGTGGTGGACCAATTTGAGGAGCTGTTTCGCTTTAAGGCCTGGGCCCAGGGCCAGGGGGAGGACCTGCCAGCGGCGGAGGAGGCCGCTGCCTTTGTCAAGTTGTTGCTGGCGGCGGTGGGCCAACGCCAGGTGCCCATCTTTGTGGTGCTGACCCTGCGATCTGACTTTCTGGGGGATTGTGCCCAGTTTCGCCATCTGCCCGAGACCCTGAATGATAGCCAGTACCTGATTCCCCGTTTAACTCGAGACCAGTTGCGCCGGGCCATTGAGGGGCCGGTGGCGGTGGGGGGGCCACCATCACCCCTCGCCTAGTCAATCGCCTGCTCAACGACACCGGCGATAACCCAGACCAGTTACCGATTTTGCAGCACGCCCTGATGCGCACCTGGGACTACTGGCGGGAGCGGCGCTCACCGCAGCAACCCC
>CAYVMR010000167.1:0-5636 GCA_964452545.1 uncultured bacterium
CTACACCACCACCGCCCAAACCGACACCATCCGTCTGGTGGCGGGGGGTGGGGTAGACCGCCTGGACTGGCAACCCCTGCCCAACCAGCAGGTACAGTACCAATTTCATTTCAAAACTCCCCAGCAGTGGGGGTACCGACTGACCTACCAGGGCACCACCCTGGTGTTGGCCCTGCGCCATCCCCCCCGCCTGGGGCCAGACCGCCCTCTGCAGGGGGCCACGATTTTCCTGGATGCGGGCCATGGCGGCGATGAGCTGGGGGCCCTGGGGCCAGACGGTACTCCAGAAAAGGTGGTTAATTTAGCGATCGCCACCCTCCTACGACAGGCCCTGGTGGACCGGGGCGCCACCGTGATCATGAGCCGCCAGGACGATAGCGCCAGTAGCCCCAACGATCGGGCTAACCAGATTGGCGCCATCGCCCCTACCCTGGCCTTGAGCATTCACTACAACGCCCTACCAGACGCTGGGGATGCCCTCCACACCGCCGGCATCGGCAGCTTCTGGTTCCATGCCCAGACCCGAGACCTGGCCCAATTCCTCCATGACTATCTGGTGGAACAGCTAGACCGACCCAGCTACGGCGTATACTGGAACAACTTGGCCCTCACCCGGCCCCAGGTCAGTCCCTCGGTCTTGCTGGAATTAGGGTTCATGACCAACCCCTTTGAGTTTGAGTGGATTCAAGATCCTGAGGCTCAGCGGCAGGTGGCAAACGTCCTGGCGAGGGCTATTACGGCGTGGTTACACCAGACTGGGGGAGCGGTTGAGGAGAATAGATCCAGATAACCCAGGGCAGGTTATTGCGGCGCAATCTCTGAAAAACCCAGGACCACCCGGTTGGGAGCATAGCCTAGCGCTCCCAACCGGGTGTGAAACACCGAGCAAAGCCTAACCTCCCAGGGAAACCGCCTAGGACATCGCCTGGATAATATAGTCAAAGTAGGGGGCTGCCTCCGCCGCATCCTCATCATTCAGCAGGTTGAGGGAAGCCTCCTTAAGGCAGCGAATCGCCTCCACCATGCCCGGTACAGGAACATTCAGGGCGTTGTACATCTCTCGTACCCCAATCAAACCAATACTTTCGATGGGGGCCTTATCGCCAGCAATCACCCCGTAGGTGATCAGTCGCAGGTACCAGCCGTAGTCACGGATGCAGAGGGCCCGCTGCTTTTGACCAAAGGCGTTACCACCGGGGGCAATAAAGTCAGGGCGGCGACGCCAGAGCTCGCGACTGGCCTGGTCCACAATTTTCTTCTCATTTTCCGATAGGGTGGCGGCAATACGCATACGCTGCTCACCGGTTTTCAAAAAGTCTTCGATGGCCTTTAGCTCACCAGTGGTGGGGTAGCGCAGCTCATCATCGGCGTTCAAAATGACTTGGCTAACGACAGACATAGGTATTTAATCGCGGGGATAACTCTCTTATCATTGCTAGTTTAACGACTTGGGGACCCCAGGGAAAGTTAATTTTTGATTCAGTTATCGCTTTGCTCAGAACTCCTAGGCCACCTCGGATAACCGCAGATGGTCAGCATTACGTTTGCGTAACTCCATCACCTCAGCAATCTGTTGGGCCAGGCGGGGTGAGCGATCCAGAAGTTGTTCCAGATGCTGTCGTTTGATCACAAATACCTGGACATCTGTAACGGCCACAGCAGTCGCCATGCTCAACTGTTGGGTGGGCAAGCAGGCCTGTTCAGCAAAGAACTCTCCCTCGCTCAGTTGACCAAGTCTGAGCTCGCCCTCAGGGCCATGCCCGTTGGTGGCCACGGCGGAGATTCTCAGTTCAACCTTGCCGTTGACGATAAAATATAGACCCGTCAATGGACTACCCAGGCTGATCAGGGTTTCGCCACCACAGTAGTCAAGAATTTGCCCCGTTCTGACCACCTCTGCTAAGGTGGCCTCCTCTAAGCGGGCCAGGCTCGGAATCCGGCCCAAAAGAGCTTTGACCTGATTGGCCAGATCCTCCGGATTCGCCACCGTACCCGGGTACTCAATCTGAGTCGCGATCGGGTAGGGCATGGTGAGGTTATGACGCTTAGCCATGTACCACAGACGCATACGAAATTCATTGCGCATACGGCCAGACTCGGACATAGTAGGGGCCGACAGTCCAACCAAATAATTGATTGCAAAGTCACCATAGTCAGCCACCCTCACCCAAATCGACTCAGGGATCACAAAGGGTGCCTCCAATGCCGTTTGCCGCAACAATTCAATCACCTTGTGAGGTGGATCATCGTAGGAGAAGCTAATGGAGATTTCCTGTTCGTAGGCGGGCTTGGGACGGCTAAAGTTTGTAAAAGAAGCATTGGCAATTGCAGAGTTGGGCACAATCACCAAATCATTGGCCAGGGTCTCCAAGTGCACCGATCGCCAGTTAATTTGAGCCACCCTACCCTTAATACCCCCCACCTCAATCCACTCATCGAGGGAAAAGGGCTGTTCAAACATCAACAGTAGACCGGAGAAAATATTACCGATGACGTTTTGGAGAGCAAAGGCCAGGGCAAAGGAACCAAACCCCAAAGCCGCAACAAAGGCCCCCAAATTAGTGCCCCAAACATTTGCCAGAATAACTGCGGTGCCAATGACGACCAAAATACTGCGACCCAGGTCAACCAGTAGCTTAGGCACCCTAGTTTGCCAGGCACCGGTTTTAACATTGGCAAAAAGAATCGTATTGAGCAAAGACAGGGCCGTATAGATCAGCGCTATCCAAAGACCGGTTTGGATAATGCGCACTCCGACGGTAGTGGGCTCTAACCGGGCTAATTGGGTGAGGGTTAGGAATGCAAAGAGGAAGGGCAAAACTAAATTACGAAAACTCTTAAGGGGATTAGCCAGGGATTGGCTACGGCGCTCCAGGCTTTCAATAATTTCCCCCAGGGCAATCGTTAACAGGGGTAAGCCCAACACCAGCGCGATCGCCCAGAGAACTTCCGACTGAGCTGAAAACACATTTGTCATGATCGATCAATCCTCCGCCCTAGCTAGTTCCAATCCAGAGTTTCTCCCCCCCAAGGGCTTGAGAACCCAAACCGGAATATTTCCCTTACCCTTAACGACGACATCGGCGCCAGGAACGAAATCATAAAGACCGGCCAAGGCCTCATAAACCTCCTTGGTAACCTGAATGATATTTTGATCGGGGGAACTATGGATGGCCCGAGCAATGGTAATGGTTTCACCCCAAAGCTCATAAAGAAACTTCGTCTTGCCAACCACACCAGCAGTAACCGGTCCTGAATGCATGCCAATATCTAGACTCAAGTTAGTCAGTTGATTGGCTTGGTTAAATTTCTGGGTAGCATGGATAGCGGCAATCGCAAAATCCATCCCTCGTTTAACGTGATCAATTCGAGGCACAGATAAACCGCATACAGCCAGATAGGATGCACCAATGGTTTTTATCTTCTCAACACCAAACTCCTCAGCCAATTCATCAAAGCGACCAACCAAATCATTTAAAAACTCTAAGCCAACGTCAGGGGGCAACCCAGAGGATAAATCACCAAAGCCCTCGACTTCCAGATAAAGAACACTAACATCAGGGAAGTTATCTGCAATACTCTGCCGTTTACCACTTTTCAAATCTTCTGCTACCGACGGAGGTAAAATATTGAGTAGCAAACGATTATTTTCAGCAATTTGATTATCAATCTCCCTATCTTTTTCCCGAATACTATTCACCATTTGGTTAAAAGATTTACCCAGATCACCAATTTCATCATCTGATTTCATGATAATTTCAACGTTAGTGTCCCCCTCGGCGATTCGTTTAAGACCCTGGTTAATTCTCCGAATCGGGTTAGAAAACAGTCGGGCTAGATAATTAGCTAAGAGAGTTAGTAACCCAACCATTAAGGCCGTACTGACCAAAAGCCTTAGCCCCAGGCGGTTGAGACCGGAAAAAGCTTCTTGCTGACTAATTCGGGCCATTAATCCCCATCTGAAGTTACCCAACTTGACTGGCTGGTAGGCAGTTAAAGCCATCTCACCGGTTTCAGTTTTAGCGGTGATGACACCAGATCGGTTACCAAGGGCACCTTCAGAGGCCCCTGTCTTAGAAACGTTCATTAAGACAATGGGAGAACCCGCATTACGAATCGCTTCAATCTCCTCTGAAGGATAGTTTTGCTCTTCTAGGGTTTTGAAATATTGGTCAGCGTCTTCAATAAACAGACGACTTGGGGATCTGAATTTGTAATCTTGTCCGAATAAAACAACTTCACCCGTTTTACCCAATCCCACTGCCTGCCAATTTTCATTACTGGTCATAATCTGATCGATTCGACCACTATCGATCTGAGCGACTAAAACCCCAATAAACTTGCCAGAATAGTCAAATACTGTGGTAGTAATAAAGCTGGTAGGCAAGCCCAAATTAGCCCGATACCGTTGAAAATCAATAGCAGAAACAAAGCTGGGATCAGAAGATCGTAAAGCCGTCTGAAAGGCTTCCGCCATGTTGCTCTGGGCATAGGGACCTGACATAATATTAGTGGCAAAGTCAGGCTGCTTCGCAACCGAGTAGAGCATATTGCCCTGCAGATCAAAAAGTACAATATCCTGATAGCCCATCCGTTCGGCTACTCGCGTGAAACGAGGATGGTAGGTGCTGTGCAGATTACTGTAATCGCTGCCATCACCCGCATTGTTAAGCATGCTCTTCTTATCAAAACTGTTGGGGTTAGCGGCAAGATAATGATATTGCAGGTATTGGGTATTTACCTCAGAGGGAACATAGGAAAACACTGAGGCATCCCCAGCAATGTTTTTTCTCAAGATTGGCAAAAAGTCGCTTTCATAAAATTGAGTCAACTTTTGCCGCTGAGCCCCCTCCAAGGGGGAATCCTTCAGCTGCTCAAAGGCTGTGCGGAAACCCTGCAGAGCATCAATGGTCATGGAGGCTTCACTGAGAGTCAGTATATGCTGCTCCATATTTTTGAAATACATCTCAATTTCGTCCGCCTTGGCACTACGCAAACCTGACAACTGGTCGGTTGTGATTTGGGTAATAGCATCTCGTCCACTGCTATAGGCGATATAGCCAGTCAGCAACATTGAGGCTAGGCTGGTGGCCAACAGCACCGTTAGCAACTTCGACTGCAGATTGAGTGACCTCAAAACCGGTAAAGCCATGGGGTTACATACCACACATAAAAAACCATGGTTATCCTATCAGCTTTTCGGTTTTGCCGTTTAGGGGATACACGATTGACAGGAATAGTAATGGTAATATAGCGATATCCGAGTTGATAAAGTACGATTGATAAAACATAAGCGTAAATAATCTCTGTACTCGACAGAAAGCCTTGCGATGCAATCCTACTCCTGCGATTTACGGCAACGTATTGTCGCTCTCTAGGAGCAGGGAGAGGGGTTGATTCGAGGACTAGCAGAGCGCTTTGAAGTCGGTCCAGACTGCGTCTTTAAGCTGATTAAAGGCTACCGAGCAACCGGGAGCGTATCATCACCCAAGCCTCATCGGGGTGGTCCTCGGCCTGACTTGAACGCAGACCACTATCAGGTGGTGCGGCAGTCATAGCGGTTCCTGATCGTATGAGATACACCTGAAATGGGAAGGTTCTTTCAGCTAATAGCTTTTGACAATGCATCTGTACTT
>CAYVMR010000168.1:0-5612 GCA_964452545.1 uncultured bacterium
TAGTCGATCGCTGTGCTGCCCCTGGCCAGCAGGGCCACCTTCACCGATCTCTCAGCCGCCCGGTACAGGTAGGTAAATAACACCAGATCCGATCGCAGGTAGGGGTACTCAGAGGGCTGGGGTTCCTTCACTTTCACCACCAACTGGGCCTGCCAGGCTAGGGCCGGGGCCTCCACCAGGGTAGCTCCAGCCCGTTGGTAATCCCCATCCGTAAAGCCCGAACCTAAGCCGGCTCCGGTTTCCACCACCACTCCATGGCCCTGCTGACAGAGGGTATGCACCACCGCCGGGGTAAGACCGACCCGAAATTCCTGGTCCTTAATTTCCTTGGGGAGTCCAATCTGCATAGGTTTAATCGTCTAGGGGGACAGCACTTGGGGGCTCTGAACCGGGCCCTCGCCTCGGGTTTAGCTATCACCCATTATCCGCTGTCCTTGGCCAGGGTGGGTTACAAGTCAAGGATTCCGGTATACCCTTAACAAACAGGGTGAACCCCCACCACCATTGACCGCCCCTGCGTGAGCCCAATGCTCTAGTCAGCGGCGCTGAGGTTGCCCACCTCAGTCAGGTGTGTCCGACTCGATCCCCTAGCGTTGGTGTTATTCCCCATGGTCA
This sequence comes from uncultured bacterium, assembly GCA_964452545.1. Lineage (GTDB taxonomy): Bacteria > Cyanobacteriota > Cyanobacteriia > Phormidesmidales > Phormidesmidaceae > Nodosilinea. The sequence continues at coordinate 616 of CAYVMR010000168.1, forward strand.
ACTCCTCCGATGCCCTAGACCCCGCGCCCCTATCTCCGACCCGGGGCACCCCTAAGCCGATTTCCTTTCAAATTGGGACGGGGGGGGGCCGGCCCCAGCCTACCCTTGATCGGCCAGGGCTCCCCGTCGGGCTTAGCCCCCAGAGCACCGCAATGCCGAAATTGCCCAAGCCCAAGCGGCCGGTGTTTAGTCGTCACCGCCACGACGCTAACCCCGCCCTGGCCCTGAAGGTGTTGGAGGATATCCAGGTGGCGATCGCCGGCTGGCACGGTGAATTACGGCAAATCCTGGAACAGATACAAGCCCTCTACCTGGAAGGACCCATCGTGGAGGGTTGGTTAGAAGCCCTGGCAACCGCCCCCGCCGCCTGCCGAGATACCGCTAGCCTACTCCGCCATGGTGACCCAGAAGCAATTTCTGATTACGTCGATCGCCTCTCCCAGGGTAGCGAGGTGCCTCCGTCCCACCCCGCCCCGTCGGCCTATCAACTCTGTAGTCTCGATGCTGATGGTCAGGTGCAATGTCTACCCTGTCCAGCGGAGCAGTTGTCGACCCTCAGCCAGGCGATCGCCCGTCACCAGCGGTTACGCCAATTATTAGACCAAAAACACTACCTGGAGGCCAAGCTGCAGCGATCGGTAGAGGTGCTCAGCCACAGCCGTGATAGCCTAGACATCCAGCCCCTTTAGGCCGGTGACTGCTACCCTAGAACCTGGGGTAGTAGGTTGTTCCCCCATCGCCTGACTATGATTGCCAAAGCCATCCTTGCGATTCTCCGCCGAGAACTGCAAAGCTACCTATCCTCCCCCCTGTCCTACGTGATTGCCGCCGTATTCTGGCTACTGGGCGGGTTCTTCCTCGTAGTCATGTTGCTAGGTCCCCAGGGAATTATTGCCCAGGCTGCCATGGCGGATCAGGCCGTCCAGATGGGGTTGCCCCCATCCCCCCCCGTGGACGTGGCCTACGAATTCAATAAGGCCTACGTCGGCCTCCTGGGTTCCCTGTCAATGTTTATTCTGCCGATGTTATCCATGGGCCTCTACGCCGAGGAACGCAAGCAGGGCACCCTAGAGCTATTGGCCACCTCTCCCTTGCCTAACTGGGCGGTGGCCCTGGGCAAACTGCTAGCGGTGGTCATGTTCTACATTGGCCTAATTCTGCCCCTGATGGTTTGTCAATCGGTGGCCCTGGGGGCGGCCTCTCCCGCCACTGGCTCCGCGGTGTTTGGTCTTGCCCACCTGGGCTTAGTGTTGATGGCCGCTAGTATCCTGGCCCTGGGCATGTTTATTTCCTCCCTGACAGAGAGTACGGTATTGGCCGCTATTATGACCTTTGCCCTGATTCTGCTGCTGTGGCTAGTGGATGCCATTGCCCAGGTCATTCCTGGTGCCTTCGGCCAGGCCCTCAGTCACCTCTCCCTCCTGCGCCACTTCACAGACTTTACGGAGGGGGTTTTTGACACTGGCAGCCTGGTAATGTTTTTATCCTTTATGGTTTTGGGCCTCTACTTGACGGCCCAGTCCGTTGAAGCCCTGCGCTTTCAGCGGTCTTAATGGCAACTAGAAAATTGGACCTATGAAAAAGGCGATGGCTAGGACGTTAAGGTATTTATCCCTGCCGGGGTTGGCCCTGGTCACAGCGGGCCTCTTAGTAGGGTTGCTGCAGGGCTGGGGACCTGTATCCCTGGGGTTATTGGTGGGGGGGCTGGGGTTACTGGTGGTGGGCCTCAGTCTCGCTGACAGTGGCCGCGATCGCTTCTGGTCCCAGCGGTCTACCGAGGCTGGCGCCAATGCCCTAATCTCAACCCTGGCGGTGCTGGTGATCCTCGGCTTCATTAACCTGTTGGCCGTCCGTTACAACAGCCGGGTTGACCTTACCGAAAACCAACTATTTACCCTGGCTCCCCAGTCCCAGCAGGTGGTGCAGGCCCTTGAGAACCCGACCAGGGTCCTGATCTTTGATGCCAATCAAAACCCCCAGGACCGCCAGCTACTCGAGAGCTACCGACAGGCGGGGGATAACTTTTCCTTTGAGTACGTTAACCCCTACGATGATCCCCGCCGAGCCCAGGATTTTGGGGTGAGTCAGGCTGGGGCGGTGTTTCTAGAGCAGGGAGAGGAGCGCCGCCAGCTGCAGGTGTTGAGCCCCAGCGATCGCCTCTCCGAACGCACCCTCACCAATGCCCTTGACCAGTTGACTCAAACCGGTAGCCTGCGAGCCTATTTCACCCAAGGCCACCAGGAGTTCCCCATTGATGGCAGTCAGACCGGCTTCCTGCAGGCCGCCACCGCCCTCGAAGAGAAGGGCTTTAGGGTGGAGCCCCTGGACTTGGCCCAGACCTCAACGGTGCCTGAAGACGCCAATGTGGTGATCGTGGCCGGTCCTGCGGCAGAGTTTTTTGATAACGAAGTGCAGGCCCTCTCCACCTACCTGAAGGAGGGCGGCAGCCTACTGTTGATGATCGATCCCCGCACCAGCCCCAACCTTGATAGCCTGTTGGATAGCTGGGGGGTGAGCCTGGATAATCGGATTGTTTTAGACACCTCCGGCTCTGGCCAGTTGGTGGGGTTGGGGCCAGCGGCGCCGCTAGTGACAGATTATGGTGATCACCCGATTACCCGGGACTTTGGCACCGGTCGGTCCTTCTTTCCCCTAGTGCGCCCCATTAACCTAGAAGCGATGCCGGAGGTGACGGCGGCGCCAATCCTGCGCAGTAACCCCCAGAGCCGGGCTGAAGCCCTGTCCACCGACGGAGAGCTGCAGTTTAACCAGGATGCCCCCCCCAGTGGGCCCTACACCCTGGGGGTAGCGCTCAGTCGACCCGTGGGTGAGGCAGCTACCCCCACCCCCAGCGAGGTTGAAGATGGCGAGTTCACCGGGCCCCAGGCTCGCCTGGTGGTGATCGGCAATGCCACCTTTGCCACCGATGGCCTGTTTGAGCAACAATTAAATGGTGATGTTTTCCTCAACGCCGTCAGTTGGCTAAGCCAGAAGGATAATTCTACCCTCTCAATTCGCCCACGACAGGTGACCAATCGCCGCATTGTGATGACGGTGCAGCAGCAGATCGGCCTAGGCATCTTTGCCTTGCTGGTCTTACCCTTGGTTGGGTTGATCATGGCCCTGTTATTGTGGCTAAAACGCCGCTAGAACCCCGTTGCCCCCTATGACCATCCGCTGGGTAACGGGACGACAACCAGCCAGCCAGCATGCCTACCCAGCCATGGCTTTTATCAATCAACCTTGTTGTCAACGTTCTGGCCAAAACTATATCTAGACCGATACCGTTTCCTACACCATTGCCCCCCATGATCTGGATTAACGAGCAAATTGATCCCTCCGGCCTGATTTATTCCTGTATTGCCTGTGTGGACGCCGACCAAGCCCAGGCCTGTCACCAATCCTTTCAGGCAAACCTGACGGAGGATCAACGCCAAACGGGCTGGGTAGCCCGTCTGCGTACCGTAGAGTCCTGGGATGAGGTGCCAGTCAACGCCCTCAAGCTCAGCTACTAACCCAGATCGGTCTAGGCCTGGGTCTGTCGCCGACGCCACCGTTGGTCGAGTAAGGTTTTGCTTAACACCCTGACCGGCTCCAAGGTTTCGCCAGAAAACAGGGCAAAGTCTATCGGCCCCCAGGTCTTTTCTGCCTGCTCCGCCAAGCGGAGCAGAAAGGGGTCGTCTAAGGCAATACGGTGATCAAGGCGCAGGGTGAGTAGCGGCAATCCCTGGTGGCCGCCCCCCGATACGATACCCCAGTCATACTGGTCGAGCAGGGTCTGCAGAGATGCCCCCGTAGACTCTCGAAAGGCTTGCAATTGCAACTGCTTTTGTTGTAGCTCTTGGGACAGTTGGTGATTGCTAGAAATCATGCCCTTCTCCATGGTGGACGGTAAATTGATAGGAGCGCTCACGCCGCGGTCAGCCCCGTTCAAGATAGCTAGGGCTAAACCTTGACTTAACATCAAACTCTACCCTGAGTTTAAATGGCCCAACCCAATATGAAGGTAAAAACTTTCTGTGGCCCTGACGGCTATAACACTTCGTTGCAGGACTACACCCAAGGCAACAAAAGGGGAGAAAATAGAAATGGAAGCTGGTTTGACCCGCTTCCCGCCGCGATCGCATCAGGAGGGTAAGCCGATGCTGAGCCTAGTACTAAGTTACCATGACATCCTTTATTTACTCACCGAGCTGGGGCTGCTGGGGATTGTTTTGGTCCTCTGCTGGTTGTTACCCAAACCGGTGCACCCCAAACGACCGGCCTAGGCAGACCCTCAGCCAGGTCGTGGGGCCTTTGTTCACTTAAAAACCCAGGGCAGACTATGTACCAGAAAATTCTTGTGGCTTTGGACAATAGCACCGCCGCCGAGGCGGTGTTCACTGCCGCCCTGGGCGTAGCCCAGGGAATGGGAGCATCCCTATTGTTAGTGCACAGCCTCTCAGGGCAGGAGGAGGGCAGTCCCCTGCCCCTACCCAGCACCATGGACTCCATTTACTGGGCACCGGGCAGTGAGGTGAACCTGGAACTTTGGCACCAGGAATGGGTACGCTACGAGACGGAAAGCCTGGATCGGCTGCGCCAGTTTGCCCATCGGGCTGAAGCCGTTGGTGTGACTGCGGAGTTTCGGCAACTGGTGGGTGAACCAGGCAAGGGAATTTGCAAGGCGGCCCAAGCCTGGGCAGCAGATCTGGTAGTGCTGGGTAACCGGGGCCGCAGCGGCCTGACGGCAGCCATCTTAGGCAGCGTCAGCAACTACGTCATGCACCATGCCCCCTGTTCAGTCCTGGTGCTGAAGGGGTCTATCCTGGAGCTACCGGTGGCTTTGTCAGCCTCAGCGGTGCCGCCGGAGTTGCCGGTGCAGCCGGCTTAAGCGGGGGTTTAGAAGACCTCGGGTACAAAGCTGCCGTGGAGTCCGTAGGGGATATGGTGGGGCAATCTGAGCCGAGCCACGGGGCCAGCGCTCAGATCCCGGCCATCCAGGATAACCACATCAC
>CAYVMR010000169.1:0-5606 GCA_964452545.1 uncultured bacterium
GCCCAGACCACTCCCTGGCCGCCTACCAGTACACCCTGCCCCCTGAACTGATCGCCCAGACCCCGGTCACCCCCAGGGACGCCTCCCGTCTGCTGGTGGTAGAGGGGGCGGATCGTCACCACCACCGGTATTTTTACCACCTGCCGGAGCTGCTTAACCCCGGGGATCTGCTGGTGCTGAATAACACCCGGGTGATCCCCGCCCGTCTGATCGGTCAAAAACCCTCGGGCGGTACGGTGGAGGTGCTGTTGTTAGAGCAACGAGCCCCGGATCAATGGCTAGCCCTGGTACGGCCAGGGCGGCGCCTCAAACCAGGGGCTGTCATCCACTTTGGCCCCCCCGACCAACCCGCCGATCTATGGGCGCAGGTCATCGATCAAGACCCCGACACCAATGGTCGTCTGCTGCAGTTTCACACCAAGGACAACCAAGCCCTCTACCCCCTGCTGGAGCAGTTGGGCCAGATTCCCCTGCCCCCCTACATTACCGGTAGGTCCGATCCGGAGCGCTACCAAACCATCTACGCGGAGGTGCCGGGGGCCGTCGCTGCCCCCACCGCCGGTCTCCACTTCACCGATCGCCTGTTTGAAGCCCTCAGCCAACGGGGCATCGAGCGCTGCTATCTGACCCTGCACGTCGGAGTGGGCACCTTTCGCCCGATTGCCACGGATAACGTTTTAGACCACACCATGCACGGGGAATGGGTGGAGGTGCCGGCCGCCACCGTGGATCGGATCAAGGCCACCCAGGCCCGGGGGAATCGGGTGATCGCAGTGGGCACCACGGTGGTGCGGGCCCTGGAGGGGGCGGCCCAGGCCGGCCAATTGCAACCCTGGCGCGGACAGGTCAACCTCTATATCTACCCTAGCTATCGATTCCGAGTGATCGACGGGTTAATTACCAACTTTCACCTGCCCGGTTCCAGCCTGCTGCTGTTGGTCAGTGCCCTGATCGGTCGCCAACGCCTCCTCGACCTCTACCAGGAGGCTATCCAGGAAGGTTATCGATTCTACTCCTTTGGGGATGCCATGGTGATGTTGCCCGAGGCGACTGCCCCACAGGCCCAAACAACCCAAATCGAGTCCCCATAGGGATTCGGTTGGGGTTATTTGGGCCTCAGATCACGGCACCACCGTGGTGTTAAGGGCGATACCGGGGATGGGGTTGATAGTAAACCTGAGACCCATGATCGGGCACATAGTGGCACTGCCAGAAGGCGCGACAGAAGCTCGCCCACAGGGATTCGCGAGACTGGCGATAGTAGTCACCCAGGATAGGCTTGATGGCCGCCGTAGCGGTTTCCAGATGGTAGTGGGGAATGCCCAGGAAGATGTGGTGGGCCACATGGGTGCCGATGTGGTGGTGGATAGGGTTGCACACCCCGTAGTCTCGGTCGATGGTGGACAGGGCCCCCTTCAAGAAGGTCCAATCCTTGCCCCGATACCAGGGAATGTCAGGGGTGGTGTGGTGCAATAGGGTGACTAAATCTAGCCAGACCACAAACACCAGATAGGGCATCAGGTAGAACTTCACCATCCACCCGACTCCAAACTGCACCGTCAGCCCGAGTAGTAGGGTGACCATGGCGACACAGCAGAGGCTGCTGATCAGCACCCCCCGCCGTTCAGAGGGCCGAAACAGCGGACTGCTGGGCAGGAAGTGGGACCCCTTGCGTCCCGGTGAGCGCAGGAATAGATACAGGGGGTAGGCCAGTAGGGAGGCATAGAACCGCACCCACCGTTGGGCCGCGGGCAGATTCCGATACTGGCTTTCTGAGAGGGGATACCAGCTCTCATCGGTGTCAATGTTGCCGGTATTGGCATGGTGGGTGCGGTGGCTAATCCGCCAGCCGTGGTAGGGCACCAAAATGGGGGTGTGGCAGAGATGGCCGACTAGATGATTTAGCCAGGCCCACTTCGAAAACGACCCGTGGCCGCAGTCATGGCCAACCACAAACAAGGCCCAAAAAAGGGTACCTTGCATCAGCCAAAACAGCGGGTAAAACCACCAGGTATCCAGGCGATAGGCCACAACGTATAGGGCGACAATCAGACCGATATCCCTCAGGAAGTAGGCGATGGATCGCCAGGCAGAGGGTTGAAAACACTGGTCTGGAATGGCGTTTTTCAAATCTTGGAGGGTAAAGGGCAGACCTGAATCAGTAAAAGCCTGAGGGACTGGGGGCACTCCGTCGGATCGGAGCTGGAGACGTTCTTCTAATTGCACAAAAGTACCAGGTCTAAACAAAACAGCTAAAGGCAACCACTTGTCGGAACAGTGGAGACTCCACCCTATGGCTAAGGACGGGGTCTTTACAAATCTTAACTGTTAGCGATCCCAAGAACCCGTTTGGATCTGGGAAAAACTGCCAGATTATGGGTAAAAAGCTGGTTTACCCCCCAGCACTCCCCTTTTATGCACCTTGCCTCTCCCAGGGGTGCCATGGGCGCGATAGGGCGGTTATCCATCCGGTTAGGACGGGCCGGCGACGCCCTTGGTGATGGGCTGAGACCGACAGGGTTGCTGGGTGTGCTGAGCGATCTGAGCTCACGGGCTACAGCAAAAAAAACAGGCCAGTGGGATGGCCTGGGGGTGTCAAGGCGAGGTAGGGCGCTAGCCCAGGGCCGCCTCGATCGCCTGTTGCAAAGCCGGATCATTGGGCGGGGTCTGGGGTTCAAAGCGGGCCACCACCTGGCCGTCTCGACCCACCAAAAATTTGCCAAAGTTCCATTGAATATCGGCCCCCTCCCCCACCAGAAACTGGTATAGGGGGCTACGGTTGGGGCCGTTAACCTCCTGCTTCTCTAGCAGGGTAAAGTCCACATCGTACTTGGTCTTGGTGAAGTCCTTGATTTCCTGGGGGGTGCCGGGCTCCTGGGCGCCAAACTGATTGCAGGGCACCCCGACGATCACCAGGCCGCGATCGCCGTAGGCTTGGTCTAAGGCCACCAGGCCACTGTACTGGGGTGTCAAGCCGCACTTACTGGCCACGTTAACAAACAAAATCACCTTGTTTTCCAACCGGTCTGGGGCTAAGGGAGTCCCATCCAGGGTGGTTAGGGGCTGGGGAAGAGGCATGGTTACAAAACGTTACACAACGCCTTCTATGGTACACAATTTCAGGCCCCACCTCGGCCTATCCCTGCCTTAACTCAATAGTTCCAGAGTCGGTCATTAAGCTTTAGACTAAACAACCCTGGTCGGCCCTAGAGCCCCACAAAATCATCCAAAATGTAGCCGTAGCGGCCTGCGAGGCGGCGGACCTCTGAGACCCAGGAGGCCAGCCAAGGGGACTGCTCTACAACTAGCCCATCCCTGTCTGGGAGAACAGATGCTATGGTGGCTGAACCCAATTCAGTGGTTTCACCGGTTAATGCGGCCATTGACCGCCATCCCCTCGTGGTGGCCCCCAGCACCCCTCTGGCCGAGGCCATTGTGCTGATGAGCCAGACCCGAGGCTTTACCTGCCCCCTGGGGGAACTGGCCGAGGAGATGCCATCGCCGGACTTTTGGCATTTGGAATGCCGTTCCAGTTGTGTTCTGGTGGTGGAGGCAGGGCAGGTGCTGGGCATCCTCACTGAGCGGGATGTGGTGCGTCTCACCGCCCGTCAAACGGAGTTGGGCCGCCTGACCATGGTCGATGTGATGGTGACCCCGGTGGTCACCCTGGCGGAACGGAACTTTCAAGAAATTTTTGCCGCCCTCTTCCTATTTCGTCGCTACCGTATCCGTCACCTGGTGATTGTTGACGACCACCAGGGTCTGGTGGGGGTGGTTTCCCATGAGAGTATTCGTCAGGTGCTGCGTCCCACCAATCTCCTGAAACTGCGCCGGGTGGCCGAGGTGATGACCCCCCAGGCTTTCTATGCCCCCCCGACCACGACGGTGACGCACCTGACCCGACAGATGGCGGAGCGCCAGGTGAGCTGCATTGTGATAGCCAATACCGCCACCACTGATCGGGCGGACTGTCCGGCCCTGCTTCCCCTGGGCATCATCACGGAACGGGATATCGTCCAGTTCCAGGCCCTGGGTCTCAACCTTAGCCGAACCCTGGCCCAGACCGTGATGAGTTGCCCCCTATTTCTGGCCAGCCCCGACGATTCCCTGTGGGATGCCCACCAAACTATGCAGCGCTACCGGGTGCAGCGGCTGGTGGTCTCCTGGAACTGGGGTCAAGGCCTGGGGATTATCACTCAAACCAGTCTACTGCGGGTGTTTGACCCGATGGAGATGTACGGGGTGGAAGACACTTTAAACCACGGGCCGGGCCAGGCCAGGCCGGCATCGGCGGTGGTTACCGCGCCTCTTCCCCTAGGAGAGCTGGCCCGGCCCGAAAGATTGCCATGGGTGGGGAGCTTACTGACCAGTGAGCTGGGCAGTCGACTGCTGAAATTGGGTGAACAACTAGAGGGTATTCCCGTTAGCCCAACCGGGGAAGCGGCCCTGAGGGCGGCGATCGCCGAGGTTGACGCCCTTCACAGGCTGGTGATGGAGCCCCCGGCTAGGTCCACCGACGGAACCCCTTCCCAACCCCAGGGCTAATCGGTATGGAGAGGGATCAAGAGCTTCATCACCTCTAACGCCCCTAGGCGGTACCCTGCGGGCCGCTGCGCTAGGTGGGGCCGGGGGGTTGGCGGGAAGTCAGGACGCTATCGCCGATCTCCCCCCAGGCCCCCTCACTCCAAGGATGGATTAGTCTTCGTAAATGCGGCACTCATCCGCATCGGGGTTAGCATCGCAGTAGCTTTGGAAGCTAGACTTGGCTGGGGTTTGGTGCTGGTGGCCCGCCTCCGCCTGGAGTTCCTCAACAACATCCCAAGCCGCCGCACATTCCTGGGAGGTGCTACCCAGGCGATCGCTCAACTCACGGGCTTCAGCGATGGCGGCTTGAATACGATCTTCGATGGAGGTGGCCATAAGCAGAGGAAATAAAAGAACCAGTTGACACTTTACCTTAGTTTACAATGACTTAGTTAGGAGGGCCAAGCCAGTTAAGGACCTGACCCTCGAGCTTAAGATCCCAACTACGTCTCTACCAAAATCAACCAAAACCCTTGCTGGGTAAGGATTGAAGTTGGCAGCCTTGTAACATCCCTAAGTATACACCATGGCTCAGGGACACGGCAACGGGCGCAAGGGAATAGGGAATAGGGTCGGCTGGAGGTGGCTAGGTTCTTTAGGCGCAGGGCAACGGGCGCAAGGCCTTTGCCTAGAGGGGTCTGGCGGCATCAATGACTTTAAGGCAGGCTATTAGGGCAGGCTGCCAGAGGAATTAGTTCTGAGGATTAATCCAATTAGCCAACATCGCCACCAGGGTCATGGGCAGGGCGGCGGCCATACACACCAGGGCTTGGTTAAGACTCAGGGGGGCGGTGGAAAACAGATGATTCATCACTGACCACTGGCTAAACACCACCTGCAGCACCACTGCCGCTAAAATCCCGTAACCCAGGGCGGCCAGGTCAGCAATCGGTTCTGACCGGCCCCGTAACCTGGCCCCCAGGGAGGCCCAAAATTGGCTGAGACTGAGCAGGTAGATAATCCGCCCTGACACCAGGGCCTGGATGGCCATCGTGCGGGCCAGGGCTAGGTCACCGCTGCTG
>CAYVMR010000170.1:0-5603 GCA_964452545.1 uncultured bacterium
GGTGCAGCAGTCGGTGCAGCAAATTGTCAGTCAGACCTTGGCGGTTGAAAGGGCGTTGATGGTGGGAGAGATTTCGGCGAGCCTAAACCAAAGTATTGATCAAAGCCTGAGTCAAGGATTAAGCAAAATTGCGGAAAATCAGCAACGATCGCAAATAAGCCAAGAGTTAGCTTCGTTAAATCAACAAAAGCAAAGGTTAAATGATGAGATTGCCAAACTAGAGTCCGATCGCAGTAATTGGATGCAACAATTTCAGGAGTTTCAAAGCTCACAGCAAGAATCAATGCGGCGATCGCTGCAATCGGTTGATCAATATGTGCGTGAGCAGATTGTGGACACCGTACAACAGACCGTGCAACAGACTGTACAGCAAACCGTACAGCAAACCGTGCAGCCGCCTATCCCACCTGCCCCAGATGCCACACCTAACAGTGCCAGCAGTTATGATGCCGAGTTTGCTAGTCGTGTCCAAGCACAAAGCGATCGCTTTTTAGCCCATCTAGATGAAATGTTTAATTCCACATTTCAGTCCCTAGAGCAAGATATGCAAGAGTATCAAAGTGCGATCGCCACCAAAATCAGCTATATGGAAACCCTTGAGCAGAAGGGTGAGGCGTTAATTAGTGCTTTGGTAGAGCGTATTAGTCAGCAAAATGAAGCTCAAAATGAAGCGCCAATAGTTAATGCGCCGACAGTGCAACTGCCCGAATTACCTGCGGATATTCCTGTTAGATATTTAGAGACTGTGCCAGAGCCTGCTGACGAGAGCCTAATTAGTGCCTTATTGGCGGGTAACGAGTTTGGCGAAACAATAGTTGCTGAGGATATGGAGACAATTATTGAGCCTAGATTGGCAGTAGTTGCACCAAACATTGAGCCAAGTTCTGAGATCGAGCAGAGTGATAGTTCAAATAATGAGCTAAGTTCTGAGATTGAGCAGAGTGATAGTTCAAATATTGAGCCAAACATTGAGCCAAATATTGAGTCAACTATTGAGTCAACCATTCTAGCGATCGCTGCTCCTGCCGACAATCTGAGTATCGAGAAATTACTAGATGCCCCATCAGATAGCTTATTTGAGGAACCTGTAACTACCGAAATTGATCCCCTAGCGGATGAATCGGCGCAGGAAATTTATTTTGCCGATAATACAATTAATCCAGACTTTGATCTTGAGGCTCCAACACAACTAGTTGAAAATTTTGGACTATACGATGAACCTCAACATAATGCTTCTGATGCGAGAGAATTAGAAGAACTAGTGCAGAACCAGCAGGCTTTCAATGATTTAGAGAGCAATGGCTTGGATCTAGAGCAATCAGTTAGTGATGCGCCTGATACGACTGTTAATGATGAATTAATGCCTAGGGATGAAGATCCTGAACTTTTGGAATGGCTAGATGAAAGTAGCAATCGCCCTGCTCCCACTAACTTGGCGGAGATATCGGCAGACGAAGAGTTACTATCTTGGTTGGGAAATGATGCGATCGATATGGCAAAGTTGCCTGTAGAAAGGAAATCTACAGGTTCAGCAACGAATATTTCCGTAATTAAAGATATTACGGCTGAACTATTAGTATCAACTAGTCCATCTTCAGCTATTAACATTACCTCTAAAATTTCTCCCGACATTAAGGGCGATCGCCAAACCAATCAGCTCGCTCAACCTAGTGCTATTAATTTAGCAAAAGCCAATGAAAGAGCCAGTGAGAAAGTTAATGCCCCATTCTTTCGCGAACTTATCAGCGATCAAGCTGATGATTCTGATGAGTCTCTAATCCTATTTGCCAACAATGCGGATCAAGATGATGCGGAATCGCCTGATTGGGAAGATTCTCTATTCAATGAATTAAATTCTGACTTAGAACATTTAGATGCTGGCGTGGGCATCGATCCTCTAGTTGCAGCAAACATTGATCAATTTATTCGCAATACGCCTTACTCTGTTAGCAATCGGGAAGAAGACCTATCTTTAGAGCCACAAACTATTGAAATCCTGCTGCAAAGTACTGATAGCGATCGCCAAGCTATGGAGTTACAAATTGAAGATGTGCCAGAGTTGTTACCAGTTGTAGCAGTTCCATCTACAGAACCAATCCTTGAGAATCCTGATGAAGTTGGGAATATCAAAACACCTGAGATTTTTCCAATTATCGAGAACCCTGATGTGCTATTTCTCAATGAGTTAAATGAAGCCTTCGATGACGAATCGACAGATGCCCCCTCTCCAAATCTTGTTGCGGAAAATATAGGCTCGTCTGCTGACGCGATCGATGATGAGATAGATGATGAGATGGATGCAATTTTTGCGGATGTGATTGCAGACAATATGGCGAAGCAATCTCAGGATGATCCCTTTGAAACTGGAGATGAGCTCGATTTATTATTCAAAGGGGATACAGAGGCTAATTTAGTAGTTAATGGGGCAGTTAGTAAGCCTGTTAATGCAGTAGTTGCACCAATTGAACAATTGACCGCAGATGCTAACGCCCTGTTTATTGATGATATTTCGGATGATAATGCCAATACCATCGCAAGTGCAGATCAAAATCTAGCCATTGATTTTGATAGCGAAAGCGATCTGGAAACCTTGTTATTTGGCTTTGACCCTGCGACAGAACTGGAAAGTCATCAGTCTTTAAATAATGCCAATACCGTCAAGACATTGGCGATCGGTCAAGATATCCTTACACAGATTCCGCCCGATAGAGATGAGCAAGATCTGGATCTAGATGCGGATATTCTCAAAGATATGTTTGCCTTTGAGCCATCTGAAGAGGAGCTTGCGTCATCAAATAAAACTATTCAGGGATATAATGCTGACCCTAGTTTAATGATGACAGAAGTTACCAGTTTTGCGGCAATGGAAGATCTGGCAACAGTGTTAGAATCTAGTGTCGAGCCTGCGATCGCCGCCCCTTTTACCGATGATGGGGAAGATGACTGGACTGCGGCTCTAGAGCAGCTTGAGGCAAAACTATCTCAAGAGCAAAGAAATCTAAAAATATCTTCTCAAGTAAAGCCTGTTACTCAAGTCTCTGAGCTATCGGCGGATGAGTTTTTTGCCTCCTTGGAATATGAGAAGGAATCTGAAAAGTTGAGCAAATTTGCCGATAAGTCAGGCGATGGTGATTTGTCTGGGAACTTGGTGGCGATCGCCAATGACGAAGGTGATGACAGCGATCTTGATGCAGATGACTTGCTACTCAATCAATTTGCTGACGCTCAAACTAATCAGTCCACAGATTCTGGTCGTAGAGAATGGGATAACTTACTGAATGATCTGGATACTTTTAGTTTTAATCAACCACTGCTTGACGATCGCCGCCAACAAATGGGGCTGTCTGCGGTTGCCCCCATTAGTGACATTAGCGAAAATGTTTTAGATATTGACTCCCTTGTGCTGGAAACACAGCGCGATGCCCTCATTCCTGCACCGCCTGCACCAGAGGTTTATAGCCTAGATGACACTTGGATCTTGGGCATCGACTTTGGCAATGTAGCAGTCAGAGCCAGTCTGCTCAATGTCAATACCAAAAAGGTTTATGCCCTCTCCCTTGATGATTGCGAAGAACTAAACTGTCAGTTAGCATGGGCGACTGGTCAGCAAGTTGATGATCCGATCGCTGCCAATATGCGCGTAGTCACCAAAAAATCAAGAAACTTTGAGCTAGAAAATGGCGAAATTGCCATCAATCAATTTAAGCAATTTCTCAAAATTGGACTGCCCTATCGCGGGGTCAGTGCTTGGCAACCGATCATTCAATGGTCAGATCAACAGCAGTTGAATTTGCGTTGGTTGGTTGGCGCTCTCAAAACCCTGCTAGAACAGATTCAAACCCGTGCCAGTCATGGCAAATTGCCAGACTTAGGCTTGATTTTGCTAAAACTCAGTGGTGTGGTGTTTGGCTATCCCGACCATTGGTCTGATGCCTATATTCTCAATGTGCGTGAGGCGATCGTTAAGGCAGGGCTAGTCAAGCAACCTGAACAGGTTTTGGCAGTGGAACAGGCGATCGCTCCAATTTTGTCATTGATCCATAATCAAAAATTAGCAAATCAAATTACCCTCTTGATGGATGCAGGAGACTTGACGACTAGCATCTGCTTGGTTAAGGGCGCAGTGAATCCACAGAATCGTATTGAGTCTTCCAAGATCCAAGTCCATAGCATTGACTATGCAGGCAATGGCATCAATCAAGATATTGTCATTCATTTGTTCTATCCCCATTGGCAATTAATCACCAATCCCCATCGCCATCTCTGCAACCTTGAGCATCTCAGTCTGCCAGAGGTGGGCGCACCTGCACCAGAATTACGGATACTGCTCCAGCAATATCTCTGCGGTTTTGAGCTAGGAAGACAGATGTTAGAGTTTGCCGATCGCGTCAAAATTGCCTTTAGTGAAGACCCTAGCCGCGAGCAATGGAATGACGAACTCATGGGACATCCGCTTTTGGTGATGCGCCGCGAATTAGAGAACTTAATTTTGCAACCCTTCATCAAGCGCCTCAATCGCGAATTGAATAATGTCTTGAGCAATGCTGGTCTATTAGGCGAAGATGTGGAGCAGATTTTGCTATTGGGCGGTACGATGGCTATACCTTCTCTTTCGCGTTGGCTATCGCAGAAGCTACCCAATGCCCAAATGGAACCACTCCCTAAGACCGCGATCGCCGATGGACTCGCCGTAGCCCCACTTTATTCACAGATGTACAATGTGGCGCGTCAGCAATATTCTGATTATTTCCTATTGCAAGAAATTTGTCGCCTTAATCTCACTAAGTCGATCAATTCTGCCCAATTGCTAAATCAGTTAAAAATGCGTGGCGTGAATATTAAAGCTTGCCGCGATCGCCTTTTGACCATTTTGCAGGGGGATCTGCCCGATGGTCTGTTCCCTTGGCAAGAGCCAGAGCAAGGGGTAATCTTGGAAGATCCCACCCTCAGCAATGATTTATTGGCAGGGCGCTTGTTTGAGTTAGAAACCGATGGCACTTATCAGCCTAACGTGGTTAAATTTCAGCAATTGCGAATCTATTTGCAAGCAGTCATTAGCAATATGAGCCAATCATTAAACGAGCCACTGGTATTTCCTGAAATTTTGGCTATCGCAAATAGTTGATCTACAGCGCACTGATAAAACGATCGCAGCAATCCCTAAGCCAATAGGTATAGACTTCGGGGCGATCGCGAATGTCCGCTTGTAATTTGGATAAATCAATCCATTGCCAATCCTCTGCTTCTTCAGGATTGAGCATAGGCGGGCGATCGCTATAGCCGAGAAATACATGATCAAATTCATGTTCGATCAAGCCTTGATCTAATTCCGCCCGATAAATAAAGCTAAATAGTTCCTGTAACTCACAGGTCATGCCCATTTCTTCAAACAAGCGGCGTTGGGTGGCGATCGCCAACGATTCATCGGGACGCGGATGGCTACAGCAAGTATTTGTCCAGAGCCCGCCCGAATGATATTTATGCTTAGCACGCTTTTGTAATAGCAGTTGCCCCTGGGAGTTGAGAATAAATATGGAAAAAGCGCGGTGCAGTTGCCCTAACTGGTGCGCCGCCAACTTTTCAGCAACCCCAATCTGGCGATC
>CAYVMR010000171.1:0-5594 GCA_964452545.1 uncultured bacterium
TCCGGCCAGCAACCCTTACCGCAGAAAACTACTACAGGCCCACAGCACTAAGCAGGTGAAGGCGGCGGCCACGGCATCCGGGGTCAACCAGCCCAGGGTAACCCCCTGGCTGACCAGCAGCTGAGCCAGCAGCGCCCCCAGCACCATACCCACCACCAGGCCGGCAATGGTCAGCAGCACCGATCGCCAAAACCGATACTCCTTGCGGTTGAGGAAGTAAATGGCCGCCGCAATGGCCACCGCCAGCCCCAGGGAGGGGGCGTAGAGACTGAGCAGGGTCAGGCCCGTAAAGGTGAGGGTGGGCCAGAGGGCCCCTTGACGACTGGGGGTCTCCACGAGATCGTTGAGCCATTGGGGGCGAGGCAATCTGGGAGCTGGCCGAGGGGTGGGGAGGGGCTCGGGGTTATTCTCAGCGAATCGGATGCGATCGGGCACCTTAATCTTGCCCTCCTGCCGCAACCGTAGACGCTCCATCAAAATGGCATCGTAGGCCGCCTCAATCGCCGCCTTTTGCTTAGGTTCTTCGCCACAGCTTTCCACCAAGCGATCGCGGGCCGCCTGAATGTCTTCAAAACTACAGGCCTCGGTTAAACCCAGCAGCTCGTAGGAATTTTGCTCGCTCATGGTGACACCCACAGATTCCCAACGGTCATCCTCACCCTGCCTCAATGAAATGACTGTATAGCAGTCGCCAACCCAGTTAGCAAGAAACTGCGACGCCTCTAGCTATGGGATAGGCTGAGGTCCTGAGCGTAACTCGGTGTCCTCAGATCAATGGCGCCAGCTACACTATACAAAACCAACGAATAATTTCCTTAAATTCCAGTGTAACCAGGGACCTCCCAAATGGGAACCACCACCAGCCATCAAAGTCTGCGCTCCCCATGTCCACTCCTGATCTGCCCCCCCCGACCCCTACGGAGAGCACCCCGGCCGGGGCAACCGCAGACGATCGGGAGGCCATACTGGCGGAGCTCTACCACCGTTTGCGCCCCGGGCAACGGGCCCTAGCCGACTGGCGGGGGGGCCGTTTGGCGGTATCGGCGGTGCCGGGGGCTGGCAAGTCTACCGGGATGGCGGCGGCGGCGGCGATCGCGATTGTTCGCCACGGACTACACCTGAACCGCCAGTTGGTCCTGGTTACCTTTACCCGCTCCGCTGCCGCCAATCTCAAGGCCAAGGTGCGGGGCCACCTGCGCCGGCTGGGCTGGCCCCAAACCAGCTTTACCGTCTCCACCCTGCACGGCCTAGCCCTGACCATCGCCACCCGCAATCCTGAGTTGTCGAACCTCAGCCTGGAAACCCTCACCCTGGTCTCCCCCGGCCAAAATAACCGGCTGCTGCGTCGCGCGGTGGAGCAGTGGTGGGCCAGCCATGGGGAATGGCACGAGGAGCTGATCACGGGTCGTCAGTTTGACGGCGAAGAAACTGAGCGACTGCGCCGGCAGTCGGTGCTACGCACCGACGTGTTGCCCAACCTGGCCCACACCGCCATTCGGGAAGCCAAAAGCTCCGGCCTGCAACCGACTGACCTGAGTGCCCTGGGGCCAGTCGAGGCCCCAGGGGCAGGCTACCGGGTGTTGACCCTGGCGGCGGGGCTTTACAGCGAATACCAGGCTCTGCTCACCCAGCAGGGGTTGATCGACTATGACGATATGATTTTGGCCGCCCTGCGCAGCCTCCAGGATGAGCAGACCCGGAGATTTTGGCAAAGTCGGGTGTTCGCCGTATTTGAAGACGAGGCCCAGGATTCCTCACCCCTGCAGAGCCAATTGCTGACCCTACTGGCCCAGGATCCTGACAGTCCCGAGGCGGCCCCCAATCTGGTGCGGGTGGGGGATCCTAACCAGGCCATTAATTCCACCTTTACCCCCGCTGATCCACTATTTTTTAATCAATTTTGCGATCGCTGCCAGGCGCACCAGGGCCTGGTCACCATGGACCAGGCCGGCCGCAGCAGCCCCCTGATCATGGCCGCTGCCAACCACCTGCTGAGCTGGGTCAACCAAGCCCAGCTAGCCGGCCCGGAGGTCCCCTTTCGGCCCCAGGTGATTCAGCCGGTGTCCCAGGATGACCCCCAGGTGGATGCCAACCCCGCCCCCCTGGGGGGCGGGGTTGAACTGGTAACCCCCCCTACCCCCAGCGCCGCCATGGTCGCCCTAGCGGCCCGGGTCGCTGCCCTTTACCAGGAGAATCCCCAGGTTAGCCTGGCGGTGCTGGTACGGGAGTCCCGCCAGGGCCAGTACGTAGCCCAGCATCTGCGGCAGCCAGAACAGGTGGGGGTGGATCTGGCGGCCCTGGGGCTGAGGCTATACGATGTCGGCGAGCAGGACCGCCAAACCCAGGTACCCGAGGAAATGCTCGCCCTGCTACGGTTTATCCAACGGCCCCACTCCCCCACCCAGCTCAAGGCCGCCCTGCGCATCCTGGTGGATCGCCGCCGGGTGCCGAGCCAGGACCTGGATGCCCTGGCCCTGGCCCCAGAGCAGTTTCTCTACCCGGGGCCATTGGATACCCCACCCCAGACAGAGGCCGCCCAGATCGCCCGGCGCTATTGCCTCAGTTTGCTGCGATCGCGGCTGGAACTCCCCCCCTACAGCTTGTTTTCCTTCATCGGCCTGACCCTGGGCTACAACCAAAGCGAACTGGCCACCGCCGATAAGCTAGCCGCCCGGGTCAGCCAACAACTGCGGCAGGACAACAACCTGGCCGCCACCGTGGCAGTCCTACAGGACATCCTCAGCGGGGAACGGTTCAGCACCGTAGAAACCGAGGACACCGACGCCCTCTACACCCGACCCGGCCAGGTCACTATTCTGACCATGCACCGGGCCAAGGGCTTAGACTGGGATGGGGTATTTCTGCCCTTTCTGCAGGAGAAAAGCATCCCTGGCCAGCTGTGGGTCCCCCCCCCGACGGCATTCCTCGGCGATTTCACCCTGGCGGAGGTGGCCCGAGCCCAGATTCGCGCCTACCTCCACCAGGGGACTGAACACCTGCCGGAGGTCCTCAGTGCCTGGCAACAGGCCCAACATCTCAAGGCTGCGGAGGAGTATCGCCTGCTCTACGTAGCCATGACCCGGGCTAAACGCCTGTTGTGGATGTCAGCAGAGCAGCAAGGCCCCTTCACCTGGAGTAAACCGGAGTCCCTGCAAATGGCCCGACCCTGTCCCGCCTGGCCAGCGCTGCAGATTTGGCGACAGGCCGCCCAGGGGTGAGCCAGTTGCCTGCCAGCGGCCTAGGGCGGCTAGCCAGCGTTGAAATTGGGTTGCCCCCAACGGCATAACCTGTCAAAAACCTATAGATTAGTAAATGAAACTCAATAAATGAACTGGGCTACCCTGCCCCTCAGGATATCCCCCGATCATCCCCTATAGAGAAACACCACTAGAAAAAGGCGAGGCCACCCCATGCGGGTACTATTAATGACTGGTAAAGGCGGCGTTGGTAAAACCTCCGTAGCAGCGGCTACGGGCCTACGCTGTGCCGAATTAGGTTATAAAACCCTGGTGCTGAGCACCGACCCAGCCCATTCTCTGGCAGACAGCTTTGATCTGGATCTGGGCCATGATCCCCGACCAGTGCAGCCTAACCTCTGGGGGGCAGAACTAGACGCCCTCATGGAACTGGAGGGCAATTGGGGAGCGGTGAAGCGCTACATCACCAACGTCCTGCAGGCCCGCGGTCTGGAGGGAATTGAGGCGGAAGAATTGGCGATTTTACCCGGCATGGATGAAATCTTTAGTTTGGTGCGGATGAAGCGGCACCACGACGAAGGAGAATACGACGTGCTCATCATCGACTCCGCCCCCACCGGCACCGCCCTGCGCCTGCTCAGCCTACCGGAGGTGGCGGGTTGGTACATGCGCAAACTCTACAAACCCTTCCAGGCGGTGTCGGAGGCTCTGCGGCCCCTGGTGGAGCCCCTGTTTCGGCCGGTGGCGGGGTTTTCCCTACCCACTAAGGAGGTGATGGACGCCCCCTACGAGTTCTACGAGCAGTTAATCGCCCTGGAGAAGGTACTCACCGACCCTGGCACCACCTCGGTGCGCCTGGTCACCAACCCTGAAAAAATGGTCATCAAAGAATCTCTGCGGGCCCATGCTTACCTCAGCCTCTACAATGTGGGCACTGACCTGGTGATCGCCAACCGGATTATCCCGGCAACGGTTGAGGACCCCTTCTTCCAGCGGATGAAGGAGAAACAGCAGCAGTATAAGCAGGAAATTCATGATAATTTCCAACCCCTGCCGGTGAAGGAAATTCCCCTATTTGCTGATGAAATGTGTGGGCTAGAGGCCCTGCACCGGCTCAAACAAACCCTCTACGGCGAGGAAGATCCCACCCAGGTCTACTATAAGGAAACCACCCTTCGGGTATTACAGGATAATAACCAGTACAGCCTGGAGGTCTACCTCCCCGGTATCGCTAAGGATAAAATCGAGCTCAGCAAATCCGCCGATGAGCTGAATATCCGCATTGGTAATCACCGCCGTAATCTGGTGCTGCCCCAGGCCCTGGCGGCCATGGAACCGGCGGGCGCTAAGATGGAGGATGATTACCTCAAGATTCGTTTTGCCAACGCCAGTTAACGGCCATCGCGGATGACTTGATCTCTCCTCTGAGTAGCGCCATGAATGTAATGGATTTCTTTCAGCTTAGCGCCGGCCAATGGCACTCCCAACGCACCACCCACCATTTACCCTTTCGGCGGGCGGAGTTAGGGGGGTCGACCATTACGGTGGAAGCCCTGGACCAGGGGAACGATAGGGTGGTGGAGATTTGTCAACTCCATAGTGTAGATCCGGCCCTGGCGGTGGGGGGGGCTCTGGTCACCTGGGAGGGCTCCATGGCCTGGGACCGGGAGGATGAAAACCATACTGGCAATACGGTGTTTGCCCTGGTGCCCGATCGCGATCAACCAAACCAGGGACAACTGCTGCGGGAACGGGGCTACGCTGAGATCGTGCCGGTGATTGGCCGCTACGAGATTGACGGCGACCAGGGGTTGGTACTGACCACCGAGTATGAGACCATGAGCTCGGTGGAGCGGTTCTGGTTTGCCAACCCTAACCTTCGACTGCGCACCAGTGTGGTGAAACGGTTTGGGGGCTTTAACACCGCTTCCTTTTGCGCAGAAACCAGAATTTTAACCCCCCGGCCCGCCCCGGCATCACCGACCCCTTCTGTTCCGGCCGTGCTATCGGCCTTTGGTTGGTAGGCTTGGCCAGACAACCGGCGATCGCCCTAGGTCAAATCGGCAAACACCTCCCTCACCGCCGGATGCACTAGTTGTCCCCCAGCCACATTCAGTCCCTGGGCCAGGCCGCCATCCTCCGCTAGGGCCTTCTCCACCCCCCGGGCCAGCTTCTGCACGTAGGGAGCGGTGGCATTGCTGAGGGCCTGGGTGGCACTCCAGGGCACGGCCCCAGGCATGTTGGGCACACCAAAATGCACCACCCCGGCATGGTGGTAGGTGGGCTGGCTATGGCTGGTGGGCCGCAGGGTTTCAATGCAGCCTCCCTGATCCACCGCCACGTCAATAATCACCGAGCCTGGCTGCATGGCGGCCACCAGCGCCTGTTCAGTCTGCG
>CAYVMR010000172.1:0-5573 GCA_964452545.1 uncultured bacterium
TGGGGGATGTGCGCCAGGTGCTGATCAGCCTGCTAAATCGCCTGGAGTAGGAGAGCCTGCTACCTCCCCCCAACCAAACCCTGGCCTGGCGGGAACGGGTGAACCGGTGGCGGACGGACTATCCCCTGGTGGTGCCCAGCTACCCCGATGTGCTGGCTCCCCAGGAGGTAATCACGGAGCTGGGACGGCAAGCCCCCCGTGCCTACTACACCACCGATGTGGGGCAACACCAGATGTGGGCGGCGCAGTTCCTCAAAAATGGCCCCCGCCAGTGGATCTCCAGTTCCGGGCTGGGCACCATGGGCTTCGGCATGCCGGCGGCCATGGGGGCCCAGGTGGCCCTGCCGGATCAGACGGTGATCTGTATCAGTGGCGATGCCAGCTTTCAGATGAACCTGCAGGAGCTGGGTACCCTGACCCAGTACCAGATTCCGGTGAAAACCGTAATCATCAATAATCGCTGGCAGGGGATGGTGCGCCAGTGGCAGCAGGCCTTCCATGGGGAACGCTATTCCTCCTCAAATATGGAGCCGGGTATGCCCAACTTTGAGCTGCTGGCCCAGGCCTACGGCATTAAGGGCATGGCGGTGCGCGATCGCGGCCAACTCGCCGATGCCGTGGCCGCCATGCTGGCCTACCAGGGTCCGGTGCTGATGGACGTACATGTCCGTCGAGATGAAAACTGCTACCCCATGGTGGCCCCGGGCAAGGGTAACCACCAAATGCTGGGGTTGCCGGACGTCCAGTCAGCCAACCCTAACCTTGAGGGGCGGCGTTGCCAGGGCTGTGGCCATGATAATCCCACCGCTAGCCACTTTTGCAGTCAGTGTGGTACCAAGCTATAGCTGGGTTGCGATCGCCCCAACCTGGGCTTAGCCAGTGGGGTGGCTACTCTGACTCAGGAGTTCAGTCACCCGCGCCAACATCGGGGCGATCTCTGGAACCTGATCGATCAACGCTTGACTGCTGGCTTCAAAGGCCTCGCCAATTTCACTGGCCTGAAGTAGCTTACGAGCTTGCTCAAGTACCGGCGCGGCCTGCTCCGGGGGCAGCGGCGTCTTGGCCATTACCACCTCATCAATCTGGACGATCAGTTGGGAAATGGGACGCAGCCAGCTAAACTGTTCGTGGTGAAGCACCAGGCGCAAATACTCCCCCTTGGTGGGAATAGGACCGTAGATGCCTTCGTAACGGTCTTTCTCCGCCTCCATCAGAATTTTGTGGGATTTTAGCAACAGCGGACGCAGTTCTTTGAGGATGGCAAAGTCAGAAGGACTGGTCATCATAGCGGATAGACAGGCTTTGATCTATAGGGTAGGCTCGCCTAGCTAACCTAGCACGTTATGGCGATGCCATTGGTGGAAAACCAGGACGGGGCCCTAGACAAGGGCCGACTATAGCCGTCGCAACAGGTTTCTACCATGGGTATCGGTGCCACAGGTGGTCAATAGGCCATAGCGACGGGCCAGGTCAAGCACCTGGGGGGTATGAATGGGACAGGGACTCCAGGTTTCAGGGTTCGTGTAGGCGTAGTAGGCTTCTACCCCATCAATACCCAGGCTGGCAGCCTCAGCAATTAGATCGGCCAGAGATAACCGGTAACGGGCTGGATGGGCCAGCACCGCTAGGCCACCGGCCTGTTGAATCGCGGCAATCACCGGGCCGGCGGGCTGCAGGGTTGACCTGGCACCATAGCCTTGTAGATAGGGAGCGAGGGCCTGGTGGTGGGGAACGAAGCCATAACCCAAGATGTGAACTTCGGTTTCCGCCAACAGGGCGGTAATTTCAATGCCCGTAAACAGGCGGGGGGGGGCTAAGTCTTGGTGGACAGTACGGGAGCTGAGGGGCATCGGGTGACGCCAGCGCCAATCCTCCAGCCAGGCCTTGGCCCGTTCAAACCCAGCTAGGCTGTGGTGATCGGTAATCGCAAAGGCCCTCAAGCCAATGGCAAATGCTTGCTCCATCAGGGCGACCGGGGTCAGCTTGCCGTCGGAGCAGACTGTGTGCATATGAAAGTTATAGTGACTTGGGCAACTGTCGGCATCTACCGAAGTGAAAATTTGCCTTAGGACCTGACAGTTATCCAACGGGGTGGACGGGATTGCAGCGGTGAGATTTGACATGACACCCACAAGCGGGGGAGCTTAAGCAGAATCCTTAACATAATATAACCTTTTCTTGATCTTGACCGACCTTGATGGTTGATGGCTGCCTCGACTCACCGCCGGGCCATGACTCAATAAAGCCATATTTTCCTTTGCCAAGGTATCGTTCTGTAAACTAATTCTGACGCAGACATGGGGATCGGATAGGTTGAAAGCACAGGAAAAAAAATCTGATGACTGACTTTTGAAACATCAACATTGCTAAATCTAGTCTTAAACTATCCATCGTAGAAATACCATTGAATAGTAACTGGGTAAACCTGATTGCCCCCTTCTATTAGCTTCTCCCCGCAGGGGCAAAGGGTTTGGCGGATGAGCCTTCTAAGATTACTTTTCAGATTTTTGCTTAGTTGTATCAAGACCAGCTTTTTTGCCTGGAGGTTGTTTATATACTAGGAAGGTATGATTAAAAAGGAGAGTTAATTCAGTTGAGAAATTGGCTGGAAAGTCCATTGAGAAAGTGGAAGAAATATTTAAATCCCCAGCCTTCCTCTAGTTCTATATTTCCGTTGGCAGCCACCTCAAAACCTGATCAGGCCCTGTTCCATGTCACCCATCACCACCTCTGTATCGCCCAGGGCTACGGCCCCTAAACCAGACCTACGCTTCAAGCGGTTGGACATGACCATGAAGCGTCACCAATATCGAGCCGATGCCTTGATTGAGGTGCTCCATGTTGCTCAAGAGCTATTTGGCTGTTTGGAGGATGAGGTGCTCACCCACGTTGCCCACGGGCTCAAGTTGCCCCTCAGCAAGGTCTACGGTGTCGCCACTTTTTACCATTTGTTTTCCCTGAAACCCAGTGGCGTCCACAGCTGTGTGGTGTGTATGGGCACCGCCTGTTATGTCAAGGGCAGTGGCCAGATTTTGGATGGCCTGAGGGCCGAGCTCGGCATCGAGGCGGGGGAAACCACCGCGGACGGTCAAGTATCCCTGATGTCGGCCCGCTGTCTGGGCGCCTGCGGCATTGCCCCGGCCATCGTTCTGGACGGCACGGTGCTGGGTAAGTTAGAGCCCGCCGCGGCGATCGCCCAGGTAAAAGCCCTCGGGCAACCAGCCAGTTCCTGATTGCCTGTCCCCCTTGCCCCCGCTATGGACCTCCCCAGCCATGGACCTCCAAACCCTACACCAGATCGCGAACACTGAACGGGCCCGACAAAAGCCCGTCCGAATTCACTGCTGCACCTCCACGGGTTGTCGAGCGGCGGCGTCCATGGACATCCTTGATAATTTGCGGTCGGCGGTGACCCAGCACCAGTTGCAGGACCGGGTCGAGGTGGTCGGAGTCGGGTGTATGGGCTTCTGTGGGCGGGGCCCCCTGGTCCAGGTAGACCCGGAGGGGTTGCTGTACGAAGAGGTTCAGCCCCAGCAAGCCGCCAGCATCGTCGAGGCGATGGTCGAGGTCAGTACTGCCCAACCTCTCCAGGGAGATGGCAACCATCCCTTTTTTGCTCGACAGCGGCGGGTGGTGCGGGAGTATAGCGGCAAAATTGATCCGGAGCGGATCGAGGAATACATTGCTGTGGGGGGCTATGAGGCCCTCTATCGAGCGCTCTACGACATGACCCCAGCCCAGGTGGTAGACGAAATCTCCCGTAGCGGCCTGCGGGGGCGGGGGGGCGGTGGCTACCCCACCGGCTTGAAATGGGCCACGGTGGCCAAGATGCCCGGCGATCAAAAATACGTGATTTGCAATGGCGATGAGGGCGATCCCGGTGCCTTTATGGACCGCAGCATTTTAGAGAGTGACCCCCACCTGGTGCTGGAGGGCATGGCGATCGCCGGTTATGCGGTGGGGGCCAACCACGGCTATATCTACGTGCGGGCCGAGTATCCCCTAGCCATTGAACGTCTCCAAAAGGGCATTCAACAGGCCAAAAAGTACGGCTTGTTGGGTAGTCAAATCTTCGATTCCCTATTTGACTTCAAAATCGACATTCGGATTGGGGCCGGAGCCTTTGTTTGTGGGGAAGAGACCGCCTTGATTCAGTCCATCGAAGGGGGGCGGGGCAACCCGGTACCGCGTCCCCCCTACCCGGCGGAAAGGGGGCTTTACCGGTGTCCTACCTTAATTAACAACGTTGAGACCCTAGCCAATATCACCGCCATCCTCCGCAATGGGGCTGACTGGTACGCCAGCATTGGCACGGAAACCAGTAAGGGCACCAAAATCTTTGCCCTGACGGGCAAAATCCGCAACAACGGGTTGATCGAAGTTCCCATGGGGATCACCCTCCGGGAAATTGTCGAGGAGATGGGGGGCGGGGTGCCCACCGGAGAGGTGAAGGCCATCCAAACCGGCGGTCCCTCCGGCGGCTGCATTCCCAAGCGTCTCCTGGATACCCCGGTAGATTATGACTCCCTGCGTTCGGTCGGCTCCATGATGGGGTCCGGCGGGATGGTGGTGATGGATCAAAACACCAGCATGGTGGAAATCGCCCAGTTCTACATGGACTTTTGTCGAGAGGAAACCTGTGGCAAGTGTGTCCCCTGTCGCACCGGCACCGTACAACTCTACGCCCTATTAACCAAGCTCTTGGAGCACCGGGCCACCGCCGCCGATCTGGCCCAGCTAGAGGCTCTTTGTGGCCTAGTGCGGGACACCAGCCTCTGTGGCCTGGGCCAAACCGCGCCCAACCCGGTACTCAGCACCCTCCAATATTTCCGGGAGGAGTACGAGGACCTGCTAGTCCAACCCGACTATCTAACGGACCTTAACGGCCAAACCGTTCCCCAGGAGGTGAAGGCATGATTTTCCTATCCCCCAGGCTCCTACCCAGGTGCTGGGAGGAGACCCTCCGTCATCAACCCGTGGGTTGGAGTGTACCGGCAAAGGAGCTTAACCATGTCCGTTAAAACCCTGAAAATTGACCACCAAGAGATTGCCGTAGAATCCGGCACCAGCATTATCCAGGCCGCCCAGCAAGCCGGGGTACGGATTCCCCAGCTTTGCCACCTGGAGGGGCTAACCCCGGTTGGCGCCTGCCGCCTCTGCCTAGTGGAGGTGGAGGGTATGAATAAACTGCTGCCCGCCTGTGTGACCGAGGTGTGGGAGGGCATGGTGATCCATACCCAAACCACTCAGCTGCAGGAGTACCGGCGCATGACGGTGGAGTTGATCTTTGCGGAGGGCAATCATGTCTGTGCCATCTGCGTCGCCAACGGCAACTGCGAGTTGCAGGATGCGGCTATTGAGGTGGGTATGGATCACAGCCGTTTCCCCTACCAGTTCCCCGATCGCCCGGTGGATCTCTCCCACCCTCTGTTTGGCATCGACCACAATCGCTGCATCCTCTGCACCCGCTGTGTGCGGGTCTGCGATGAAGTCGAGGGGGCCCATGTTTGGGATGTGGCCCAACGGGGCCCCGACTGCTACATTGTCTCCGGCCTAAACCAGCCCTGGGGGGA
>CAYVMR010000173.1:0-5572 GCA_964452545.1 uncultured bacterium
TAGGGCTATTGTAGCTCCAGAGGTCAGCCCTAGGGGGCCATCGCCTCATCCTAGGGGGCGTAAATTAGGCGACCCTTGAATAGGGAATAGGGAACACTAGACAAACCAAACCCGCGGTAGGATGGCCGGTCGCCCTAAATACCAGGGGCGGAGCTGGCGCCAGAGATCCATAAACCATTGCCGCGCCGCCTGACTGGAAGGGCCCCGGTAGCGGCAGACCAGTCCTTGCTGCAGCCGGGTGATGCCCCCCTGGGCCGGGGCATCTACCCCCGGCAACGATCGCAGCTGATTGACCTGCTGTACCGACAGATCCACACCCAGCAAGGCTAGGGAGCCGACCACGGGTTGACCCGCCAGGCCATTAATACTATCCAGGGCGGGGCTTCCCCCCGCCAGGGCCTGGGGATCGATCCAGAGGGGAGCTGGGGCATCCCCAGCCTGCCAAACCTGCAGCTGCGATCGCCAGCCCCCCTGGCAAAACCGTTCTTGCCGAGCACTGCGGCCAAATCGGGTGATATCCCAGCCGCACCACACCGCCCCGGGGACCAGGTTAACCCGCAGGTCCTGGCGATAGTGGGCGGCATTGAAGACAATGGTTTCCTGGGGAAACCACTCCAGACAACTGTGGGGGGCCAGAGTGAGGGTGGTGGTCTGCTGGGCAACCTGGCCCGGGACAGCGCCCGCAGCACCGTAGACCTTGCTAGCGGCGGCGGTGGTGATCAGGGCTCGGCTGTGGGGTTGGAGATCCACCTCTAGGGTGAGCCGGTCCCCGGTCACCAGGCCACCGGCGGTGTGTACCAGCACGCTGTGGCAAACCTGGGGGCCTTCGGGATAGAGCGATCGCTGGACCCGCAGGGGGGCTTGGCTAAATACCTGGTCAGCCACTGAGGTACCGGATCGATAGTCGTAGGAGAGGCGGGCCGACCCTTGCCAGCCGCCCCCAGAGGGAGTATTCATTAGCGAGGCCCGTAGTTGCCAGGCACGGAAAACTCCGCCAGCCCCGCCTGTACCCGCAGATTTTGACAGCGAATCAGCTCACCGACGGTAAGCACCTGGCGCCCCTCCAGGGCCGGTATCGCCTCGATCGCCTTAATTAGGGCCTGGGCGGCCTCCGTCTGATCGTAACCCCGCCGCTGGGCGACCTGAAGAGCTTTATCGTCCGCCGCCACCTCAATCTCGGTGCCCTTGACACCGCGCCAAAGCTGCCAGGCGGCCAGGCCAGCCACCCCCCCCGCCGCCAGTAGACCCACCGCATCTCCCTGCAGTAGTTCCACCACGCCACCGAGCAAACCGGCCCCCGCCATGGCCTGATACCAGTTAGGTTTCAACAGGTTGGCCAGGCCTAACCAGCAAACCGTCCGGAGAAACAGCAAATCCCGCTCCGCCAGCCCCAACCGCTGCCACAGCTCAAGGTTAAGACTGACGGTGTGACTGCGTTGCCAGGGGCGGGGAAACTCCGCCTTGATCACTTCAGTTTGGCGATCGCTCAGCATCAGCTTGGTTTTCATCCGCGCTGAAGCCGGCATCAATTCCTTAAGCCGACTGATTTCAGCATTAGGGTTAACCACGGCAACCACGATCCAAAGGAAATTGCCCTTAGCCTATCACGTTCTTAAATCTAGACCATGGCGATCGGCCGATCAACTGCCCCCTGCCTATAAACCTAAGACCTCAAACCGTATCCCCGGCAGCAGAGTCATCGCGAGCCAGAAATTCCACCCAATGCTCTCTTTGTGTATCGGTTTATGCTTGACCTATACTTGGCTAAACCAGAGAAGCTAGCCCGTTAGGAGAGATCAAATCAACCGACAA
Source organism: uncultured bacterium (assembly GCA_964452545.1). Lineage (GTDB taxonomy): Bacteria > Cyanobacteriota > Cyanobacteriia > Phormidesmidales > Phormidesmidaceae > Nodosilinea. The sequence continues at coordinate 1,813 of CAYVMR010000173.1, forward strand.
CTCCACCCTAGGCGATCTGACCAAGGCAGCACGCTTGGCAATCAAAAGAGCTATGGTATAATTGTACTATTGGGGGGGGTAGAGGGGGGTTGCAGCTGGTTAGCGTCAAAAATTTCTGACAACACCTGGAATAAAACCGCCAGGTCATCCCGGGTGACAAACTGCCCCATTTGTTGCTGCACGGTTTGGTTATAGGCCTGGAAGCAGGCACTCATGCCGGCGGCAAAGGCATTGCGGGTGAGCGGGTCATCCCCTCGATAGGTGCCATCGGGAAAGCCCTTAATACAGCCATAGTTTTCGCTCAGGAAGAAGATGGCATCCGATGCCCAGCTGGTTTCTGAGACGTCAGGGAAACTTGACTGCCGCCGCTGAGACAGTTGGGACAGTTGGGGGAAGGGGGGTTGGGAGGTCGCCCCCGTGGATAGGGTCGAATCAGTAATCGAAGTCCGTTGAGCACTGCCCACGGAGCCGGAGGACTGGGCCTGCACTGCTGCCGATGAAAGCAGAGCCAAGGCGGTGGTTAGATTAAGCGCGACAAAGGCAGAGAGAGGATGTAGCATCACAGTGTTTTCTAGGGTATTCAATCCGTTTCCAAGCGATGGAGAGCTGTTTTAGCCAATTCAACCCCCATAACATTACCCTGAAAAGAAAACAATTCGAGGGCTTTTTCTAGAACCTGTTGAGCTTCTTGATCCCGCTGGTGCTGCTTCAGAGCCATAGCTAACCTATAATAGGCAATCGGGTTAGCCGGGGCTAGTTGGCATGAGTAGCGATAGGAGACGATCGCCATCAAGTAATCCTGCTGGGCCATGTAGCTATCCCCCAGGTGCAAATGGGTTCCGGCGTTGTCGGGGTCAATCTCCGCCAACCGTTGATAAAATCGTTGGGCTAGGGCAAAGTTACCGGCTGCCTGAGCATTCTCGCCCGCCTTCCGCAGTGTTGAAGAAGCCAAGGGTTGAACCATTCCATAAAAGTTATGATCCTCGGGGGAAGGGGGAAGCAAGGACAACTGCAACTCTGTTTGAGAGTTCTCTAGCTGCAGCTGCAGAGTGCTGAGCAGCATATAGATATCATCCCGTTCAGGGGCATGGCGATGGGCCTGCTGAAAAAACCAAGCCGCCCGGGCCGGTTGCTGCAGGTGCCAGTAGGCCAGACCGATCGCCGCCAACACATCAGGATGATCGGGGGCGAGGGCGAGGGCTGGCAGGTAGGCGAGGATAGCCTGGCGATGGTTGCCCAGGCTTGCGTAGACATAGCCCTGGTTGAGGTAGCTACTCACAGACGACGGTCGAGCCAGATGCCGACGTTCGTCAAAGTCCAACTGGCCCAGAAACTTAAGGGAGTTGTCGGCCGTCATTGAAACAAGGGATTTAGGCCGGTCTATCGCCCCTGACGGCTTATCAAGATAAACGGAGACGATGGGGTGCTGAAACCTATCGGACTGGGCCATGGCTGGCCTCTCCGTTGTCAAGAGAAGAACTGGCGGAATCGCCCAGGCTAAGCTGGCAAGTAACCACATATTTTTCAACCCCTTTAGATTTATCACACTAACCCCAGACACACCTACCCAAGCAAGGCTGGAGTTCTATAATGTCACCCGCGATAAAAATTACTTAATCTGACTTTCGCAATCCTAATGCAAATTAAATTCTAAACTTATTATTTCAGATTGTAAATCCAGGTCAACCTTAACTCAGTAAATATCCTTCCTCCAAAAAAGAGAGTGACCTGAACCAGAAAGGTTAGGTGATTTAAGTCAGTTTAAGTTAGGGGAGGGTAAAAAACTGGCTATTCATGATCCTATCCAGGTAGACTTTGGACCTCGACATGGGCGTTGAGTGATCTCCGTCGATGCGTTCGGTCAAAGGCATCATTTTGATTATATTGCGGCTTGAGCCTGGGCTCAAATCCGAGTGCCCAGCGTCGAAACCTCGGCCGAACCCGGCTATTGATAGCCCTACCCGGACTCAGCGATGAAGAACCCACCCTGACCTCAGGGCCCTGGCCAAGGTTAAATTTTGGCATCCCAGGTGCCCCCTAGCCTGGCTAAGCCAGTGCTCAGATCTAGGGAACTTTAGAACTCCTCGCTACTATAACCGGCGACGTTTTCGTTGTCACGGCGAGAGCCCAACAGCTCCAGGCGATCAACCCGAATCACCGGCTTCGAGCGAGGCGTGCCGGTGGCTCGGTCCTGCCAGTAGTCTAATTTGAGGGCACCGGTAACGCCGATCAAGCTACCCTTATGGACGTAGTTAGCCGCTACTTCGGCGGCCTTGCCCCATAACTCCAGGTTAAACCAATCGGGCTTGTCATCTCGACTGGAGCGGCGGCGCACCGCTAGGGTTAAATTACATAACACACTGCCAGATTCAAAGTATTTGACCTCTGGCTCTGTGCCTACTCGACCTACTAAAGTTACCAGATTAACCGCTGTCATGACTTTGTTAGTTGTAAAACATTGATTGTAGCAATATATAGCTGTCACCCTTGAGCTCAGGACCCTGACTAAGGCGTTGGGTCTTACTCCATAGCCCGCGGGCCTCGCCCTTTTGCCCTAATCGGACTGGTGACGGCTATAGCTCTATTTATACTGTTTATTTATACGGTGATTTATCCTGGGCAATCTGTAAAAAAAAACAGCGACCTATCAGTCTGCTGCTGGCTAGCAGAAATCTGGCTGCTCCTGACTCAATTCCCAGCACTGAGGTCGTTTGGTAAAGCTGCCTACCTATGGTAGCCTAGACGGATACCAGGGATAAATAAGCCCTGGTTTTGCTGTCTGTATAGATCCGCCGGGGATAGCAGGAGGTGGCGTAACCGTCCCCAGGCGATAGCGATGATCTAAAGATTTTTGACGGTTTAGTCCTAGTCTAGGGCTAGGCGAGTTTTACATCACCAGGCTCTATTATTACCATCAAGGAGGAAAAAGCAATTTCCCATGACTCAAGTCGTTGTTGGCGAAAATGAAGGCATTGAATCAGCGCTACGTCGCTTTAAGCGCCAGGTTTCTAAGGCTGGAATTTTTTCTGAGGTGAAACGTCGTCGCCACTTTGAGACCCCTCAGGAAAAACGGAAGCGTAAGGCCGTGGCCCGTCGTAAGAAGCGCTATCGTTAAGTCCCTCGGAAAGCCATCGGCCTCCCCTACAGGGGAGGCCGTGTTTTTCTGTCAACTGTTAGGACCGGGAGGGTTGTATCACCTGTCGTAATCCTCCCACCGCCGGGACCAGTTGTTCAGCCTGCTGTAGGGAGTAATCGGCCAGGGCCGTCCAGGCCGCCCCCAGCACCCGATTTACCGTAATGTCGTCCTTCACCAGGGTCCACAGGCGCTGCACCTCCTCGGTGTGGAGTCTATCGTCCTCGGTGAGGGCCAACAGGATCATCTGCCGTAGATGATGGCCTTCCTCTGACATCAGGTAGCGTAGGCCCAGTCCGGCGGTGGGGAGAACGTCAAAGTTAGTATCATGACGGGCGATCGCCAGCATATTTTCCAGCCGCTGCCACTGTAACTGACCATCTTTAAACAAAACCTCCAACAGCCGTTGCCGAAGGCTAGAGGTTTCGCCAAGCAATAACCGCCGAGCCACGTAGGGATAGGCCACATCAACGATCTTAAAGTCGGGGTTGAGGCTCAGGGCTAGGCCCTCCTGGGTGACCAGGGAACGGATAATCAAGGCAAACTAAGCGGGTACACGAAAGGGGTATTCGTACATCAGCTCGGAAAACTGATAGGTAATGTTCTTAAAGTTAAAGTCCCGCACCT
>CAYVMR010000174.1:0-5526 GCA_964452545.1 uncultured bacterium
TCATGTACGACGTCGGCTTTGTGGTGATGGACCTGCTAGCCCGGGACTGCTCTGCCCTGGCCACGGCGTTTCTCAACCACTATATCGAACGCACCGGCGACTGGGAAGGCTTACAACTCCTACCCCTGTATATCAGCCGTCAGGCCTACGTGCGGGCTAAGGTGACCTCCTTTCTGCTCAATGATCCCAGTGTAGACCAGGTGACTAAGGATGGCGCCAGCCAAACCGCCGCCGCCTACTATCGGCTGGCCTGGTCGGTGGTGCAACCCCGGGCTGGTCAGCTGTTTCTGATGGCGGGGTTGTCGGGGGCCGGTAAGTCTACCACGGCCCGAGCACTGGCTCGCCAAACCGGTGCCATTCACCTGCGGTCTGACGCCGTGCGCAAACACCTGGCTGGCATTCCCCTGGACCAGCGCGGTGATGATCAGCTCTACACGGCGGAGATGACCCAGAAAACCTACGATCGCCTCCTCGATCTGGGGCTTTTGCTAGCCCAGTCGGGGTTCACCGTGATCCTGGATGCTAAGTACGATCGCCAGAACCGGCGCCAGGCGGTCCTGGATGCCGCCCAGCGGGTGGGGGTGGGCGTGCAGATTCTCCACTGCACGGCGCCTGAAGCGGTGCTGCGCCAACGGGTCAGCGATCGCCAGGGCGACATTGCCGATGCCACCGTGGCGGTACTTCAACAGCAATGGATGGAGCCCTTTAACCCGGTAGAGGCCGGTTGGGTCACCGAGATCGATACCACCCGCGATCTGCCTAGCCAAATCGCCGCTATAGTGGGGAGCTAGAAAAGGGGCGTTAGCCCGTTATCTACGCTGTTGTTTTAAACTACCGTCGTGATCAATCAGATTGTGCCCCCAGCCCTCAAGTTTTGGCTGTTGTTTTTGTTGATCTTCCTGGTGTTGGGCTACGGCGTTGTGGCTAGTATTGGCTTTGGGGCGATCGCCGGGCTGGCGACCGGTATCCTGCGAACCTGGTGGATTACCCCCGGCGGGGAACCGACTAACCTAGAACTGCCAGCCCCCATTCGCCAGTTCAGCCGTCAATTGAGACAAACCCCCTCCCGTTTCCCAATCCTATTCAAAGGGCCAGAGCGGCGTTACCCTGGCCCACGACGATAGGGTTAGCGAAGTTGCTACCGATGGTAAGCCTATCCCATCCTAGAACGCGTAGTTCACACTAAAGACCACTTCAGCGTTGGTGTCGTTATCAAAAACCACATTTAGACTGGTATCCAGATAGAGTTTTTGAGTTAGGGCCACATCTAGCCCCGCCGTAATCATAGCGCCAACGCTATCGGTTTCGTCGTAACTGAGACCAGCCCCAGCGTAGGGATAAACACCCTCGTACCAAGGAAAGTCAACAGCTACCGGCAGTCGTAAACCGAAGTCATTGCCAATCAGGATGGCCGGTCTGACCGATAGGGTGGCGCTACCGAGGGGAGCCACTCTGATTTTCGCGTCAATCACGGCATCAACGGAGTCGTTAAAGCCACCGCGGGCACCAACCCCCACATAGAAGGGGGGCATGGGTCGGGGAGGAGCGACTTGGGCTAGGGCTGGGGCAGAGGCAATAGCCCCCCAACCCAATAGGGTAGTAATACTGACTGTGAGGGCACGAGATATCATAGACATACTGGTATACTCCTAAAGTAAATTACTGTAACGCTAAGGGTTTGAGGCTGGCGGTTGTTCCTCTTCAGGGGAGAGTTAATAACCGGGCCTGAGTGGTCGGGCTCCAGCTGTCAAGAGCAATCCATCAATCTACCGTCCGCGAACAGGAGAATCGGTCAGATTTTGCCAGCCAGGATTAGGCATGCAGGAACTAACTGACCTACAGCCTATAGTTGAGGGTCAACACTAGATCGGCGTCAACGTCAGAGATGCCGTCTTCAGAAATTATATTTAGATTAACGTCAACGTATAGATTCTTACCCACTTGAATATCGACTCCCCCAGTCACCATGGCTTCGATGCGGTCACGGCCATCGGTGTTGTAGGCCAGTCCCAATCCCGCGTAGGGATAAACGCTTCCTCCCACGGGCACCTCCACCGTCAGCGGCAATCTGGTTTCGGTAACGCCACCGCCAAACATCACGGTTGGCCGAGTTGATAGGGTGAAATCCCCCATAGGGATAATTTTCACCTTGGAGTCAAGGACAAAGGAGGTAGTGTCATCGCCAATCAAGCCAGGTCGTACCCCTAGTCCAAGGTAGTAATCAGGGATTGATTGAGCGTGGGCTGAGCAGGTTAGGCCTAAAATACTAATAGCAGTAACCGGAAAGGTAAATTTTTTCATGGTAAGTTCTAAAAATTAATACTCTCTTGTCTGGAGAGGATCGGTAACCCTAAAGGAGCCAATACGTTACTTTACCCATAGCCAGCCTAGGTTAGTCCCTCCTTGGCTAGGATACAAAACCTATTAGATAGTATCAGGCTTGAGTCTTGCAGACTTCATCCAGACCCTTTGCTAAGGGTAAACAGAAACTCTCTGCCCTATCGATGAAGTTGCTGTAAAGTCAGGGGGATTTAATCCCCTACGTCCTCATTGACGGGAAATCGGTTTAATAGGTCGCGGGCCTCTCGCGCATAGCGGCGTAGGCGATCGCTGATGTAGGGCACGTGGGGAATTTGGGATAGCAAATCTAGGGTGCGCCGTAACATCCGGACGATATCTCCCTCATCTAGACTGGTCTGGCTGCAGAGGGTCACCCAGTCCATCTGAAGAGCCCATTGCTCCACCAGGGGGACAAGGTCGTACTCCAACCAGATCGGCGCCATCACCTGGTGACGGTGTTGTTGCTGAAATAGTTGGCGCCGTAGACTGTGCAGCCCCCCCAGACACTCCTCAACAACACCGGAGAGATCGTAGCGGCACCAGCTATCGGGACGGGAGTTCTCCGTCACCAGGGCGGCGCAGGCAGCGGCTAACTGGGCTGGGTTGAGCCCCTCAAACTGTCCGGAGGCCAGGGCCAGGGCTAACCACAATTCATTCTCTCCCCGGATGGCGGCGGCCATTTCCCCCAGGTTGGTGGGGCGACTATCCACCAGGGCCTCAAAGTGCTTCAGCACCGCCATAATATTCAGGAACTCCTGCCAATAGCGGCCGTTGTACTGGCGGAGTTTAGCCTGGCGATCGCCCAGTTCCTGCTGCAGGCTTTCCAGGTGTCGTTGCCGTTTTAACAGCGCCCCCGGGTTATGCCACTGGGCCGCAGGGTGCTGATCTAATCGAGTGGTCAGGGCTAGCACTTGGTCATGTTGATGTTTGACCTCCGGGGCCAGCTGCTCTAGGGTGGGTGGCACCGGCATGGCCGCCACCAAGGCGGCGGTCAGGTCATTACCCCGGCGATGTTGCCCCGGCGTCGGAGTCAGGTCCGCCGGTATCGCCAGATCATCCACCCCCCGTAGCCTGGGGATATCGGCATGGAGCCCCACCACATCCCCACTGGTGACCACATACCAGTGATTATCCTGGGTCAGGCAAATCAGGTAGGGAAACTGGCCGGAACCAGGAACCTTGCCCACCAACACCGCCGGCATCGGTTGGGCCACGGCAATGTGTTTGCCCTTGAGGGAAAGCAAGGTGCCGGCAATGGCAAAGGGCACCATTTTAGCCACATCCTCCGCCAGCACGGTGGCCGCCTGCTGCTGTAGGGTCTTGAGCAGGCGCTGCTCCTCCTTCAAGCGGGCCTTGAGTTTGGCATACTCCTCCAGCAGGGCCAGGTCAACTGTGGCTAACTGGGCCTGGTGATGAACAATCTCCGCCTCGATTCGGGTAATTTCCTCCTGCTGGGGGATCAGGTGCAGGGTGGCCAGGTATTGACCGAAACTGCGCTCAATTAAATCCTTAGCCTCCTCTAAGCTATGGGTCTGCAACAGGTTCAACACCATGCCGTAGCTGGGGGTAAACTGGCTGACCAGCGGATCGGCACCGGAGGTAGCCAGGTGAACCGCCTCCCGCCAGCCTTCAAAGGGGCTTTCTACCGTGACCACATGGCCCTGCTGGTCCATACCACGGCGTCCCGCTCGACCGGCCATTTGCAAGAACTCTGAGGAGGTGAGCAGGCGATGCCCACTATCGGTGCGTTTCGAAAGGCTGGCGATCACCGTTGTGCGGGCGGGCATGTTGATGCCCGCCGCCAGGGTTTCGGTGGCAAACACCACCTTAATCAAACCGGCTTGAAACAACTCCTCCACCAGCCCCTTCCACAGGGGCAAAATCCCGGCATGGTGGGCGGCAATGCCCCGGTAGAGGGGCTCAACCTGACCGACCCGACCCGCCTCCGGGTTAGCCAGCAAGAAGGCATCAATGCGTTGCTGCAGGGCCAGGGCCTCCGTCGGAGTCACCAGGGAGAGTTGGCTGATCTCCTCCACCGCCTTGTCGCAGCCCCGACGGCTGAAAATAAAGTAGATGGCGGGTAACATATCCCGCTGGCGCAACTGCTCAACCACGGAGGCAAGGGCAATGCGGTTACCGCTACGCCGACCGGGCTGGCGTGGGGGACGGCGTTGTTTTTTAAGTTGGGGGTTGACCTTGGTCTGGCTGCTATCTAGGAGGGGGACCAGGCGGCCGCTGGTGCAGTAGTGGAATTGCAGCGGCACCGGCCGAAAATCGGAATAAATCAGCTCCGTGGAGCCATGCACCCGCTGCAGCCAGTCCGTCAGTTGACCGCTGTTTTCCACCGTGGCGGATAGGGCCAGCAGTTGAATTTCGGGGGGGCAGTAAATAATTGATTCTTCCCACACCGTGCCCCGCTGGCGATCGTTCATGTAATGGCATTCATCCAACACCACCGCCTCCACCTGCTGCAGGGTGGTGCCAGTTTCGCCAATACGGGTGCCGTAGAGCATGTTCCGGAAGATTTCTGTGGTCATCACCACGATGGGGGCGTCCCGATTGATCGAGAGGTCTCCAGTGAGCAGGCCCACCTGTTGATCCCCAAATTGGCGACGGAAATCCCGCAGCTTCTGATTAGATAGGGCCTTTAGGGGAGTGGTGTAGAACACCCGTCGACCATGGGCCAGGGCGCGGTGAATAGCGTATTCACCCACCAGGGTTTTGCCCGAGCCCGTCGGGGCGCAAACCACCACAGACTTACCCCCATCCAGGGCGGCAACCGCCTGGTACTGAAACTCGTCGAGGGGAAAGGGAAACAGGTTGGCTAAATCCAGCACGGGGGTGATCAATGGGCCCTAGCCATCATGCTTCGTCAACAGAACAGCCGTCTTGATCGCAGGTGATTCCGACGGTTTCAGCGCTAGCCGGAACCACCGTAAAACCTCCAACGCTAACCCCAACAACGCCATACTGATCGCGCAGGACCTGGTTGAAACTGGCGATAATCTGGGGGAGTTGCTGCTCTAGCACAGCACGGACCTGATCGGCCTCGGGGGGCGGGCTACCAACGGCTTCAACGGACATAGTGCTAACCGCTTAGGAACAATGCCTTTATTCTAACGGCCAGGGGCCAGCGATCGCCGGTCTGCTTCACAGCCATTCACAATTCACTCCGGTAGCCCACTA
>CAYVMR010000175.1:0-5512 GCA_964452545.1 uncultured bacterium
TACTGCTGCCAAGCTTGGGCGATCGCCACATTCACCTGGATGGGGTCCTCCAGGTCCACGGCCAGAACTACCCCTTCGGCCCCCCAATGACGCAGTTCCTCCGCCACCTGGCCGAGGCGATCGCGGTTACGGGCCAGTAACAAAATTCGTTGGCAGCCCTGCTGGGCCAACTGGTGGGCGATGGCTCGCCCAATCCCTCGAGAGGCCCCGGTAACCAGGGCGGTTTTTCCTCTAAAGTTCATCGTTGTCCTCCTTCTGCGGGGAAGCCCCGCAGTGAGATGGCAGCCAACCCAAGGGCAAGAGCCCCCTAGGGGCTTCCCCCGGGTACTGCCTGAATCAAGGTTGTAAAAAAGCAATCGGCCCAAGAGCCAGCGGTGACAATAATCAGAATCGGTCTCTACAGGGTTTGGAAGGATAGAGCGCTCTCTGGAATTACGGGGTCACCTAATCAACATATCTGGCGATAGACAGCACCATGGTTTTACTCTCCTTAACGAAGGTCTGGATCAACCATTGCTACCGACCTTAACACCGCGATCGGGGATCGACAACCATTCTGATCAAAACTCGGAAATTGTAACCTATCGTAGCTACCTTCTCAGAAAAGCTTGACCCGAATCCAGGTCCCCAACCTGTCCATCACCCCAGGCCAGACCCTAAACCCAGGTCTAATAGGGCTTATCCTAAAATCCAAGCCCAAATTAAAACCAACCTCCACCTAATCCTAAAAATGAGAAGCCAGTCTTTTGAGGTGACGTAGCCCATAGATTTATGGCTAGAACGTTACAATCTTCTGTCTCAGCCTCCCCCTGAAGAGCTTGAGACCGGTCACCGTTTGGCCGTCAGAAACCCTAAAATCTCCTCCACCCTGCCGCGATCGCTAATCCTCTGAGTCACCGGCCCCAGCTTAACCACTGGCACATACCGCTTACACGGCTGACCCTGATCTAACCAGCCGTAGTAGTAGGAGACACGGGGATGCTTTTGGTGCTTATTCCCCAAATGTTTTTCCAGCTAGCCCGATTTCAGCTCTACCGCGATCACTTACCCCTCCACAGGGGGCTATCCCCCCATCGCAGCTTCCTCAGCAAATGAGCTATAAGTAAGAAACAACTTGATCCCCCCATGGAAAACGAACTTCACTGCCCTAACCTGGATGACCTGGACCGTAGCATCATTGAACTAATGAAGAAAAACGGACGGATCAGCTTCAAAGAGGTTAGCGATCGGGTCAACATCCCCGAAGCCACCGCTCGCTATCGAGTCCAGCGTCTCCTCAACAGCGACCTGCTGCGGCTTGAGACCTGGATTAACCCCAACCGGATGGGACCTCCCCACGCCAACATTCTGAACCTGACCGTGGAGAGTAGTCGGGTCAACGCTGTCGCCGAGGAACTGGCCCAGCTAGAGGAGGTCCAGTTCCTCTCGATTGTTTCTGGACTCCACAACATCGTCGTGAACGTTAGTTTTAACACCCAGGATGAGCTGCATCGGTTTTGCGATAAACTGGCCACCATCCGGGGTATCCTCCACTACGAAACCCAAATTGTCACCAGGCTGGTGAAGGCTCACTACGACTATAGCTTTAACTAAGCTGGCACGGTTAACGTCGCCACCTGCGTCTTACGGAGCTACATCCGACCGCGAGATGGGCTGATCTAGGGTGCTAGTGTCGATATTCGGCGGATGCAAAAGGCGCTGACCGACATGAACCTGCCGTGGCCTCCAGTCATCAGCGATATTACGGGGGTGACTGGGATGAGCCTCATGCCAGCCGTTGTGGGGGAGTATGGTTTTCTCTGTTCTTTAACTAAAGTGCACTACCCCAGAGGGATGGATCGGCTGCCCTCGCCCTCTGGGTGAGGCGTTGGGGTGAGGGGCATCAACTGCAGGTCCAGGGGTGCAACCGGTATGTCGTTAATCGCGGTGGATTGTCGCCGGGGCTTAATCCTTCCTTAAAACCCGTGGGGTAAGGTTCCGGGGTAGCTTATGCTAATTAGATTAATGGCATCCATCTTGGATCCAACGGTTTGATTCCTTGACCTTTCCCTGGGATATCCTATGGTAGTAGCCACTTCTTCCCCTACCCAACCCCTAGCCGCCGACGAATTAGGTAAGCTCCATGCCTACTGGCGAGCCTGCAATTACCTGGCCGTCGGGATGATTTATCTGCGGGACAATCCCCTACTGAAGGAACCGCTGCACCCTGAGCATGTCAAGTATCGCCTGCTGGGTCACTGGGGTGCCTCCCCGGCCCTCAGTTTTACCTACATTCACTGCAACCGGCTGATTAAGAAGTACGATCTGGATATGGTTTTCGTGGCCGGGCCCGGCCATGGCGCCCCCGGGGTGCTGGGGCCGGTCTATCTGGAGGGTACCTACTCAGAAATCTATCCTGATAAGAGCCAGGATGGGGAAGGGCTGCAGCGTTTCTTCAAGCAGTTCTCCTTCCCGGGTCACATTGGTAGCCACGTCACCCCGGAAACCCCCGGATCTATCCATGAGGGGGGGGAACTGGGCTACAGTATTTCCCACGCCTACGGTGCCGTGCTGGATAACCCCGACCTGATTGTCACCTGTGTAGCTGGCGATGGGGAGGCCGAAACCGGTCCCCTGGCTACCTCCTGGCATTCCAATAAATTTATCAATCCAGCCCGGGATGGGGCGGTGTTGCCGATTCTTAACCTGAATGGTTATAAGATTGCCAACCCCACCATCCTCTCCCGTATTTCCCATGAGGAGTTGGAGGCCCTCTTCCGGGGGTACGGCTATACCCCCTACTTTGTGGAGGGTAGTGACCCCATGGCCATGCACCAAGCCATGGCGGCGGTGATGGAGGAGTGCATCCTTAAAATTAAGGAAATCCAGCGGGAGGCCCGGGTGCACGGTAACCTGGAGCGGCCCCGTTGGCCCATGATCGTGCTGCGCACCCCCAAGGGTTGGACTGGGCCTCAGGAGGTGGACGGCCATAAGGTGGAGGGCTTTTGGCGATCGCACCAGGTGCCCATGGGGGGCATGCACAGCAACCCCGACCACCTGCGCCGCCTGGAGGAATGGATGCGCAGCTATGGCCCTCAGGAACTGTTTGACGCCAACGGTACCCTGGTGCCCGAACTGCAAGAGTTGACCCCGGTGGGTCTACGGCGCATGGGCGCCAATCTCCATGCCAATGGGGGCATGCTGCGCAAGGCGCTGAAAATGCCGGACTTCCGCACCTATGCCATTGATGTGCCCCGCCCCGGTAGTGTGGAGTTTGAAAACACCAAGGCCCTGGGTATTCTACTGCGGGACGTGATGCGGGATAACCCCACCAACTTCCGATTAATGGGCCCCGATGAAACCGCCTCTAACCGCTTGAACGCGGTCTACGAGGTGACCAAAAAGGCCTGGATGGCGGACTTTCTACCGGAGGACCTGGACGGTAGCGAACTGTCCCGCGAGGGTCGGGTGATGGAGATGCTCAGTGAGCACACCCTGCAGGGCTGGCTCGAGGGCTACCTGCTGACCGGTCGCCATGGCCTGTTCCACACCTATGAAGCTTTTGCCCATGTGGTCAGCTCCATGTTTAACCAGCACGCCAAGTGGCTGGATATCTGCAAGAGCCATGTGCCCTGGCGGCGATCGGTGTCCTCTTTGAATATTTTGCTGTCTTCCCTGGTCTGGCGTCAGGACCACAACGGCTTTAGTCACCAGGACCCCGGCTATGTGGACCTGGTCACCAACAAGAGCCCCAATGTGGTGCGGGTTTACTTCCCCCCCGATGCCAACTGCCTGCTATCGGTGGCGGATCACTGTCTTCGCAGTGTTGATTATATCAATGTGATCGTCTCCGATAAGCAAAGTCACTTGCAATACCTATCCATGGCGGAGGCAGTCAAGCATTGCACTAAGGGCATCGGCATTTGGGACTGGGCTAGTAACGATGACTGTGGCACCGAGCCCGATATCCCCGATGTGATTATGGCCTGCTGTGGTGACATCGTCACCAAGGAGTCCTTGGCGGCCACTGCTATCCTGCGGGAGGAGTTTCCCTACCTGAAGGTGCGGTTTGTTAACGTGGTGGATCTGTTCACCCTCATGTCCCAGGGTGAGCATCCCCACGGGTTGAGCGATCGCGACTTTGATTCCCTGTTTACCTCTGATAAACCGGTGATCTTCAACTTCCACGGCTATCCCTGGTTGATTCATAAACTGGTGTATCGCCGCTCTAACCAGGAACGCATCCACGTGCGGGGCTATAAGGAGCAAGGCAACATTAATACCCCCCTGGAGTTGGCCATCAATAACCAGATCGATCGCTTTAACCTGGTGATTGATGTCATTGACCGGGTGCCCAAGCTGGGCTCAGCGGCGGGTCACGTGAAGGAAAAGATGAAGAACCAGATCATCGAATGCCTGACCTACGCCCACGAGGAAGGTCAGGATCAACCGGAGATCACCCACTGGCAATGGCCCTACTAGGGCGGCGCCAGGGTGGGCGGGTGGGGCTGTAGTAACTCCGCCACCCAGGCGGCATCCGCCTCATAAAGTGGGGGGGTGAGAGGCTGACCATAGTCGATGGCCAGCCCAAACCGGGCCCTATCGTATACCCGATGCACTAGGGGTTGGAGGGCCAGGGTCAGGGTCACCTCCCCATCCAGGGGAACCGGGATGGAGGGAATGGGTTGCCTGAGGTTGAAGGCATAGAGCTGTGCCTGGGGACGGCGGCCACTGGGGCTGACTAAAATTCGATAGTCAGCGCCGATCGCCCCCCGCAGGGGTAAGGGTTCTCCCCCCCGTAGCAAGTCAATCTCTACCCAGTGGGTTTGACTGGCCATCACCTGACGACGCTTGCGTAGGTAGGCCTCCCGCCCTGGGCCCGATCGTTTATTCTTGGGGGACAGCAATTCAATCACCGTCACCACCCGCCCCGTCGCCACCTCTCGAATTTCCAGATAGCGCTCCTGAACCTCCTCCTCCAGGGGGACCTCGACGGTGATCGGTGCATCGATCAGGGCAGTTGCCTGGGGTGCCCGACCCGGGGAGGCGATTACCGATACATCAAGAATGCCAATTAAAACCCTCTCCTCCCCCTGGTCTAGGTAGACCCGCTGCTCAACCGCTACCCGATAGCCCTGACTGAGGGTCTCCTCTAGGGCATCGGCGATCGCCACAATCATACGGCTGTGGAACTCTGACCAGAGCGGCGGCGTTTCTAGAAATGGATTCATGCCAGGCAGGGGGGAGGGCACAACAAGGGCAATCCATGGAAAGGCTAAGTCTATTGTATTCACTCTCCTGATCCAGATAGCTCGAGCTTTATCAAGCTAACAGATTGATAGTTTCATGGATAAAAGGTTCAGATTTGTGGGAATTTGAAATTAATAGTTTTTTAACTATTGTCTATTTACTTAGCTATTACGGATCTATGCGCATACGGGCGGCTAGGGCCCTGGCTGAGTAAATCATTGACAGCGCCTACGGCTACCAGGATGGGGAGGGTCTATTTAAGCCCACCCTGACCAAGAGTCCC
>CAYVMR010000176.1:0-5472 GCA_964452545.1 uncultured bacterium
TACTGCATACCGGTCACATTTACGGTTAAATCAGCAGCCCTACCCTCCCCTTGGGGGGAGGCACCAAAGCCATAGACCTGAGGTCCTCCAGCGGGTTCACCCACAGCTGCCGCTCGCAGAGGGTCGGGGCTGTCAACCATAGCTGTCATGGTGGTATGGGGTGCGGCGGCCACCAAGGTGCCCTGGTGGTGGTGACCACCGGGAGAAAACCCACCCATATCTTGAAACACTAATACGCTGTAGAGGCCTAGACCCACCACAATAATCGCGGGAATAGCCGTCCAGAAAGCTTCCAGAGGCAGGTTGCCTTCAATGGGCAGACCATCGGTTTCATCCCCAGGACGGCGCCGGAAGCGGATTAGGGAATAAACAATGGCCCCCTGCACCACAATGAACAGAGCCGTGCCAATGGTAACCATCACATTAAAGAAATCGTCCACCAGAGGGGCCTGCTCGGAGGCTTGCTCGGGGAGGAGATGGTTGTTTTGTCCAAACCAAAGACTAATTAAGGTGACGGCTATACCGATGACAAGGGTCCAAAAGGGGGCAGGAATTTGTTGCATAACCAATCTCCACCAGGCATGGGTCAAGCCTGTAATTGCTAACACCGATCCAGCTGATCACGGCCAAGGCCCGGCAGGTGTGCCTGCCCTAGCCCTGGGATTTATCTCCCTGTATCCTAAGACCCAAGTTGGCGAGGGCTGGAAAAACTTTTGATTTACTTTAGAGGTGATCGGTATAACTATAGGAGTTGGTTAATGATCTCCAATTCCCTATGCATTGTCATAACCTGGCGGCGTTGATGACGCCCGTTGTAGGTGGTCCTCTCTTGACAACCTTTTCTTAAGATTGTGGTGTTGATTTTCTTCAGTTTGGGCAAGTTAAGCCAACGCCACTGGACAATGTTGCGGCTGGGGTTAGAGGGGTCTCCCCATCCGTGTTCAAACCATTGTCTGCCTGGGTTTGACTTCCCTCCGTTGGCCTACAGGGTTGCGCTATGACGACATTTTCCCAGACGATGGCTGGCTTACTAAAGCGTGGTGAAGAGTATCTGGCTCGAGCAGAGTTTGCTCAGGCCCTAGAGCTTTTTGCCACCGCCCAAAGCTTGGCAGAAGAGACCCATGACCTGGCCGCCCTCCTGCAGGTACTACCGCGACTGACCACTATCTATCTCGATCAGGGGGCTGCCAAACAGGCCATCGATCTGGGGAAACGAGCTTTGCACCTCAGTCTAAAAGCACAGGACTCCACTGCCATCGCCAGCTGCCATCAGCAGTTAGCCAGACTCTACAGAGCCCAGGGGGACTTTGAAACCGCCTTTGAACATTTGGAGGCGGCCCTAGTTCTGCAGCCCGGACCCACCCTGGGCGCGGCGCGGCCAGGGGAGCCTGAACTGGCAGAGGGAGTGTCGCTGTCACCCCGATCATGGCCGGATTATCAGGTGCTGCAGGTGCCCATGTTGTTTCGCCAGATTGTCGAACAGGCCCACATTGGCGTAGCGATTTTCCAAGAGGGCCAAATTGTTTACTGCAATCGCTGTTTCCAACAATGGGTGGGGTGCCCAGGGGAGGATCGGGGCTATGGATTTGCCGGCTTGGTTCCGGTCTCCGCCGATGCCCATTTTTCCTTGGTGCACCACCAACCGATTCGATTAGAGCAGGTATTACCGGGAATCGACTATGAATCGTTGCTAACCTGTCACTGGCCACCCACCCGGGGTGATCAACCCCCGGGCCTGTGTCGCAGTGAGCGGCAACTCAACGGCCAAAATGGGGTGGTCATGGAGGTTGAATTTCACGCCTCGGTGATTAACTTTAATGACCGCCCTGCGGTGCTCACCTTTATGCGAGATATTACCGAACGCAAACAGATAGAACAGCATCTGAAGGCCTCGGAGGCCCGCTATCGTAGCCTATTTGACCATGTGCCCATGGGTCTGTGTCGCTTTAGTTCCGAGGGTAACCTGCTGGATGCTAACCCAGCCCTGGTGGGGATGTTTGGCTTTAGCGATCGCGACGCCTTCTTAGCCGCCAATACCCTGCAGCAATCCACCGCTAGCCAGGCCTGGCAAACCTGCCTAAGCCAGTCTGGCCCCCTCAAACAATGTGAGTTACAGCTTTGCCGTCAGGACGGACGCAACCTCTGGGTTAGGGTGATTGCTCGAGCCGTCACCCAGATCAATGGCCAGGTTGTCTACTACGAAGGGGCGGTTGAGGACATTACCGAGATTCGTGCCGCCCAAGCCGCCCTAGAAGAACTGGCCATCCGCGACTCCCTCACCCATATCTATAACCGTCGCCACTTCTTTGAGGTGACTAAGCGAGAAATTGCCCGAGCCAGCCGCTTCAACCACGCCACCAGCCTTCTCCTGATTGACATTGATCATTTCAAGCAAGTTAACGACACCCACGGCCACCTGATCGGGGATCAGGTCCTACAAAGTGTGGTCCTGCGGCTTAAGGAAAACCTTCGCCAGAGTGATATCTTAGCCCGCTACGGCGGCGAGGAATTCATTGTGCTGATGCCAGAAACCAACGCCAGTCAGGCCTGGTCCGGGGCAGAACGACTCCGCCGGGTGGTGGCGGACAAGCCATTTAGCATCGGCCACGGCGATCTGGCCGTGACCATCAGTGTGGGGGTCACCAGCTGGTTACCCGGCATACCCTTGCCATCCCTAGACAGCCTGATTGCCCAGGCGGATCAGGCCCTCTATCAGGCCAAGCAAGGGGGGCGCAATCGCACCGCAACGGCTCTGACTGCAGCCTGTTGTACCACGACACCGATCTAACCCCCCCTAATCTCCCCCATGGGCCTGGCCTAACTAGCAATGTAGCCATGCATGGCCGCCTTGCGACGCCGTAGGTGTTTCAAGGCCTGCTGCTCAAGCTGTCGGACCCGTTCGCGGCTGATATTCATGCGATTACCCACCTTGGCCAGGGAGAGCTCATTACCGTCCTCTAAGCCATAGCGTAGGGAAATCACTTCCTTTTGCTGAGGGGTAAGCTCCGACAGCAAATTACGAATATCCTGCTTCAAGGCCTCCTGGGCGGTAAAGGTTTCTGGGGAAATGCCATCATCCTCCAGGAGTTCCTGCAACTCCGTATCCTGGTTGTCGCCAATCCGGACATCTAGGGAAATGGGTTGGCGAGCCATCACCAGAAACTCCCGAATTTGCCTGGGATCGAGCTCTAGCTCCTGGGCAATTTCAGCGGCGTTGGGGCTACGGCCTAGTTTTTGCGAGAGCTCCCGTTGTACCCGTTTGATCTTATTCAGTTTTTCGGTGATATGGATGGGCAAACGAATGGTACGGGCCTGCTGGGCAATGGCTCGGGTAATAGCCTGGCGAATCCACCAGTAAGCATAGGTGGAAAACTTATACCCCTTAGTGGGGTCAAACTTTTCCACACCCCGTTCCAGACCGAGGGTGCCTTCCTGAATCAGGTCGAGAAATTCCAGGTTGCGTTTCTGGTATTTTTTGGCGATCGCCACCACCAGGCGCAGGTTAGCCTCGATCATTTTGCGCTTGGCTCGCTCGCCCAGGTGTATCTGGCGGTTTAACTGATCTTCGGTCAGATGGGCGGCCTCTGCCCATTCAGCCAGGGTTGGTTGTCGTTGCCAAGCTTCCACCAGCTGATCCTTCAATTCCAGGAGTAGCATATAGGCTTGCACCTGCTTCCCCAAGAGAATTTCCTCTTCGTGGGTGAGCAGGGGAACTCGCCCAATCTCATGCAGATAGGTACGGACAGCATCGACGCTGTAATGGGGTTTGGTATTGGGTGTGCGGGTTTTAGGGTTAGACATAGAGAACTCACCTCCATTGACAATGTTGATGCCACCGTTCATCAAAGTATGGTTACTGAACGGATGGAAACTCAAAAACCTCTCCTGCCAGGACAGGACTGAATCTTAGAAAACTGAGCGGGCAATTAAGTTAACTCTTCCTAGGCTTAGGTCGGGGGAAAGAAGAATGGAGTAGATGCCTGGCTTTGATGGCAATGGGGGGAAACTTGCAAAAACCCTATCCCTCCCATAGATCGGAGGTTTCGCCCGTATAAACCGCAAACGTGGTAACTGGTGACCATCTAATTACCCTCCCAGGGTAGGCCAATATTTCTGACCCGTAAAGTCTTTTCAGACTTCGTAACGTTTAATGTAATGACTCCCCCAACGACGATTTTGTTTCTGAAGGATTGGGATTGCTAACCGTCAATTTTCAACGCTGGCGACTTATTATGAAAAAATGGACACCTCTGATCTGCATCGAATGCTTCAATTGCTCAGGCTTGGCAAGCCTGACGATCAGTTCACCAAACCTGAGGGATAACCCTATTATCTTGGCTGATCTGGGTTTTGGCATTAGGGCTTACCCCAGGGGAAAACCGTACCCTTGGCTACTTTTCCACCAGCTCCCGAAACCAGGGACTACTCCAAAAGCCATCAAAGGCGGGGTCAGTGCGGGCTTCCTCCCGATAGTCAGGGTCGAGGCGCACGGCCTGTTGTAGGGACTCAAGGGCGACATCGGTCTGGCGTTGTAGGGCATAGCAAACCGCCCTATGGTAATGGGCCTGAGCATAGTCACCATCCAGACCCAGGGCCCGATCAAAGCTGAGCAGAGCCTCCTCGTCCTGACCTAACTTGACCAGGGTGAGCCCCCGGTTATCCCAAGCCTTGGGGCTAGTGGGGTTGAAACGGGTGGCCTGATCAAAGGAGGTGAGGGCCTCATCGTAGCGCTCCAGTTCCAGCAGGGAAAGACCCCGGTTCAACCAGGCGATGGCATCGTTAGCCTGGATCTGCACGGCCCGATCAAAGGACTGAAAGGCGTCCTCATGGCGCTGCAAAATGCCGTAGGAAACACCGCGGTTGACCCAGGCCTCGTGATACTCTGGATTAATGGCCAGGGCTTGATCAAAGGCGCCAATGGCATCTTCTCGACGCTTTAGGCGACCCAGCACCATGCCGCGGTTCAGCCATACCTTGGCGTCCTCAGGGGTCAACTGGCTGAGCCGATCAAACACCTCCAGAGCCTCCTCAGGACGACGCAACTCCCGCAATAGAAGCCCTTTTTGGTATAAGGCCAGGCTGTGTTGGGGGCTCAAACTAAGCAAATGATCGAGGGAGTCTAGGGCCGCCTCCAATTGCTCCAGCTCCTGTTGGGCCTTTGCCCGGTTGAGCCAGAGTTTGACATTGCCCGGCTGAATCTCCAGGGCCCGGTCGTAGTCCGCCAGGGCCAGCCGGTAGTCTCCCTGGGTGAGGTGGCGATCGCCGCTGTCAATGTATTCATCCGCCGTCAAGAATAGCTCGGGCCGATTGGTTTCTAGCCGGACCAGCTTGTCGGTAAGGGTGGTAAATTGCTGGCGGGTCTCGCTCATAAAGGAGTCGGCCAGGTACTGAGGAGTGACCTCCCCGAGGCGAGCCATAATCTGATGCTTTTGGCTTTGGGCCTCCGCTTGAATGGCCTCCAACCGGACCTTA
>CAYVMR010000177.1:0-5455 GCA_964452545.1 uncultured bacterium
GCTTTGTCCAGGCCATTCGCAGTGGTCTAGACGAGCAGGGCTTCACCGACACCCCCATCCTCTCCTACGCCGCCAAGTACGCCTCCGCGTACTACGGGCCCTTTCGAGATGCGGCGGAGTCAGCGCCCCAATTCGGCGATCGCCGCACCTACCAGATGGACCCCGCCAACGGCACCGAAGCCCTCAGGGAGATCGCCCTGGATATGGCCGAAGGGGCAGATATGCTGATGGTAAAACCCGCCCTAGCCTACATGGATATTATCTGGCGGGTGAAACAGGCCACCCAACTGCCGATGGCAGCCTACAATGTGTCCGGCGAGTATGCCATGGTCAAGGCCGCCGCCCTCAACGGTTGGATTGACGAGCAACGGGTGGTGATGGAGACCATGACTGGCTTTAAGCGGGCCGGCGCTGATTTAATTTTGACCTATCACGCTAAGGATGTGGCACGCTGGTTAACCTAACAAAACCAGCCCCCAGCGGATTAAGGATCCGAGCTAGTCAGAGGCCCACTCCCACCTTAACGGCCCCCTTGGCTCCGGCAGCTAGGCCCCTGCTGTGCGATGGTTTTGGCAAACTGCAGCCCTTTAGCCCAGGACACCAAGCCATGCTGTAGGTCTCAGCCCATAGCCAATAGCATTGCCATCCCGCCCTAACCGGACTGGCGACGGCTATGGCCTTTAGCCTGCTCCCCAGGAAAATGGCTCAGAGGTTGCTTGAAAAGTCAAGGAAAAGCTCAAGCGATACCTATAAAGTAGAATCGTATCCTCAGAATTCAGCATCTTGGCGTCCTTCTGACGACCGATGATACCTGAGGAAACCCTTTTCAAACAACTCCTAAAGCCAGTCACTGACCTGTCAAAGCCTAAGCGCTAGACTTTGCAGGAAATTTACATAGAGAAAGATTGTACAAAGTTACGGCAAAGCTGTCGGGAAAGTATAGAAATCCCAGGGCGAGTAATCTAAAGTACTACTTCGAAGTAAGTAATTTCACGGTAACAGGTTGATGTCGGTAATGCTAATCGCCCTCTGCCATGGTCCTGGTTAGTCCCTGGTTAACTTGGCATCCTGTTCAGCAGACTGCACTTGACCAGCCTGAAATTTTTGATGTCTAGCTATCTGGTTTGAGCATAGAACGTTGGTCAGAACATTTAAAACAGGCCGTTGATGGGCAAAAGCCATGGCTGGCCAGGTTTCCTGGCTAGCCTGATTCGACCAAGTTTACGCCCAAGTCCGATGGGCTAAGGCTATATGCAAGAACCAACTCCAGTAAACTCTGCGTCAAAATCTCCCACCGAACCTCTAATAACGCTTGAGTGGGGGGTAGCCTGGCTATTTCCACGGGTTTTTGATTCGGACCGGGTCGTTCCCCATGGTCAGAAAAGTTGTTGATTTGGCTATAGCTTAGAATCTGGGTGTTGCCATGTTGTCATTTCCAAACAATCAGGACTCCGAACACGTTCGTTCCGCATCTTCAGTATTAGTCAATACGAGCATAGGGATCGAAACTGATCACCCTTCGGTAAATTCTCTGGGCAAGCGTCTAATTGATATTATTGGTTCCCTGGTGGGGCTGATTGTCCTAGGCTTACTGATTGTCCCCATTGGTTTTTTGATTAAGTTGGATAGCCCCGGACCGATTTTTTATTGCCAAACTCGCTACGGCCTCAAGGGGCGACCGTTTACGATTTGGAAATTCCGTTCCATGGTCCAAAATGCTGATGAGTTAAAGGCTACCGTCACCAACGAAGCCCAAGGCCTAATTTTCAAAAATGCCACGGATCCACGCATTACCCGTATAGGTCGATTCCTTCGCAAAACTAGCCTGGATGAGTTTCCCCAATTTCTTAACGTTCTGAAGGGGGAGATGAGCCTGGTGGGCACTCGCCCCCCTACAGGGGATGAGGTGTCTCTCTACAGCCCCCATCATTGGCGACGGTTGGATGTCAAGCCTGGTCTAACGGGTCAATGGCAGGTGAATGGTCGGTCAGTTGTCAAGGACTTTGAGGAGGTGGTCAGACTAGATCTGGACTACCAAAGGGCCTGGTCGCTGTGGCATGATTGCAATTTAATTGTCAAAACTTTCTTTGTTCTATTTGATAAGACAGGTGCTTATTAGGTTAAGAACATTAAACTCGCCTGGCCGTGATTAGTCTGCCCATTATCTACGCCCCTGAATTTCTAGACCATGACCCTGGCCCCTGCCATCCAGAAAACCCCGGGCGATTAAGGGCGATTGTGACAGCCCTATCAGAGGTTAACTGGCGGGATCGGTTAGAGTGGCGGCGACCCAAGCCGGTGGATCGAGAGGTGGATCGCGCCATCGCCGAGATTCACAGTGCTGATTATATCCGCCAGCTGGAACAGATGGCGGCGGCAGGGGGTGGACATCTGGATGGGGATACGGTGCTATCGTCAGCCAGCTACGCGGTAGCTCGCCTGGCCGTGCGGGCCTGGTTAGATGGGGTCGATCAGGTGCTGGCCAGCGATCAGCCGGCCTTCGTTTTGGCCCGACCGCCGGGGCACCATGCCCTTAGCGATCGGGGGATGGGCTTTTGTCTATTGGCAAATGCGGCGATCGCGGCCCACCATGCCCTAGCTCAGCCGGGGGTGGAGCGGGTAGCCATCCTGGACTGGGATGTGCACCACGGCAATGGTACCCAGGCCCTGGTGCAGGACAATCCAGCCATTGCCTACTGTTCCCTGCATCAGTTTCCGGCCTATCCCGGTAGCGGTCGGGCGGAGGAAACCGGCCCCCACCATACCCTCTTGAATGTTCCTCTGCCCCCGGGTAGTGGTGCCCAGACCTACGATCAGGCCTTTGCCCAGAAGGTTCTACCGTTTTTGGGAGACTTTGCCCCCCACCTGCTGATTGTCAGTGCTGGCTACGATGCCAATGCCGCCGATCCGTTGGCTGGTATGGCCGTGGAGCCCCAGGACTTTGGCCGCTTTACCCAGTATTGCCTGGGGTTAACCCGACGAGTGCTGTTTGGCTTGGAGGGAGGCTACGACTACGATGCCCTGGGGCGGTCAGTCCGGGCCACCCTGGCGTCCTGTCTGGGGCTAAGGCCTTAGTTAGTCTTAGGAGAAGCTAGCCTGGGTTGAGCTCAGGTATCCGCGGGATAGGAAAGGGCAGTCTATCAACTGGGCAGTGGCCTCGCCAGCTGTAACCACCACCCCCGCCCCGCCAGCTTTAGTGCGTACATAGCCCAGACCGATAGTGGCCTCAGGGCGCTCCACCACGCTGGTCACCACGCCCACCTTTTCTCCCGCCAGGGTGAGGGGGCTGCCGCAGGGCACTGGGGCGCTGAGGCGCAGGCCCCAGAGCTGTTGTTTAACCCCCTGGTAAGTATTCAGGCGGGCAATGGTTTCCTGGCCAATGTAGCAGCCCTTATCAAAGGAAATTGCCTGCCACAGCCCCGCCTCCAGAGGGTTGTAGTCTGCTCCCAGCTCTTTGCCGGGGGCGGGTCGGCCCTGCTGCACCCGCAGTTGTTCCCAGACCTGTTCCCCCGCCGGTATGGCTCCAGCCTGGTACAGTTGGGCCCAGGTGGGGGCGGCGATCGCCGCCGGTACCAGCAACGTGTAACCGGGCAGCCCCAGCCCCGTCCCCACCGCTAATCGCAACTCCCCAGCAGCCGTTGTCACCAGGCCGTGATCACCGTAGACCGCCGTCGGTTCCGGATCTACCCCTAGCTGGGCCAGCACCTGGTCAGCGGTGGGGCCCACCAGGGTAAAGGCCAGGGTTTGGCCACTGAGGTTCTCTAGCCGCACCTGATCGGCCGGGAAAATGTAGCGATCCATCCAGGCCATCAGCGCTTCATCCTGCCCCGGTGAGGTGAGCAGCAGTAGGGCCTCCTCAGTGATGTAGGTGGTGACCAGATCGAGGGTTCTGGCGGTGGCGGTGACAAACACCGTGTCGGCGCCAGTCCCCGGTGGTCGTTGGTCAAGGCTTTGGGTGGTTTGGTTATGTAGAAACCGATGGCGATCGCGGCCAGTCAAAGCCAAAATCCCCCAATGACTGCGATCCACCAGGGCACATTGGGTTACCACAGCGGCCAGGGCCAGGTCATCGTTATCAAAGCTCTGGGGTACAGGGGCTTGACCAAAAGTTCCCCCCTGTTGTCGCTGTTGCTGTCGTAATCGATTGACCATCAGCCTGTTCAAGAAAATTCAGAATTTTATTATAAACCCCGTTTCTGGGTCAGGCCGGCGGTGTTGCTGTCGCCCAAGCCCCTGGTCAATTTCCTCAAGGGTTTTAGCCCTTGGTTAGGGTTCCCCCTGCCCCCCAACCTTGAAGGAAACCCGTAAATCTAGCGATCGGAGTAAATTTCCTCTTTACATATACATACATAAAGACAGAGGGGCGATGGGTGACCTGGCTAGGGTGCCCTGACTCAGGACGGGGAAACTTTAGTGCCCTGTTTGACTACAAGCAGAGCAGAGTTCCGCCATGCTGAAGCTATCGCCTGTCTGTTTGATCACTGCAAATCTCTCTAAAGGAGTATCCAGCATGACCGCCCTAAAAGTTGGTATCAATGGTTTTGGCCGCATTGGCCGATTGGTGTTCCGGGCCGGGATCAAAAATCCCAATATTGAGTTTGTTGGCATCAACGATCTAGTGCCTCCTAGCAACCTCGCCTACCTGCTGAAGTACGACTCCACCCATGGCCGCTTTGACGGTACCGTGGAGGCGGTGGAGGATGGCATCATGGTAAACGGTAAGAAAATTCCCTGTATGGCGGTGCGTAACCCGGCGGACTTACCCTGGGGCGAACTGGGGGCAGATTACGTGGTGGAGGCTACGGGGCTATTTACCACCTTTGAGACGGCCCATCAGCACATTGCTGCCGGGGCGCGTCGGGTGATTATTTCCGCCCCCACGAAGGACCCTGAGCAGGTGCAGACCTTGCTGGTGGGGGTAAACCACGAAACCTTTGACCCGACTAAGGATTGGGTGGTCTCCAATGCCAGTTGCACCACCAACTGTCTGGCTCCCGTTGCCAAGGTGATCAACGATAACTTTGGCCTGGCGGAGGGCTTGATGACTACGGTCCATGCCACCACCGCCACCCAACCCACCGTTGACGGCCCCTCTAAGAAGGATTTCCGGGGTGGCCGTGGGGCTGGGCAGAACATCATCCCCTCCTCCACCGGAGCGGCCAAGGCGGTCACCCTGGTGTTGCCCGAACTCAAGGGCCGGCTGACAGGTATGGCCTTCCGCGTCCCTACCCCCAATGTGTCAGCGGTGGATCTCACCTTTAGGACTGAAAAGCCCACCACCTACGAGGCCATTTGTGCCGCCATGCGGGCCGCCGCCGAGGGCTCCCTGAAGGGCATTCTAGGCTATACCGACGAGGCGGTGGTGTCCACGGACTTCACCAGCGACCCCCACTCCAGCACCTTTGATGCGGAGGCTGGCATCGGCCTGAATAGCCAGTTCTTCAAGGTGGTGGCC
>CAYVMR010000178.1:0-5338 GCA_964452545.1 uncultured bacterium
CTTGAGCTCTTGATACTGCAGGGTTTGTTGCAATTCCGTGATCTGACTATCCAACTCCTGCAGACGCTTGTCATTCTCCAGAATGGTTTTGGTTAACTGGCTGTCGATGCTGGCAATTTGATTGTCGTTGGTGGCAATTCGCCTTTGCAAGTCATCCTGGGAGGCCACCTGGGTATTGCGGAACTTTTCCTGGGCTTGAATAATGGCCAGTTCTAAGCGCTGTTCCTCCTCCAGCAGCCGGTTGACCTCCGTCTGGCGGTTGTTCACCTCCTGCTCCTGCTGCAGGTAGGGGATCTGACCAATGGCGCCGCGATCGGCCAGGGGGCCAATCCGCACCAGGATATCCTGGTTAACCCGTAGGGCGTCCCGGGCGTTGGCCAGTTGGGCCTGGGTTTGGGTGAGCTGACGGCGCAGTTGATCCACCTCCAGGTTGGCAATACTAAGCCGGGAGTTTAACTCCTCCTGGGCCACCGCCAGCCGCTCTTGCTGCAGGGGAGATAGGCTGGCACCGGCGTTATTGCCAGCCAGTTGGGCCCGGTAGAGGGCATTTTCCGCCACCAGGGCGGCCCGGTTACTGGTCAGTTGGACAATTCCCGGGGCCAGGTCGAGGGGGGCGGTGACCTGGGTTTGATCGGCGCTTTGATTGGCCAGCTGGGATCGATAGAAGGCATTCTCCTGCTGCAGCTTAGTGCGGATGGACTGCAGGGAGGTGAGCTGGGCCTGGGTGGTTTTGGGATCGAGACTGAGCAGGCGATCGCCCGCCTGCACCGCTTGCCCCTCCTGCACAAACACCTGCTGCACCACCCCGCCGACGGGGGCCTGGACCGGCTGCACCATGCCCTTGGGCTCCAGCTTGCCCTGGGCCGGCACCGCCTCCTCAAACTTAGCCAAACAGGACCAAGTGACCGTGGCCACGGTCACCCCGATCAAACTCCACACCACCGCCCGTGACCAATGGGGCGCCTGGCGTAAAATCACCGGTTTATCAAAATGCTCAAGGGACCGGGAGGGTTGGGTGGATAACACTTGATCGCCATCCTGCCGAGAGTTGGGCCGGGTCGGCGAAATACGGGAAGGAATACGCACCATGGGAAATTTACCTTGCACTTAAACTCTACGTTAGACGCTAAACCTAAGCATTGGGGTTGGGCCTACACCAGACTAGCCTGCTGCTGATAGAGGGTGTAGTAGCGCCCCTGCAGGGCCATCAGTTCCTCATGCCCCCCCAGTTCCACCGCCGAGCCCTGATCCATCACCAGAATTTGATCGGCATGTTTAATGGTATTGAGGCGGTGGGTAATGAAGAAGACCGTGCGGCCCTCCGCCCACTGCATCAAGTTCACCGAGACCTGGTGCTCGGTGTCATAGTCCAGGGCACTGGTGGCCTCGTCCAAAATCAACAGGCGGGGGTTCTGGAGAATGGTGCGGGCGATGGCAATGCGTTGCCGCTGTCCCCCCGACAGGGTCGACCCCCGTTCCCCCACCCGGGTGTTATAGCCCAGGGGTAACTCCATAATGAAGTCGTGACAGCAGGCGATCTTGGCGGCGGTAATGATGGCATTGGCCTCCGCATTGGGATTGGTCAGGGAGATGTTCTCTTGGATGGTGCCTTCAAATAACAGACTATCCTGGGGGACAATGCCAATCTGACGCCGCAGGGAGTGTAGCTCCACCTTACTGATGTCGTAGTTGTCAATCAGAATGCGGCCCGACTCCACCTCGTAGAGGCGCGGTAGGAGCTTCATCAAGGTACTCTTACCGGAGCCACTCTGGCCAACAATGCCGACAAAGCTACCGGTGGCAAAGTCCAAGTTAATATTCAACAACTGCATGGGGCCGCTGGGGCCAAACCGAAAGCTGACATTCTCAAACACCACATGACCCGTCACCTCCGGCATGGGGATCTGGTTGACATCCTGGGCATCGGTTTCCTGGGGATGGTCAATAATGTCCGATAGTCGCTCCAGGGACAGGGCGGTTTCCTGGAAATTTTGCCATAGCTGGGCCAAGCGAAGAATCGGGGCGGTGACGTAGCCGGAGATAATCCGAAAGGCGATCAACTGCCCCAGGGTGAGGTCCCCCTGCAACACCAAGTAAGCCCCTACCCAGAGCACCAGCAGGGCGGATAGCTTATTCAGAAAGTTGCTGGCGGAGTTAGCGGTGGTGGAGGTGAGTACATTTTTAAAGCCAGCGCTGACATACTCAGCGTAGCGCTCCTGCCACTGCCAGCGGGTTTTGAGCTCAATGTTTTGGGCTTTCACCGTTTGGATACCCGACAGGGACTCCACCAGCAGGGCTTGGGTGGCGGCGTTACGCTCGGCCTTCACCCGCAGTTGCCGCCGCACAATCGGCGCCACCAACACCGTCAAAATAACAAACAAGGGAATAGTGGCCAGGGCCACCAGGGTTAGCAGCCAGCTGTAAATAAACATAACCACGATGTAAACCACCGAAAACACCGCATCTAAGACGACGGTGAGGGCGGTGCCGGTGAGAAACTGGCGGATGTTTTCCAGCTCGTTAATGCGGCTAGACAGCTCCCCCACTGGGCGGCGATCAAAATAGCGCAGGGGCAACCGAAACAGATGGTCGATAATCTCGGTACCCAAGGTCATGTCGATACGGTTGGTGGTGTCGACAAATAGGTAGGTGCGCAGGCTAGTGAGGAGGGCCTCAAACACGGCCACAATCACCAGAAAAATGCCCAACACCTGCAGGGTATCGATGCTGTTCTGGACGATCACTTTGTCGATAATGATCTGCACCATCAGGGGGTTAGCCAGACCAAACAATTGCACAAAGAAGGACGCGACAAACACCTCCAGCAGCACCCAGCGGTATTTCTGGATGGAGGGCCAGAACCACTGCAGCCCAAATCGCTGCTGGGGGGTTTCCCGGGTGGGTTCCACCAGCAGCACCTCGCCACTGTCTCCCCAGGCGTCGGCAAAGCTCTCGGGGGTACGGCGAATCAGGCCCACCTCCGGATCCCCCAAAATATAGGCCTGGTCTGAGGTTTCGTAGAGGACCGCAAAGCTATCCTGCCAGCTGATCAGACAGGGGGTATTGAGGCGATGGAAGGAGGCCACTGGCACCTTAACCAACTGGGTTTTGAGCCCCATCATCTCCGCCAGGGAGCCACAGATGGGTAGGGATAGCTGCCCCATGCGTTGTTCCTGATTGGCCAGGATGCGCCGGATCACATCCTTGCGGAAGGGCATCTTAAAGTACTGGCTGAGCATGTCGAAACAGGCCAGGGTGGCCTCCACCGGGCCCCTACCGCGGGCATAGGGGTAACTCTGGCCCCGGCCACTGGCGTTGGTGGCCGGCCTGAGGGCATTGGCATCTCCAGTCAACTGGGCCTCGGTGGCGTAGGGCACGCCATGCCCATCTAGACCCTCTACGGGCACCGCCGCCGTTGCCTCGGGGAGGGCAAAGGTGGCCGCCAGCACCGCTGGGGTTAACCCTAGCAGACGCGCCCCCTGGGGACTCAGCACCTCGACGGTGGGGTGTTGCTCTAGGGGTAGGGTTGACCCCACCGGCAGATTGAGGACCGTACCACCACTGAGCAGCCAGTGCAGGTTGGGATCGAGATGGCGCAGATCACATACGCCCTGGGGCAGGGTGACGATCGCCGACTCATGGCACAGCCGTTCAGCCTTGGCCTTCAGATCCCCCCGATCAAGGGCCTGATCCTGGGCGTGGCGACTGAGGAGATCAAAGGCCTCCACCAGGTAGATGCGATCGCGAATCGCCCGACCAAACTCAGGATACTCGTCTAAGTACTGCAAAAAGGTGTAAGAGGGCAGGGTCAAGGCCAGCACCTCAGTGGAGGCGACCACGGTTTCGCAGGACAGCCCCCGCACTAAACTAATCGCCCCGACCAAGTGTCCCCGGCCCAATCGCTCCAGGGTGACCGGTTGCTGGCTGCGGGGATCTTGCCCCAGTACCCGGGTTTCACCCTCCAGCAGGACAATCACCTGCTGACTCAGCACCTCCCGCCGCAACAGGGGTTGGCCGACTCGATATTTGTAGGGTTGGGCGCTTTGCAGGAGCTGCTGCAGGGCCACCTCGGGCAGACAATCAAAGGGTTCCAGGGTTTTAAAGGTTTCCTGGAGGGACAGGGGAGTTTGGGTCATAGAAGCACGGTATAGGGAGGTAGATGGTGGCGGAGAATGGTCTCCACCGGAGACAAGTTACTATAGGTTCAGACACATGGGTAGTTAACCCCTTACCTTACTATTGTTTACAGAATCACCAATCGTCTATCCGGATAAATAGGTAAATTGACAAAGATAAAAAAGTTTACACGGTAATTGCTGGCCCCCTCACGCCGATCGCCAGCTCGCCAATCGCTGCCAACTACCCCCGCCGCACTCCTTCTCAAACTCCTGCACAATCCACTCCTGGGGTTTACCCAGCCGTTTGGCACTCTTTTGCAAATAGGCGAAATAGTCAAGCATTTGCTGGGGGGTGGGGTTCGGGCCAAACAGCGAGCCATAGTACCAGCTGGGCTGGGGCCGGCGGCCACAGTGCTCCCAAAAGGACCGCTCCGCCCAGGTGGGGGCATTTTGGCGGGCGTAGGCGCGGCGGCGGTGACTATGGAATAACTCGATCAGGGTGGGTAGGTCGTTGATTTGATGGGCCTGGTGGGCGGAGTAAATCTCCACCATGTCCTCCAGGTTGAGGGGGCGATCGCTAATCCACTGGTGGCCACAGTCTGGGCAGCGGGCAATAAAGGAAAGCACAATCCGCCCACACTGGGGACAGGGCTTGGTGGGGGGCGGCTTGCCCCCCCCTGACCCCTGCTGCTGCACCGGCAGGCTATAGTCCTGGATGTCCTCCGGAAAACCCAGCCGTTGCAGGTTGCCCGCCTGGTCGAGGATGATGCCGGCCTGTTTACCAGTGTGGGGGGAAATCCGCATGACTCGGCCGATCTGCTGGAGATGCAGGGCGCTGGACTGGGTGGGGCGCAGCATCAGCCCCACCTCCACGCTGGGCTCATCAAAGCCAATGCTAATCACATTACAGGAGGTCAACACCAGCAGCTGCTGCTGGCGCAGATCGGCATAGAGCCGCTGCCGTTCCTTGATCGGGGTGTGGCCCGCCACCGTATCGGCGGCAATGCCGGCCCGACGGAAGGCCTCCGCCACATGGTGGGCATGCTCCAGATCAACGCAAAAGGCAATGGTGCGCTTGCCAGCACAAAGCCGCTGCCATTCCCGGACAATTTTGTCGATCAACTCGGGGCGATCGCAGGCCTGTTTCAGCCCCGCTTCGTCGTAGTCCCCCGCAACGGTTTTGACGCCGGTGAGGTTGGCCAGCCCATCCTGGGGCATGC
>CAYVMR010000179.1:0-5319 GCA_964452545.1 uncultured bacterium
TGAGGATAAAATTGTCCGCTTTGCCGATAAAACCAGTCACCAGATTTTCTTAGAGCCGGAGGGACGGGATATCCCAGAGATTTACGTGCAGGGCTTCTCCACCGGTCTACCGGAAAAACTGCAATTGGCCCTGCTGCGCACCCTACCGGGGTTAGAGCAGTGCACCATGCTACGACCCGCCTACGCCGTGGAGTACGACTATCTTCCCGCCACCCAGTGCTACCCCACCCTGATGACCAAACGGGTGCCCGGGTTGTTCTGTGCTGGTCAAATTAATGGCACCACCGGCTATGAAGAGGCGGCGGCCCAGGGGTTGGTGGCGGGGGTGAATGCGGCCCGGCGGGTGCGACACCAGGAGATGGTGGTGTTCCCCCGGGAACAGAGCTACATCGGCACCCTGTTAGATGATCTATGCACCAAGGATCTGCGGGAACCCTACCGGATGCTGACCTCCCGCTCTGAATACCGACTGGTGTTGCGGTCGGATAACGCTGACCAGCGCCTGACCCCCCTGGGGCGGGAAATGGGCTTGATTGACGATCGCCGTTGGGGCATCTTTACCGACAAGTACGATCGCATTGCGGCAGAAAAACAGCGCCTGCAAAGCACCCGCCTCAAGGAACAGGACCCGATCGCCCAGGCGATCGTCGCCAGCACCGGCGATCGCATCAAGGGCTCCATTACCCTGGCGGACCTGCTGCGCCGACCCGGCATCCACAGCGTTGATTTAGACCGCTATGGCCTGGGCAACCCGGCCCTGACCCAGGAGGAAAAACAGGGGGCCGAAATCGACATCAAATACGCCGGCTACTTGAAACGGCAGCAAACCCAAATTGATCAGGTAGCCAAAAACGCCAACCGCAAGCTACCGGCCGAAATTGACTACACCGCCATCGGCACCCTCTCCAAGGAGGCTCGGGAAAAGCTCAGCCAAGTGCGCCCCCTGACCCTTGGCCAGGCCTCCCGCATCGGCGGCGTTAACCCCGCCGATGTTAACGCCCTGCTGGTGTACCTGGAGGTGCAGTCCCGTCAGGCGGCCCTGGCGGGGTCGGGGAGCTAGGGGCCTGGGCCCGGGTCTCCCACCAATCCGGACCAACCCAGCTGGTCGAGGGTGGTGGGGGATCGCACATAGTTCATTAAATAGTCATGAACGAGTTGATACTGGGCCATGGGGATATCGGGGATATGAAAAATCAAGCCCGATCCCACCAGAATTTCCAACACTAAGTCCAGCTGCTCAGGGGTGTAGGAAAATTGCCGCAGGGTCAGTTCTGACTCCAGGTCATCCCGGCTTTTTTTGGGCCGATAGAGGTATCGATCGCGATCGTGGCGGTCGGTCAGCAGGTAGAGCACCGCCTGGGCGAGGTGAGTATTTTCCGGACCACAATCGTTGATCACGGTGTCTAGAAATTGCTCCACCAGAGTCTCCTTAGGACAGGGCCCCAGGCTCTGGTAAGCGGCCAGGCGATCAATGCCCTGGCGTTGCAGTTGGGCGCCGACCACCTGCAGCTCAATCGGCTTCACCTGATGATCGGGGCTGGCTAAATCCATCACCAGTTGCTCCACCAGGGCATCCTCCAGGTAAAACCGCACCTGGTTGGTCAGGTGGCGAATTAGGGTTTTGGCCGCTTGGGGGGTAAATTCCCCTAGATAGTAGCGGTAATCGCGACAGAGCAAGTCTTGGTTGAGGATATCTAGATCAAAACCCCGTTCAATTTCCAGCAGATAGTGCAGATAGTCTTCCCGCAGGGCCAGCAGCACCTTCAGGTAGGGGGTCTCCAGACAGCCCACCAAAAAGGCGTAAAGATCCTGCCGTTGCATCCGTTCTGGGGCATCCGCAAAGAATTCCTCAAACTGATCGAAGATCAGCACCACCTGGAGGTAGTGGTGATCGATCAGGTGGCGCAGGCGGGCCAATAGACCAGGACCGTCCATCACCTCCGCCCCAGGCATCGCCACCATCTGGGCCAGGGTCGGATCGGCCAACAGGGTAATTTCCAGGGCCTGGTAGAGGTTCTGGGGCCAATCGCGATAGTTTTGAATCAGTAGCGGTAGGGTAGTGCGGCCCTCTGGGAAGGACCGGGTCAGGGCCGGGATCAGCCCCCCTACCAAGATAGAACTTTTTCCCACCCCAGAGGGACCATGGAGAATCACCAGGGGATAGCGGGGCAGTGCTAAACGAGTCACCAGGGTCTGCACATCGGCCCGTCGGCCCGAGGCATCGATCTCCGCCGCTAGCCAGTCATCCTGGGGGTGGATGGGGCTAGCGCCAATGAAAGCCCGACGCTTAAAGCGAGTGTCGATCTGCCGTTGTTCCAGTTTGACATGGAAGGCGGCCCGATAGTTTTGCTGACGAAAGTACTGATCTCGGAGGGTTTCCAAGATCCGCTGGTGGAGAGATAGATCGTGCTTAGGTTGACTATGATGGCGGGCCTGTTCCAGCAGGGCGATCGCCACCTGGGGCTGACCCAGGGCAAGCTGGGATTGGGCCAGCAGGTAAAGATACCAACCCCGGTGGTAGCGATGGGCCAGGCTGGCCATGGAGTCTGGTGGGGGAGAACCGACGGTGGGCCCCTCCAAACCCACCTCGGTTTCGGATTCAGAGCCGCTAGCGGCATCCACTGGCTGGGGTGGATAGCCGGCCACCGCCGTGGCGATTTTGAGGATATCCAGGGCTTTTTGGGCATGAAACTGAGCTAACTCCGGTTCTCCCCAAGCCATCGCTACCTCCGCCAGATAGCCATGATCCCGGGCTAAGCGCACCCCATCGTCACGGTGTAGGGTGAGCCCCTCCTGGGCAATTTGCTGCAGCCCTTCCCAATCCCCCAGTTTTTGCCTGACCTCCGCCAACGCATGCAAGAACTTACCCACCAACTGGCGCTGCTGGTGCCGGCGAAAAATCCCTAGACAATCACTAAAGCAGACCTGGGCTTTGGCCAACAAGGGCCGATAGACAGAGCGCTCCAGCACCGCCCGGCTGCGCCAGGTCACCCCCAGGTAAAACAACAGCAGGGCCCGTTTATAGGCCGGGCAGGGAGGCGGGGGAGAGCCGGGCGAACGCCCCTGATCAAAGTGATCCAGGTTTTGCTGCCAATAGTGCAGGCTCCGATCAAAATAGTAACGGGCCAGGTCGAAATTGCCCCGGCTGAGGGCGTCTCGACCCTGCAAAAAGTCAAGGCTGGCCTGGAGCTCCCGATCGGGAATAGAACTGAGGGTGGAGGGGCGGGCCAGCCCACCCACAGCACCCTGAGATGACCGATCGATCGGCTGGGTAATCTCCGCTAGGGCAAACTCTAATTCTGTGCGGAGACTAGAGCCCGGTTGGTAGGCGGGGGCATAGTCAGGGTAGGGACTGTCATCCCCTAAAGACAGCATGGTTTGAAAAAACTCATTCGCCCGGCGATGCAGCGCGTAGATCAACTCGCCGGGGGGATATTCAAAGAGGATGGGGGTGCCGGCAAAACTCTTGAAGTCAGGGGCATGGCGGCTGATCAGGGGAAGCGTGCGATCGTTCACCCAGATCACCACTGGCAGGGTCAGGGTTTTAGGAAATTCATCACGACCCAGGTTGGCGGCCTGCAAGAGGGGAATCAGGGGCTGTACCGTCTCTAAGCCAGTGACCAGTAAGGCCACGGCCTGGGGCGGGGGTAAAGCTTGCTCCAGGGCCTGGCGCAGGTTACGGGTTGGGGGGGAGAGGGTAGCTACCGCCACCGACAGGGTCTCTTTCAGGTGTTGCACCAGCCGCGATCGCAGACGAGTGTAGTTACAACGGGCCAAAATCAGGGAAAAGCGCTGGGGCCGTAGGCTAATGGCCCGCTGCAGTTCGGTCAGGGCCCCCTGGTTGTGGGCGATAATTTCCGCCTGGGAATGGGGGGGACTCATGGCGCCCCCAGGGACTGCGATCGCCAGGCCTGGTAGGGAGGGGTTTCCGCCAACAGAGGATTAATCCCAAACCAGCGCCCCTCCGCATCCCGATACTCATAGAGAAACAGGCTACGCACTAAAATGTTGTAATCCTCATTGCCCTGTACATCCTGGCGGGATACGGCTCGCAACAGCAGTTGCCACTCCTGATCGCTCATCAGACCCATGAGGCTGTCGCGCTCATTGCGGATCACCGCCTCCAGCACCGACCGCTGGAAGGGGGGATCCTGCTTACGTAGGCAACCATCCAGCAGTCTGATTAGGTTGCGCATATGACCGCCACTGATATAACAGAGGCGATCTAAGGTAGATAGCTGATCAAACACCTCCCCGACTTGGTCCAAGCGTTGATTCACGTTCAAGTCAGGGAAGGCACGACTCAGCACCATTTGCTGTAGCAGGGCCAGGCCCTGGGGATTGGCCTTGCCCTGGCGGTCCTGCAGGGGTACCATGGGCAGCACCATGGGATTGCTGCCAAAGCGGTTGGCCAGACGCACCAGATCGTTGGAAAACATTAACTCCAGCGGGATGGTGTAGACCATATGGCAGTCTAGCTGCTTCAATTGCTCCCCCCGGTCAACAAACAGGTACTCCGACTGCAGCCGCCCCTGGGCCCGGGAGGTACTATCGATACGGTCCAGATTGTCCATAATCACCACCAGTCGGTTTTTGCCCTGCTCCTGCAGCCACTGATTCGCGGGGGTGAGTAATTCCTCGTTGAGGGCGTTGATCAGACTCCGGGTGCGGGGTTCTAGGTACTGTCGCAGCTGACTGCGCAAGTCAGGACTTTGTTTGGCGGAGGCCGTAATACTGGCAATGCCGGCGGAAACGCTGAGGCTGGAAATTTCCATCGGGGTGCGCAGGGTATCCGCCAGATTTTGACAAAGGCTTTGCAGATAGGTGGTGGGTGCAACCATACCCCGTTTCTCTAGGTGGGCCGTGAGGTTATGGGCAACGCTGAGGAGAATGTCGGAGATCTCGACGTCCGCCATTTCTAGATCGCGATCGGATTCAAAATAGATCACGTCGTAGTTGCGTCGCTCCAGGGCCGCCTTAAGGCGAAACAGCTCGGTGGATTTACCGCAGCCAATGTGGCCGGTAAACAGTTGGGTGGTGGGGCGATTGCGGGCGAGGCGAACGATTTTACGTTCTAACTCCTGCACCAGATCTCCCCCCCGGACCGTGGCAAAATCAATGTAGTAGCGGCGATCGCGCAGGGGTTGGGTGGGGTCGCAGGCATCGTAGAACTGCTGGAGGTTCAGCATGGTGAGGCTGAGGAAAAGAGATTAGGGGTAGGCAGCAGCAGGGTATAGGGAGGAAAGGAGGGATTGAACCCCATGATTTCAGCGACGGTACTTCCTATCTTTTAACACCGGTTTGCTCTTAAGATTAAAT
>CAYVMR010000180.1:0-5272 GCA_964452545.1 uncultured bacterium
CTTGACTTTACCGGTCACCTGCGGGGGGACTGGCCCCAGCCCCAGTTAGCGGGTACCGCCGCCCTGCGCCAGCTGGCCCTCAACGATCGCCCCCTGCTGGCGGATGTGAGCGGCCCGGTGCAGGCCTCCCCAGCCCAGGGAGCCCGGCTGGATTTGCGGGGGGGAGGCTCCCAGGTTTTCGCTAGCCTGGGCCCCGACCTGCGGCCCCAAGCCTTTCGGGTAACCAACGGGGAGTTTTTGGCCCAGGGGCAACCCCAGGGGGAGGACCTGGCGGTGGAGCTGCGCCGGTTTGATCTAGGGCTGCTGGCCCTACGCCCCATTGCACAGCTCGATCTAGGCTGGCTGGGGGGACGCCTGGAGGCCGATGCCCTGGTCAATCTCAACCCCTGGTCAAACCCAGCGGTGACCGCCAGTTTTCGCCTTGACCGGCCCTCCCTGGGGGCGATCGCCGCCCAGAGCCTGACCGGCCAGCTAGGCTACCGCGATGGCCAGGCCCTGCTCACCGGTGGAGCCTTGACCCTCACCCCCACCACCCGGTTTTTATTCACCGGGGAGGGCCAGTTATTTCCCCGCTGGCAAGCCCGGGCCGAGATCAGCACTGCTAACGCCCAGTTCCAGGACATCCTTCAAACCCTCGGCCTTTATGACTATGGCGACCTGGGTCGGTTGCTCCAGCCCCGGCCCCCGGGCCAAGCGACGGACCTGGCGGTGCACTCCGTCGGAGACCCCCAAGCCCCCCTGCTCAACCAGGCTACCATCGCCCGCGCCCTAGGGGAATTGGGGCGGCTACGGCAGCAGCAGTCGGCCCGGGCCCTACTCCCCAGTCTGGAGGAGCTGGAGGGCGCGGTGTCAGGCCGCCTCAGCCTCAACATTGCCCAGGGCCAAGATCTGGCGGCGGAGTTTAGTTTTGCCGGCCAGAACTGGGCCTGGGGCCGCTACGACTTTGACAATCAATTTCTGGCCCAGGGGCAGCTACGAGACCAGGTGCTATCCCTAACCCCAGTGGAGTTTCAGGCCGGAGAGACCCGTTTGGGGCTGCTCGGCGATCTGGGGTTAGCCCAGTCAGACCTGCGGGTGGAGGCCACTAACCTACCCCTCACCGCCGCCACCAACCTACTGGAAGCTCCCTTTGAGGTCACTGGGCTACTCAACCTCGAGGCCCAACTGACCGGGGCCTACACTAACCCCCAGTTACAGGGCCAGTTGGGGGTAACCGGGGCAACGATCAACCAGCAGCCTCTGCAGCAGATTGGCAGCACCTTTAGTTACCAGGACGCCACCCTTAATCTCCAGGGGCGAATCCTCGGATCCAGCCCGGAGCCCCTCACCTTCTCTGGCCAGGTCCCCTACCCCTTGCCCTTTATGACGGTGCAACCCGCCAGCCAGGCCCTGGCCCTGCGGGCCAGTCTGAAGGATGATGGATTCTCTCTACTGAATCTGTTTACCCCGCTAGTCACCTGGGGTGGGGGTCAGGCCAGTCTGGATATGGAGATCGGTGGTACCCTTAACCGACCCCTGGTGGGGGGGGCGGTCGCCTTTCAACAGGCTCGCTTTAATAGCCCTCTGCTCAAAGCCTCCCTGGGGAACCTCAGCGGCGCCATCCAGTTCAAAGATCGAGGAATTACCATTGACTCCCTCACGGGGAACCTGTTTGATGGCACCGTCCAACTCAGTGGCGACTTGCCCCTCATGGTCCAGGATGCCCGCCCCCAGGATCAGGGACTGACCCTGGCTTTAGGGGACCTCAACGTTAACTTTGCCACCGAAGTCAGTAGCCAAATCAATGGCCAGGTGACCCTCACCAACGCCCTGCTTAGTCCCACCATCGGGGGTGACCTGCGTCTGCAGGATACCCAGGTGACGGTGGGGCCAGAAATTCTCAAACTGGTCAATACCCTCCTACTTAACCCAGGTATTCCAGCCCTTCGGCAGGACCTGGCCACCGTTAGGCAGTTTTTCCCAGTCAATGTCAGTAACCTGCGGGTCACCCTGCTGCCGGCCCGGGTCAAGGCAGCCCCCCTATTTTCCCTTGGCCTCCAGGGGGAACTGGCCCTCAGCGGTCCTGTGCCTGGGCTCTACGGCGATGGCGCCATTTTCCTCACCGATGGCTGGATCAACACCGTGACGGCAGAATTTTTCGTGGAAAGTGGCCGAGACAACGTGATTTTATTCCGGCCCGAATTTAAACTGGATCCCTACTTAGATTTGCGACTGGCGGCTAGCATTCCTCTACAGCGCGAGTATACGATCAACCGATCTGAAAGCCTCAGTGGCACAGCGGAAGTTCCAGACCTCGACCCCCTGGGAGCCAACACCATTTTTGATGATCTATTAATTGAAGCCCGGGTCACCGGTCCTGCCAGCCGGCTGCTTGAAAACCTTGAATTGACCAGCAATCCTCCCTATTCCCAAAACCAGCTGCTGAGTATGGTGACCGGCGGTTACCTATCCGACTTGGGCGGAGCCGAGCCAGCCCTACCCCTGGGGATTAATTTACTGAATGCCTTCACCGCCGACCGCCAGGATGCCGTGGGCAACGCCCTGGGGTTGCGACGGTTTCGGTTAACCACCACCAGTTTAATCCCGGACACGGAGGGCGATCGCCTCAGCTTTGGGGTAGGGGCCAACCTGGGTATCACCGAAAATCTATCCGTCAGCCTGATTCAAGTACTCAACCAGGCCCAACCCTTTGCCTTTAATGCCCGCTACCGGATTGATCAAAACTGGGGCATCCAGGGATCAACCAACTTTGGCAATGACAGTCGACTGTTCCTCGAGTATCGCCTGAATTTTCGCTAGAGACTAGAGCTGGCCTCATCCCCTAGCCGAGGTTCTCTGTCGCCTAAGGGACAGCCTCTGGGGCTGTAGCAATACAGCCGCTGTCCCCCATGGGGGGCAACGGCTGTATGCATGGGATGAATTAATTAACCGACAAAAGCCAAGCGAGGTTCAGAAACACCAGCGGGCTCCGTCCCCTTCAGGTAAGCCAGCATGGTGTCAGCATCCGAGACCTCAAAGGGGTCGGTGGGGCAATTGTCAGCAAAGTCAGGCTCCACGAAGATCTTTTCAATCTTGCCGTCATTCACCAGCATGGAATAGCGCCAGGAACGCAGACCAAAGCCCAGGTTAGACTTGTCCACCAGCATGCCCATCTTACGGGTGAACTCACCATTGCCGTCCGGCAGCAGGAAGACATTTTTCGCGCCAATTTTCTGGCCCCACTGGAACATGACAAAGGCGTCGTTAACCGAAACGCAGATGATCTGATCCACACCTTGGGCCTTGAACTGCTCGTAAAGCTCTTCATAACGGGGCAGGTGATTGGAAGAGCAGGTGGGGGTGAAGGCGCCAGGCAGGGAGAATACCACAACCTTTTTGCCCCCAAAAATATCTTGGGTGGTCAGGTCTTGCCAACGATAGGGGTTAGACCCGCCTACGGACTCATCCCGCACACGGGTCTTAAAAACAACGTCAGGAACACGTTCGATAGCAGCCATAGTTATTTACCTCTTCAAATCACAATTATTGGAACTGCGCGTCTAGCCATAGCAGCCTATCTCAGAATAATTCTAAGATAGGAGCAAATCAATAAGTAAAATCACTTACTGTTGCTAATTTATCTTAAGTCATTTTCTGCCCTTGAATAAAAGTGCTAGCGTATAGGAAAGTTCCGGGTGGTTAGGGTGGTTCTAGCCCTCGGCTAAATGCCTCAGTTTCCGGTTAATCTGCCCCATTAACGGCCATGCATCAAGAGAGTGAGCAAATTGTTCAAGCCCTGAGGGCTAAAGGGTTACGGGTAACACCCCAGCGCTTTGCCGTCTATGCCAACCTGCTCAACCGATTTGATCACCCGACGGCGGAGGAGATTCTTAAGGACCTCAACCAGACGGCACCTACCTCTTCCCAGGCGACCGTCTATAGTTCCCTCCAGGCCCTGCGACAGGTCAACCTGGTGCGGGAGGTGTTACTGGAGGAGGGGGTGCGCCGTTATGACGCCAATGTGGCTCCCCACCATCATTTTCAATGCCAGAACTGCGGCCAGATCGCTGACATCGCCTGGGATGCCTTGGCCCACCTGGACCTGGGAGGTTTGAGTTCCCGTTGGCAGATTAAGGGGTACGAGGTGACCGTCCACGGTGTTTGCGATCAATGTCAACTCTAAGCCTGACGCGCTTGAATCCCTAGACAGGCTCCGTGGAAACCCTCCTTAGGATTTGGCCTAGGACTTCCCTAGCCTTTTCTTTACCCGGCGAAACAGGCCATAAAACCCTGAAGGCGGTTAATTTAGCGATGACAACCGAGAGCATGATAGGCAGACCCCAAAAGGATAGGGTCCTAAAGTGATCAATCACTCTAGAACCCTATCCCTAAATGAGCTTGCTTGATGAACTGGGGAAGGGGACCCAACCTAGGGCCGCAACCCCCCGTAAAATCCTTACATCAAGCCAATTTGAGACAAAATACCTTGGCCAGTGATTAACTCGGTAGCGACCCCGATAACAAAGCCCAACATGGCCAGGCGACCGTTCCAGGTTTCAGCAAAGGCGACGAAGCCAAACTTGCCTTGATTATTTTCCATGGTGAACAACTCCTAGGATACAGAAGAGCAAATAAATCAATAACCTGTTAATTAACTTAACATATTGCCCGGATTTTGGCTAGGGTGCCTGGTTCTTTGTGATCATGGATGGGGCCTCCCGACTCCTCCCCTTGCGATTAGGACCAGTCTGCGATAGCGCTGATGGGGAATGCGGCAGGGTGGTTTAAGTTGGGCAATAAAGCGGCAGGGAAGGGGTGGGCTATGGATCAGCATCGTTATATTCTAGGCACCCGGGTGGATGTCACCGACTATGGGGAGGCCTGCGATCGCATCCAGGCCTGGGCCCAGGCCCGACAATCGGTCTACCTGGTGGCGGCCAATGTCCACGTGGTTATGACCGCCTACTTTAACCCCCCCTTCCAGGCGGTGATCAACCAGGCGGCCCTGGTCACCGCCGATGGCATGCCCCTGGTGTGGGGCTTGGGCTGGCTGGGGGTGCCCCGCCCCCAACGGGTCTACGGCCCTGACCTGATGCTGGCCTGGTGTAAACGGGCCGCCCAAACTGGGTTGCCGATTTACCTCTACGGTGGCACTGAGGCGGGGCTGGCCAGGTTGATGACCCACCTGGAGCAGCGCTTCCCAGGGCTGGTAGTGGCGGGCTGCCATGCCCCCCCCTTTCGCCCCCTCAGCCCGATGGAGGAGGCCCAGGACCGGGACCGTCTTCGTCAATCG
>CAYVMR010000181.1:0-5263 GCA_964452545.1 uncultured bacterium
TCACCGGCAAGTCCTGGGGACTCTGCCCACTGGCAACCTCCTCGATCGCTGGGGCAACAGCAATGGGCCGGGCGATGCTGGGCAATCGGTCTGGGAGGGTGGGGCTAACAGGGGTGGATGCTGGCTGCGGCGAGGTTGTTGGGCTCCGGCCCTGATCCGGCTGCGATCGGGCGGTAAACTGGGGTGTCTGTCGCTGGGGTGCCAGGGTTGGGGCTATGCCCTGGCGGAACTGGATCTGACCAGGGGTGAGGGCCACGGCCGGCGGCAAAGTGGGATCGGGCCCTGGGTTAAGGACCGGCCCCGGGGCTGCTCCGGTGGGGGCGGGCCAGCCCATGGCCTGGGCCCCTGTCTCGATACCAGCACAGGCCTCGGCGAAGCGACCCGATAGCCTGGCGCTTTGCAGAATGGTCAGGCATTGCTGGATAGTCACCAGGTTAATGTCGGTGCGCACCTTGGCCGACTCCAGTTGGGTGCGTTCGGTTTGGGCCTGCACCGCCCGCAACTGGGCTTCCCCTAGCTCGGCGCAGGTGCGTCGATTGCGGTTGCCAAGGGGCAGGTTCAGGGTGATCATACCGCCATAGGCGGAGGTGGACACGCCGCCGTCTAGCCCAGAACCACCGCTACCGCCGCCACCGTAGAGGGAGAATCCCAGGGTGGGGGTGGGGCAGCGAATACCCAGGCCAAACCCATGGAACTGGTCATTATTGTCCTGGGTGTTGGTTTGCTGGTTAATGGTGGTGCCGGCACTGTTGGAGGTAGAACGGGAGCTACTGCCAGAGACCGGTAGGGTAATCGGTTCCTCCGATAGCTCACGGGCCTGCTCACTAGCCACGGCCATGCTGCCCGGGCCCAGGTAACTTAGCATGCCAGCGCTGATTAGGAGGAAGGCTTTTTTCATGGGGAGTGGAGGGGGGAAAGAATGAAGAATGAAAAATAAAGAATGAAAAAAGAAAAAACCAGAGAGTATCTTGTCTGATTACTGATTACTGATTACTGACCACTCCCTAGGGGGAAAAGTCATAGGGGCGAATCTCCAGGCTGCAGCTCTGCTGCTGGTTGAGGGAGCGTTTGATCGGGTTAATCTGTCGAAAGCCCTCGGCCCCCCGTTGACGGAGGGTCTGGGCGAAGCGATCGGCAAATTGGGCGACGCAGAAATTAGATCCCTGTCTTAGGGTGGCCAGGCTGACCAGGGCGGTGTCCAGGTCCCAGAGGGGGACGGCGGCATGGAGTCGCTGCCAGGCCTGGTCAGTGGGGGAGACCGACGGCGGGGCAGGATTGGTGGCGGGGGGAGGAGCGGCGGCTTGCTGGCGCACCAGCTCCACCCCGTTACAGGCATCGCCAAATTGACCGGAGAGCCGGGCGGTTTGCAGGATA
Source organism: uncultured bacterium (assembly GCA_964452545.1). Taxonomy (GTDB): domain Bacteria; phylum Cyanobacteriota; class Cyanobacteriia; order Phormidesmidales; family Phormidesmidaceae; genus Nodosilinea. The sequence continues at coordinate 1,375 of CAYVMR010000181.1, forward strand.
CCAATACACTGCTGGATAGTGACCAGGTTGATGTCGGTGAGGGTTTTAGCCGCCTCCATTTGGGTGCGCTCAATTTGGGCCCGCACCGCGTCGATCTGGGCTTCGCCAATTTGGGCACAACTGCTTTGGTTGCGGCCCCCCAGGGGGGCACTGAAGGTGACCGTGCCGCCATAGGCGGAGGTGGACACGCCGCCGTCTAGCCCGGAACCACCAGCACCGCCACCGCCGTAGAGGGAGAACCCCAGGCTCGGGGTGGGGCACTGGATGCCGGGGCCAAAGCCAAAGAATTGATCGTTATTGGTCTGGGTGTTGTTTTGCTGGTTGATGGTGGTGCCGGCACTGTTGGAGGTGGATCGGGAACTACTGCCTGAGGCTGGCACGGTGATCGACTCCTCCGGCAGTTCACCTGCCGCTACCCCCAGGGGCAGCCCCAGCCAGCCCACCATGCCCGCACTGATTAGCCCGAGGACTCTATGCATGGCTAAAAGTTGCTGAACACACTCAGGTTGGTCGATCGCCCCGCCGAGAAGGTGCTGGACTGACTCTCAGCGCTGCGAATAGTCTCACCGGTGAGGTCCTGCTGCACCAGGCTAAAGGGTTCCGCCGGATTGCGAATTTGGAAACCCGTATCTCCGGCTAAGGTACTGGTGGACCCATCGACCGGGGTGACATTCTCCCCCTCCAGATAAAACCCTCGGCCAGACCGCACCTCCACCTCGCTAGAGACGCTGATCCCCCGGGTCACCTGGCTAGAAAAGCCCACGGAAAACCCCAGGGTTTGGGCATCCGCCCGGGGCGCAAAACCCAGCACCCCCAGCAGCAGTAGGGGGGAAGCAAGCCCGGGCCTTAGCCACCCTAGCCCGGCCCGCCGTCGGCCACGACCCTGGACCGGCCCATAGGGTAAGGTGAGTAACTTGGGATAGAAGATCAACATAGGAGTAAACCCTTAGGCCTTAAGAATTAGTGATACCTGAAAAACTATCAACCCTGACCCATCCCTGGCTTTCCGCCCTCCACCCAGTTGGTGAAGATGTTACTGAAACACCGAAAACGTCCTGGAATGGGTTTCCGTCACCGATTCCTGGTTAGTCACCTTGACGCTATCAATCCCCGGGGTGAACTGATCGATGCCCAGGTTAAACTGCTGCTGGGGTTGGACGATAGTAAAAGAAGCCTCGGGGGTGATTGCTCGATTTGAGTTGGCAACCGCCACGTTCTCACCGGCGATCGCAAACCCGCCCCGGTTAGAAAACTTCTCCTCCGTAATGGTGGTGGTAATGGTTTGCTCGCTGCAGGTAACCGTGCGGGAAAAGCCCCAGGCATTGTCAGGGAAAGCTTGAGCCCGAGCCGGAACACCATACCCCAGCCCCAGCAGGATAGAACTACCTAGTAAAAAAGTACGTATCATCGTCATTAACCTGGATAAAACCTGATGTGGATTAGGCAACTGGAGCGATCAATGGGCGCACCCGCCCATGTTCAACGCCTCCACCCTACGGAACTGGGGAACTGGACCGATCAAACACACTAAAACTACGGGTTTGGGTTAACACCGCAGTGGTGCCCGGGCCACCGGGGGTAATGCTGGCCTGACCAGAGCTAGAAATACTACCCGACAAGCCTTCCGTGGAGCCTCCCACCGTCACACTAACCTCCGAATAGGCGGGTAAAATCACATCGGTGTTACTCCCCACATAGGTCTCAGTAATCTCATCTGCGGTAAAGGTGCTCATGGAAAAAGTAAAGGCACCACCATCGGTGGGGGCCTGGAAACGGGCCTGAGGATTAAGGGTAACCCCAGCATTAAGGGGGCCAGTGACCGTAATCCCCGACCCAGCCACGGCGAAGCCCGCCGTAGTGCTAGCATTGGCACTGCCAGAGGCCCCATCGACGGTGAGCTGGATCTGAGTGGCCCGACTTTGGGTAAAGTCAGCCCGCGCCGGGAACCCCAGGGTCAGCAAGAGGACAGGTGGGCCGAGCCATCGTATGGCTTTCTGCATAGACATAAACTTAACGAACCTTTCCTAATAGGGCCTTGGCCAAAACACCGATGAACCCATAGCCTTGGCCAGCGCCCTTAGGACGCAGCTGATTGGTCAAAGCTAAACTGGGGGGCGTTCTGATTCACTGATACCACCTTGGAGGTGGCTGCAACTGTAACAGGGGCTCAGGTGAAAAACCCATCCTACGGTCAAGCCTTCGGTGAGCCTCCTGCCAGGTCTAAGATGGATGCTCCCCTGTGTTAGGAGAAGCATCCATCCTAAATCCCCGAAAACCGGAGCATAAGCCCCCATCTCAATCGTTATTGGGGAATCTCCTTACCCTCTGTTCTCATAGGCAGAAACCCAAGGGCCAGGAATCCATAACGAATAGCGAGGTAAGCCAGCCCCGATGGAGAAACCTCCCATTGATAATTGAGCAGAAAGCTGCCACATATCAACGGCCAGGGGGGCGGTTACTTAAAAACGCTCAAGCTGTTTTGTTGTAGTAAACTCACCGTTGAACCAGAACCACCAAATCCGATGGTCCCTTCATTGTTACTAGTAGCCGTAGCCGTAGCGTCTGTACCAACCCCACCCAGTTGGACGTTAACCGTGCTGTAGGTAGGGGCAGTCGTGTACGTACCGGCATTGGTAACTGCAGGCGCTGCTACCGTATCTTGCTCGGTAACTGACTGAGCAAAGGTAAAAGCCTCGCCAACGACACCACCTACTGCTGCACCCGCGGTAACTGTACCAGTTCCATTAATCACAGGTAAGGTCACTGCCCCAAGATTAGAACCAGACATGGAGCTAGACGAGCCCCTAGCCACGGATTCAACGGTTGTGGGCACAATGCTAATCGATGCCTGGGTGGCAAAGCTATTGGTGATCAGCTGAGCCTGGGCGGGCATGGCTACCGCCACGGCTAGACCAGAGGCAGCCAGGGCAAAACGGCCCAAATTAAGCATTTTCATGGAGTATTCTCCTAGATTTCGAGTAATTACAAGGACAAATCAAGTCCACAAGGGCAAACCCATCGGTGCCTATACCGGATCTCCAGGGAGACGGGAACCCACCATTGACGCGATGCAACCGTCGGAGGGAGAGGGAACTTGCGGACGCGGGACCCTAGAATGATAAAAGTGAACCAATAACCCAGCCAGTGTGGAGGTAGATGTAAGCAATCTGGCTAATCAGCCATTTGACTGAGCCGATTAATATGCTGAGTTATGGAGTAGATGCTATACAGCTAATTAAACGCTAAGTAACAAATAAGTGTCAAGACACTAAGCATGGAAAGAAACGATCTTTAACCAATTAATATCTAGGGTTATATCATTGAAAACCTACAAGGTCAGTGAAAACCAATTCCTCCGTATTTTCACCAGACTATCAGCCTAAATGACAGGCCAATGACTAACTTGATCTAACCTTTAGTCTCCTAAAGGATTGTTTAGACTCCCCTGGTGAGGAAAAGGTTTCCCCAAGCTTTTTGCAACCCACCGGGCTCTCCCCCCTAGGGCATGGTTGGCTAAGGGGGGAACCCGGCCCCTGGTGGTGTTTATCGATGAGGTGGATGCCCTCCGGGATGCAACCCTGATTGCCCTGCTGAGGCAACTGCGATCGGGCGATGCCCTGCGTCCCATGGGTTTTCCCCAGAGCATCGCCCTGATTCGTATGCGGGATGTGCGGGACTATAGGGTGGCGGCGGGGGGCCGCGATCGCCGCATCCATGCACCGTCTTGATCACACCACCGCAACCACTGCCCCGGGGTGCGTTGAAATTCCCCCGACCAGATGCCCAGGCCCAGCTTTAGATCCGGCAACCAGATTAGGGGAGGTTGGGGGGCCAGGGGTTGCTCTTGGTAGCGGCCCGCCACCCGCTTAAAGTATCGTAGGGTCTGACT
>CAYVMR010000182.1:0-5209 GCA_964452545.1 uncultured bacterium
AAGTGGGCTCCTGCTGGCCGCCAGTCGGAGCTCTAGTTCTACTTGCCTTGAAATAGGTGTCCTAGCCACCTGCAACGGTCTAGGGGTGGGCCAGAACCCTCCCAGTATTCGCGTTGCTACCTTCAACGTTGTTCTACACCTTAGATCACCGTTGAGGGCTGTTGTCTGGGCACCAGACAACAGCCCTCAACGGTGAAGCACCGGTCAGCTCTCGGTCCTGTGAACCGTTTGACTTGAGTTCAAGCCCTTCTGCTCCCCCTAGACTCTGAAATCTCTTCTAATTACTCAGGACTACGGTTATGTTTGTCAAAATCGAGTTAGTCAATTTTTGACAGCCCTACTTGCCATTTAAGATAATCGCTCCCTAGGCTGGGATGCGTCCTGAGCTAAATGGCTATGGCTATAGTGCAGAGCCCAGATCAGGTGATCATGACTTTTCCCACGGCAGACTGTACCAACCGCAATTTTTCAGCTTAGGATAGGGGCGGTCTTTGTGTGCGGTGACACCCCTTGAGGCACGGCTATGGTTTTTCCTGATGCGCCCCCAGCTCTACTGGTCCTGGCTGACGGCTCGGTTTTTCCAGGTTGGTCCTTTGGTGCCGCCGGCACCGTTTTGGGGGAAGTGGTGTTTAACACCGGCATGACCGGCTATCAGGAGGTCATGACCGATCCGAGCTATTCCGGTCAACTGGTAACCTTCACCTACCCAGAATTGGGGAATACCGGGGTCAACCCGGACGATGAGGAATCGGCCCGTCCCCATATCAAAGCAGTCATTGCTCGCAACATTTGTGAGATCCCCAGCAATTGGCGGTCCACCCAATCCCTACCCAACTATCTCAAGGCCCACGGCATCCCTGGTATTTTTGGCCTTGATACCCGTGCCCTCACCCGTCGTCTCCGGAGTGAAGGGGCCATGAATGGAGCCCTCTCTACCCAGATCCTGGACCCTGCCGAGCTGCTGCGTCAGCTCCAGGAAGCGCCGGCCATGGAGGGGTTAAACCTGGTGGACCGGGTCACTACGCCAGTGGTTTACGAATGGACCGAGACCACCCCCAGGGCCTGGGATTACACCGCCACCCCGGCCCCCGCCGGAGATAGTCCCCTGACGGTAGTGGCCGTCGACTTTGGCATCAAGCGCAATATTTTACGTCGTCTGGCCAGCTATGGCTGTCGGGTGATTGTGGTACCAGCCCGCAGTTCGGCGGAGCTGATCATGGGCTACGAACCGGATGGGATCTTTCTATCCAATGGCCCTGGTGATCCGGCCGCGGTCAGCCATGCCCCCGAGTTAGTCAGGGCTTTGCTCCAGTATCAACGGCCCACCTTTGGCATTTGTATGGGCCATCAAATCCTGGGGTTATCCCTGGGGGCCTCCACCTTTAAACTCAAGTTTGGCCACCGGGGACTCAACCAACCCTGTGGGCTACGGCAGCAGGTGGAAATTACCAGCCAAAACCATGGTTTTGCCCTGGCGGCCGATTCCATCCCGGCGGATCAGGTGGCCATTACCCACCTCAATCTCAATGATCAGACAGTGGCGGGGCTAGCCCACAACACCCTGCCGGTGTTTTCTGTGCAATACCACCCCGAGGCGAGCCCTGGCCCCCACGATGCTGATTATCTCTTTCTCAAATTTGTAGACGCCATGCGCCATTACCGTCAGCAGCGGGTTCCTGCCTCGGTTTAGCCAATGGGGTAGATTTACCCCTTGCAGACATATCTATCCTGACCTATATTTAACTGTCGAACTGGAGCACCCGGGAGGTTTGCCATCGCTGAATCTCTGACCCTGACTGTAAGTTTACGAGGCACCCGCGATGTCAGGGGTAATTATCAACTTTTTCGCCTCACCGGTTTACTTGACGCTTTTTCAGAGCCGGCTTTTCGCAAGGCGATGACGAAGTATGTCGAGGCTGGACCTAGCCATATTATTCTTGACCTGTCTGCCATTGACTTTGTCGATAGCTCTGGCTTGGGTGCCTTGGTTCAACTGGTTAAAAAGGCCACCGGTGCCGGGGGGACGGTGCAGGTGGTCACTAATGCCCGCGTTACTCAGACGGTTAAGTTAGTCCGGCTGGAGCAGTACCTATCGCTGCAACCCTCGGTAGATGACGCGATCGCCAAGCTAGAGGCTAACCCTGGCGGCTGATCCCCAGGTTATCGCCGGGCTCATCTCCCTTGCGGTAGTCTGGCCTGTCCCAGGCAGCCCAGACTACCGCAAAATACTTTATCAAGCAAAGGATCTCGGCTATGGTGCATGGCCCAGGAGCTAAGGTTACCCCGGATTTACTTTCCCCCGACCAGGCTCAAGCCCTCTCCCCCATTGCCCTGGCCTATATTGGTGATGCGGTATACGAACTGTTCGTACGGCGGTCTTTCCTGTTACCCCCTAAGCGAATTCAAGCCTACCACCGTCAGGTGGTGCACCAGGTTAGGGCAGAGCAGCAGTCCCGCTGTCTGGATCAACTCTTACCCTGTCTAACCCCCCATGAGCAGGATATTTTACGGCGGGGTCGAAATGCCTCTCCCCGGGGCCCGAAGCGGTTAGAAGGGGCTACCTACCAACGGGCCACAGGGTTTGAGGCCCTGATTGGCTATCTCTATCTCACCGATCCCCCCCGCCTGGGAGATCTGCTCAATCAGATTAGTTTCTTTCCTGAGGACGGCTAGTATTGGTGGATCTGGGTTACCCCAGCGCTTTGCGGACATGGGTCGGGCTAGACCCCTGCCCCAATCAGGCCTTTGCCACCAGGCTCAAACCGTAGTAGTTAGTCCAAACTGCAAAGGTTATCCTGGTATAGTAGTCGCCAGTCCAGTTAGGACAGGACTGTAATGCCATTGGCAAAGACCGAGCGCTTCCCTCGGTTTCCTGAGCTAAATGGCTACAGCTATAGATTTAAAGCCCCTTTTCCCTATCCCTGTCTACCTGCCCCATGACTCCCCCTAAACCCTCCCCTCGGCCCAAGCGATCCCAGGGCTCTAGCCAGGCCAAAGCTAAACCCTCGCGGGGTAAGTCTTCAAGGCCCTCACGCCCAGTTAAAAAACTGGGCAAGCCCACGTTGAAACCGGTTTCACCGAGGGATGAGGCGACAGCTAAACCGCCCCAGAGCGATCGCCCCATCGAAACCGCCAACCAGGCCAGCGTTAACCGGGGCCAGGATGAGCCGAGCAGCGATCTCCTCTATGGTCGCCATGCCGTGGCCGCCGCCCTAGAAAATCACCGTCCCCTCAACCGGGTTTGGGTGAACGCCCGGATTCGCTACGATCCTCGGTTCCTATCCCTGATCGATGAGGCTAAGGCCAGTGGGGCGGTGATTGACGAGGTGGACACCCTCCGGCTCAACCAGATTACCGCCGGGGCCAATCACCAGGGCATTGCCGCCCAGGTGGCCTGTTATGACTATCGTGATTTAGACGAAATGATCGAGGCCGCTCTGGCGGCGGTGAAACTGCCGGTGATTGTGGCCGCCGATGGCATTACCGATCCCCAAAACCTGGGGTCCATCATCCGCACCACCGAAGCCCTGGGGGGCCAGGGCATCGTTATCCCCCAGCGACGGGCGGTGGGGATTACCTCAACGGTGGCCAAGGTGGCCGCCGGTGCCCTGGAACACTTGGCCGTGGCTCGAGTGGTTAACCTTAAGCGAGCCCTAGACACCCTCAAGGAACGAGGTTTTTGGATCTACGGCCTCTCCTCCCAGGCCAGCCAACCCCTGCATCGCACCCAATTTGATCGACCGACGGTATTTGTGGTGGGGGCCGAAGGGGCTGGGATCAGCTTGACGGTGCAACAAAGTTGTGATCAGTTGGTCTCGATTCCCCTGCAGGGCAGGGTTCCTAGCCTAAATGCATCGGTTGCTACAGGCATGGCCCTCTACGAGATTTATCGTCATCAGTGGGAGGGTAAAATCCAACTTTCCCCTTGGCAAAATCAAATGTAACCCAGTATAAATAGACTTGAAGAACTATAAACAGACCCCAATTCGGATAACTTTGGTTTGCACCCCTGATGTCTGAATCGATTACATAGGCGGAAATTAATGAAAACTACTTTCGGTCAATTTTTAGGTAATATTTTGGGCTTGGGCAAGGCCTGGTGGATCGAAGTTAGCACTCACCAGCCCGCCTGCACCTACTACTTTGGTCCCTTCACCAGCCAGGCTGAGGCTGAAGCTTTGAAGGCTGGCTACATTGAGGACCTGGAGCAGGAGGGGGCGCAGTCTATTCAGTCCACCATTCATCACTGCAAAGACCCTGACCAACTGACCATCGAAGGCAAGGGTTCCCTCAGTAGTTTGACGGCCCCAGTATTGGCCCCCTAGCTTAGGTTGAGGTCCGTGGGGGGCGAATCGCCCCCACGGAGGGAGCATTTTATGGGGGCAGGTGTCAGAACTCAGATTGATGCCCTCAACGGGTTTCCTGTTCAGGGCTTGGCAAATATAGAAAAAGCCCTGGCAAATGTTGATTGCACCAACCGATTTCCTAATTTAGAAACGGCCAAAGATAGGAAAATCTTTAGGCCTATCGCTGCCGGGACGAGTCAGTCGTGGTGATCAGGTTAGGGCTGTATCAGGGGCAGAATCCTTCCCTTGGCGGCCCTCCCCAGGCTTCAGCACCATTTTTGCCTTGAGAATAATCACCCCCTCCCGCTCCTGGTTTTCCCCCACCCCGAGGAGGCCTTGGTCAGGGGCGGCCAGCACCCGGTGGGGCACCCCCAGGGGCTGGGGCCGAGGGGAGGGGATCCGCTGGCCCAGCCGCCAGCGCTGGGCTAGCTCCGAGTCCAGGCGGATGGCGGGCAGGTGTTGTAGGGCGGTGGCGGGGGAAATCAGGGGCAGGTCGACCAAATCATCCTCAACCGCCGCCAGGGGGAGGCTGTCCGCCAAGTCAAAGCCGCCGCTGTGGGTGCGCTCTAGGGCCGCCAGGGTGGCGCCGGGGCCTAGGCGTTGACCCAGATCCCGGGCTAGGGATCGAATGTAGGTGCCGGGGCCACAGTCAATGGTGAGGTGGAGTTCGGGATAGGGTCCCGGTTGCCAGCCGGTGATCCCTAGGCCATGGATGGTCACCGATCGGGCCGGGGGGGTGACCACCTGGCCGCGCCGGGCCAGATCGTAGAGCCGTTGCCCCCCCACTTGAAGGGCGCTATAGGCCGGCGGCACCTGCTCGATCACCCCCAAGAACTCTGGCAACCGGGCCTCAATCGCCGCCA
>CAYVMR010000183.1:0-5153 GCA_964452545.1 uncultured bacterium
TACCGTCACCGATCTGTCCTTCTGTGTTCACACCCATCCCACCTTGTCAGAGGTTTTGGATGAGGCCTTTAAGCGAGCTGTGGTGGTGCCGGTATGACCCTTCGTCGTCGCCCTCCCAATCCACCGGTAACCGTTAAGCACCTCCACTATCAGGTTAGGGCGGCTGACGCTGACCCCCGTCACATCCTCGAGAAAATTGTTTGGCAAAAGGAGGTGGAGGTGGCCCAAATGCGGGAGCGGCTGCCCCTGGCGGATCTGCAACGACAGGTGTTGAGCGCCCCCCCGGCCCGCAACTTTGTCGACGCCCTGCGCCAATCCCCCACCACCCCAGCCCTGATCGCAGAGGTGAAGCGGGCCTCCCCCAGTAAGGGGGTACTCCGGGAAGACTTTGACCCGGTGGCGATCGCCCAATCCTATGCCCGCCATGGGGCCACCTGCCTATCGGTGTTGACGGACAAAACCTTCTTTCAGGGTGACTTTGACTACCTGGCTCAGATTCGGAAGACAGTAGACCAACCCCTGCTCTGTAAGGAATTCATTATCTATCCCTACCAGATGTACCTGGCCCGGATGAAGGGAGCGGATGCGGTCTTGTTGATTGCGGCCATCCTCTCCGATGAAGACCTGCGCTATTTCGTACAAATTGCCAAAGCCCTGGCCATGAGTGTTTTGGTGGAGGTCCACACCCTGGCGGAACTCGACCGGGTGTTGGCCATGCCTGACATTACCCTGGTGGGTATTAATAATCGCGATCTCCAGACATTTACCACCGACCTGGCTACGACTCAGGCCTTGATTACCCATCGTCAGTCAGAACTCCTGGCCAGAGATATTCTGATCGTGAGTGAGTCCGGTTTGCATGGTCCAGAGGATGTGCAGGCCGTAGTTCAATCTGGGGCGAGGGCTATTCTGGTGGGTGAAGCTTTGATGAAACATCCTGATCCAGGGGCCGCGATTGCATCCCTTTTGCCCTCACCGGTAACCGGTGCTGCAGGGTAGGAGTGTTCCGACCTTGAATGGTTAATCTCCTTCACCCATCCTTATCGTCTTCAGGGCTCATCATCCATGACCAAGATCCAGTCAGCTCAATCGATTCCCCTCCCCTCCCATATCCACTATGAGCTTTTGCTGCAGTTGCTAGAGCAGCAAACCATGACGGCAGTTTATCAGAGTTCCCAATTCAAGCAACCCGTCCAGGAGTTAATTATTACCCTGCGTAAGGCTCTGTCCCAACAGCGCCAACTAGAGGATGTCTTGAAACAATCCGATATCAATGTTGAGTATCACTGGTCTACTCAGCGATCCCTAGATGATTTAAAGAGAGACCCATGAAAATACCTAGGATAGACTCAGGGTCAGTCATGGTTGCTAATTAGGCTTCAGTCCAGTAGGCGGGGCTATTTCGCCTGCGCCGTCCCTACCTTCACCGTACTTTTCTGGATATTACCCTAGGGTCAGCATTGAGTTTACCAATGTCAACAGACCGGTTAGTTGGTGAGTATCTATGCTATGGTTGCCCAGATTAAGTTACTGTTCTGACGATATAGTTTTTTAGCCCCAACGGGGATGGGCGAGGCAGTGATGGAAAAAGTCTCGGTAGGTATTGTGGGGGCCTCGGGTTACGGAGGTGTGCAGTTGGTGCGTCTGCTCACCCATCATCCGGCCGTAGAGATTACCTATTTAGGGGGCGATAGCAGCGCTGGTCAACCCTATACGGAGATCTATCCCCATCTCACTGGACAAGTACAACTCACCGTCGAGCCTGTTGATCTGGAGGTAATTGCTAATCGCTGCCAGGTGGTCTTTCTCTCCTTACCCAATGGCTTGGCCTGTGCCATGGCGCCCACCCTATTGGAAAAGGGCTGCCGAGTGTTAGATTTATCTGCCGATTACCGCTTTGAAAACCTGGATACCTATCGGGACTGGTATAAGCTCGAACGCCAGGATCAGGCGACAGCGGTGACGGCGGTCTATGGATTGCCGGAGTTATTCCGAGAACGTTTGGCAACGGCTCGCCTGGTGGGCTGCCCCGGTTGCTACCCCACGGCTAGTCTGCTGGCGATCGCCCCTCTGCTTAAGCAGGGGTTAGCCCAACCAGAAACGTTGATTATCGATGCCAAGTCTGGCACCTCTGGAGGGGGGCGGGTGGCGAAGACCCCCATGCTCCTGGCGGAGGCTAGTAACTCCCTGGCCGCCTATGGTGTGGCCCACCATCGCCATACACCAGAAATCGAACAGATTTGTAGTCAATTGGCCCGGCAAGAGGTTTTGGTGCAGTTTACGCCCCATTTAATTCCGATGGTGCGAGGGATTTTGGCTACGGTCTATGCCACCCTACGGGATCCAGGCCTGGTACGGGACGATCTGGTCACGATTTACAGTGCCTTTTACCGCTCCTGTCCCTGGGTTACGGTCTTACCCGGAGGCACCTATCCCCAAACCAAGTGGGCCTGGGGGACAAACCGTTGCTTTCTGGGGGTTGAGGCGGATCCGCGCACTGGGCGGATTATTGTCATGTCTGCCATTGATAACCTGATGAAGGGCCAGGCTTCCCAGGCGGTCCAGTGTCTGAATCTGATGCTGGGTCTGGATGAATCCTTGGGCTTACCCTCAGTTACTTTTTACCCTTAGGGGCTATCCATCTAGCTTTTACCCTGGCCCGTGGTGAAGGGGTTAACTGGATAGGGTAAGGAACTTTTCTAAGGCGGCCACCATGGCGGGCGGCCAGCGACGCACCTGGGTGACCCAGGTAAGGTCTTTATAGCGTGGGTCTAACCCGGCCACCGCTACCCAATTACTTTCCGCTTCACCAGGTTGTCCTTCTAGCCAAAGGGCGGCGGTTAGGGCGGCTCGAGCATCAGCGAAGTTGGGATAGCGGCGGGTGAGATTACGAAACTGGCGGATGGCAGACTGTCGGTGGTCAAGTTGATACTCGGCTAGAGCGGCGTTGACCCGGGCAAAGGCGAACTGGGGGTCGATCGCAACGGCTTGTTGATAGTCGCTCAGGGCTTCTTGCCATTGGCCCAGACCCACCCTGGCATTACCCCGATTATTGTAGGCGGCGGCATCCTCAGGGTTAAGCTGCAGAACTTTGGTGTAATCTGCGATCGCCGCTTGCCACTGCCCTAAGCCCTCTAGCGCCGTGCCCCGGTTCAGGTAGGGGTCAGGTTGGTCAGGGGCCAAATCAATGGCCTGGTTATAGTCTGCTATAGCCTCCTCCAGGCGGTTCTGACTGACCCGGACGTTACCCCGGTTACTCCAAAGTGCTGCTTCCTGGGGCAAATATCCGATTAACTCGGTCCAATACTCCTCTGCTTCAGGAAACTGGCCAGATTGAGAGGCCGTGAAAGCTTGCTGGCGTAATCGAGCAATGGTGTCAATGGTGGTCTGGGGCCAGTCCGACAGGGATAGTGCTCCGGGTTCAGCCGCCAGAGCGAAGGGAGACCAGGCTAAGGTCCAGAAGTATAGGAAAACCCATAGCCAACCCCCAAAACCAATAAATCTCGGCTTCCAGCCCATGGTTACTTCCTGATCACTTATGCCTATTTTGCCATACCCATCTTCTCAGGTGACCGTTATTTCTAATGTAGCTTGAGGGGCATGATGGTTTTCCCCAGCCCTAATCCCGTCGCGTCCTTACCCAACGTTGCTCAGGGCGAATTAGGAAAGCCAGGTAGAGAGGCACTTTCCAAAGGATGTACACCGGTACCATGAGCAACTGACGCAGACTGAGATCCGATCGACCATAGCCATACCAGGCCAAAATAATTGCTATAACAATCACCCCGCTGGTCACTAAGGCCAAGTTAAACGGTAGCCAACTACCGCTAATCCAGGCCAGTAAGAGGCTAGCTGCCGCCATAACCATCACGCTCATTACCAGCAGAGAGAGGGGTAAAATGGCTAACTCCAGGGCTAGGGCGAACAGTTGCCAACGCCCTTGACCAAGCCCCTGGACAAGCAACTGCGGCAGGTACTCCCGAATAATCTGCAGATGGCCATGCTCCCAACGGGTACGTTGTACCTTGGCCGCTTCCTCCTGACTGGGTAGACGACTGGTGACTTGAGCGCTGGGTAGAAAGGTCGGTGGGTGACCCGCTAGGGCTAGATCGATACCCCATTTCATATCTTCAGCAATATGGCTACTGGCAACTGTCACAGCCCTGGCAATAGACCACGGTAGGGCGATACCCGTACCGGTTAGGAGACAGGGTAAACCCAATTGTTCAAGACCAAGGGGACGTACGAAATTCTTCACCTTAATTGCAAAGGCGGAAATGAACCCCTTGAGACTGGTGGCAGGGGGCTGCTCAATTAAATAATTAGCCTGGACAGGCCGTTGGCTGGCAAGGGCATGGTTCGCCAGCAAAGGTATAGTATTAGCCTCGCCATCACAATCGGCATCCATCAGGATGACGACATCCGGTGGATTAAGTTGGAGTTGGCTAAGCCCAAAATCTAGCGCATAGCCCTTGCCGCGCTGATCGGTGGAAAATCGCTCAACCACCGTGGCACCTGCTTCCCGCGCGATAGTCGCCGTTTCATCGGTGCAATTGTCAGCTACCACTAAGAGCGTATCTTGAGAGCGTAACTGGGGAAGCAGTCCTTCGAGGGTCTGGCTAATTCCTTGGGCCTCATTGTGGGCGGGTATCAGTACAGCTAAGGTAGTATCTTGTGGTAAAACTACGGGCAATTGCTTAGAAGGCTGCCACCTAAAACTGCAGATAATCTCTACAAGTAACATTAAACTGGGCAACAACAATCCGATTGCCACCAGGCTTAAGCAAATCGTCAATAAATCAATTAACATTAAGAGTAAAATATTAAGATGCTAATGGTTTGTCTAGAGCAGTTGGTTACTAAGAGTACCTTTTACAGGCTAACTTATATTGTTTCAGCATAGACTCCATGACGTCAAGCTTTGCTTTTGGGGTCATGTTCAAGAGGCCAAGCAGGTCGTAGCTTCGAGCAGCGGGGTGCACTTTGGCCTAGTTATGCGAGTTCGACGTGACTCACTCGAGTTGCTCAGTTACATCCTGGCCAAACCGTCTACCCGTTAAGTACTAAGTGCTTTATCGATTAACTCTGTACTACGGCAGTTCTCGCTCTGATGAAGTACAGATGCATTGTCAAAAGCTATTAGCTGAAAGAAC
>CAYVMR010000184.1:0-5128 GCA_964452545.1 uncultured bacterium
GGTTCCAAGAATGACCAGTGGTTTATTCCTCGACATCGTCCATGATGCCTGACTGGTTTTAATTGGGTTCAATTGTACTGATAAGGGTCACTGGGGTAGTAGTGGGCTTATTGCGATCCTCTAGGGCGGAGGTCTTTCCAGCGCTGGCCGATCAGGTAGCCCAACACCCCCGGAATTGCCAGCAGAGTGATTAAAATGGTCGTCGACACACTCAGGCGGCTGGATAGGGTGCGCGCCGGATCGAGCCCTTCCCACAGGAAGCGCCCAGTCACCACTACGGCATAGAGGCTCACGGTGATGGCACTGAGGCTAGAGAGAAAGTCTTTGAGGGTGGGCAGGTGGGCCTGGGGCGTTTTGCGGCCAAGCAACACTCCAGCAATCAACCCTGCCATGGCCTGAAAAGTGACAAACATCAGCCGCAAATTGAGGCTCAGGAATTCTTTTTCAGCGGCCATTTGTCCTGCCAAGATTCCTCCTAGGCCAATAATCATGCCCGCAATTGCGCCCACGCCCATCCACCAGTAGATGGGCCTAGAGACATAGGCGCAAGCCACAATCAGGCTAGAGAGCCCTAAGGAGGTGATGATAGTGGCTTGGGCCAGGGGCAATTGGGTGACGATGCCGAGGGTGATTGCCACACCGATGGCAGTACCCAGGGCCATAATTAAGCTTTGTTGGGGGCCAGTGGCCTGGGGTAGGTTTTGCATGGGGAACGATCCTAACTGCCGAGAATATTGATAGCGCGAGACACCACCACCAAAATGGTGGCCAGGGAAATGCTGCTTTCGACCATCATCAGTAATTTGGCCCGTGCGGTCAGGGGTAGGGCATCGGTGGGGCTGAAGGCAGTGGCGGTGGTGTAGGCCAAAAACAGGTAGTCCACAAAGGTGGGGTGCCAGTGGGCAAACTCGGCTTCGGCAATGTCGTCTTGGGGAAAGGCCCAGTCGCGGCGGCGGGTAGCCTGTTTCAGCCGTCCCTCAGGGCCACCGCGATCCACCTGCCAGTACAGCAGCGAGAACATCAGCACGTTGTCTACCCACACGGCGATGCTAGAGGTCAGCAGTTCCAGCCCGCCCAGCTCGGTGGAATGGTTGATCATTTCGTAGGTCAGGTAGGCAAGGCTGGCTACGGTGCCAGCACTGACGATGAGATAGAACAGCAGCAGCACCAACCGCTCAATCCGTAGTGATCGCCCACTGCCCCCCGTCAAAGGGACAAAGGCGATCGCTGCAAAAATGATGGTACTGAGTAGGAAGGGTACCCAAGCAGGAACCAGCCGAACGCGGTCGGGCAGCACCGTCAGCAACACCAGCACCACCAAAATGGTTAGGGCCACGGGCCAGCGCGGTTCAATGGAGTGGGGTGCTGGGGAGGGAGTCATGACAGTGCAGTTGGGGATCAGCCCGGTTAATCGACATACACCACCACGTACTGATCACCGTAGGGTTCGTAGTAGGTGCCACCGCAGGAGTAGAGACTCACCCCTTCGATGATCACGGTGGAACAGCCCCTCGGCAGACTGGCAACGTAGATGGTCGATCTCCGAATCACGCGCCGAGTGGTGCGTCGAGCGGCTCCAGCCACACTGACTGGGGTAGCAGGCCGACCCACCACCGCCGAGGCTGGAGGAACAACAATGCCGACCCTAGCGACGCTATCCACGACGGCAACGACTGCCAACAGCGTGACCGTCGCCAGGGCCACCGGCTTGAGCACGGGTTTATGCACAGACTCATTCAGGGGATGATTCATGGCTGGGCCTCCTCGGCGGGTTGAAAGTCGTCTAGCTGGTTGGGAGGCAGAACTTCGAGTAGCCGTGCCCCGGTTGGAGCGGTAAAGGTAAAGGCATCCTGACTCACTGGGGGGTTGGTGTTCCAGTCGCGTAGGCGGATTTCGTACTGGGGCGCACCCGTCACCCACTTGGTGGTAATTACATACTTCATGGGTAGGGGTACGTCCCCGGTTCGCACCCAGAGTTGCCAGTCCACATCGGCTTCGCGGAAAGCCAGGTGATGGACCTCAACCCCGTCAATGTAGGCAGTGCCCACGTAGGTGCTGCTTTCCACCCCTTCCGATAGCACTGCGTAGGGATTGGCAAACAGGAGGTCGGCCCCTGGGAAGGGAATGCCGGTCTGGGCTTCAACGGCGAGAATGGCATCGTCCACGGTACCCGTCAACGCCTGCTGGGCATAGGCATTGATCCGCCGTCCAAACAGGGTGAGCTGGTTGCCGTTAAAGAAAATCTCGGCATCGGCCAATGGCCCCTGGCGGCGGACATGAATCCCATTGGGGCGATTTAGCAGCACCGAGGCATAGCTACTAAATTGCAGCTTTTGCCCATTGGTTGCGATGACTTCAAAGTCAATGTCGCTGTTGACGCTGAAGGCTTCTAAATCCGCCAGACAGTCGGACATGAACTGCAAAACTTCGGTGGCGTTGGGGTCGAGGTCTTGAGCCTGGGCCGGTGGCAGGATGGTAGTTCCAAGGCCTACGGCCATGCCGATGGCGAGGCATCCCCGGCCTAGCTGGTTTATAAGGAGGTTATTCATCGTTTCTCCCATTCAAAACAGATTATTTGGCTTCAGAGCCCTGATTTTGGCCATAAACCCGGTTTCCCGAAGAAACCGGGTTTATGAGTCTCTACTGCCTTGCCATCGCCACCCGCAGCCGTTCGTCGGGGGAAATTAGATGGTCGTAGTCGTCTTTGCCGACATCGAGCTGCACCCAGTGAATTTTGCCCGTGAACTTGCTGCTGTGGGCAGTGTAGTCGGCGCTGACGGGCGTGCCCGATTCGTAGCCGATGTCGGTGGTTTCATCCGCCGAGAAAATCATCGGATGGGTAGCCTCTACCCGACCCGACCCCACAGGCTGGCCGTCGTAGTAGAGGGTGACGTTGCCGCCCTTGGCCAACCCGCCGCCGTCGTAGGCAAACTCCATGCGCACCTGGTGGTTGCCCTGGGGAATGGGGCTGCTGGCTTCGACGGGGAACTCATGAATACCCAGCACGTTGTAGGTAAACTTGAGCGTGCCCTCCTTGGCGTAGACGCTCCAGCCGCCGAACTTACCGCCCTGGGCGATGATCACCCCGTTGGCAGGCTGATCTTTCACCTCAACTTCAGCGGTGATGGAGAAGGACTTGTTCTTGATATTGATGACGCTGTTTTCCGACAGGCGGCCCATGCCCGCAAAGAAAATTTGCGAATCGCCCTTCACCAGGGAGGGACGACCAGCGGTGGCGGGGTCAATCCGCTCGGTCTGGCGATCATCTAGGGGCAGCACATTGTACTTCACGGCCTCAATCAAAAACTGGCGTTGTAGTTCGTACAGTTTCTCGGGCGTTTCCTGGGCCAGGTTGTGAAACTGCGTCCAGTCTTTGCTGCCGTCGTACAGTTCCCACACATCGTCGTCAAAGGGCACCATGGTTTGACCGACCATTACCCAGGGGGTGCGGTGTTTGGTGATGGCGCTCCAGCCCTTGTAGTAGATGCCCCGGTTGCCAAACATCTCGAAGTATTGAATTTCATGGCGTTCTGGCGCGTTGGCATCGTTAAAGCTGTAGAACATGCTGGTGCCCTCGTAGGGGCTTTGCAGCACGCCGTTCACCATCGTGGGTTCGGGGATTCCGGCCACCTCCAGCACCGTGGGGGCCACATCAATCACATGGCTAAACTGGTGGCGCAGGCCGCCCTTTTCTTGAATGGCCTTGGGGTAGCGGACGATGGTGCCGTTGCGGGTGCCGCCCCAATGGGAGGCCACCTGCTTGGTCCACTGGTAGGGGGTATCCATGGCCCAGGCCCAGCCCACGGCGTAGTGGTTGTAGGAATCCGGTCCGCCAAACTCCTCCAGCTTAGACTGCATGAATTCTGGGGTTTCCAGGCTGGCCATGCCGTTGAAGTTGGCCATTTCGTTGAAGGCTCCGTGGATGGTACCCTCGGCGGATGCGCCATTGTCGCCGATGATCACGTAGATCAGGGTGTCATCGAGAATTTCCAGATCCTCCAGGGCGGCGATCACCTGCCCCACGGCGTAGTCAGTGTGCTCCAAAAAGCCGGCATAGACCTCCATCTGCCGTTCTAGCACGGGCTTGTAGGCGGCATCCATGTCATCCCAGGCCGGAATTTCGGCATGGCGGGGGGTGAGTTCGGCATCGGGGCCAATCACGCCCAGTTCCTTCTGCTTGGCAAAGGTGATTTCCCGCTGGCGATCCCAGCCGTGGCTAAACTGGCCCTTGTACTTGTCGGCCCACTCCTTCGGTACGTGGTGCGGCGCGTGGGTGGCGCCGGGGGCAAAGTACATAAAGAAGGGCTTGTCGGGCATCAGCGCCTTTTGCTGGCTAATCCAGTTGATGGCCTTCCCTGCCAAATCTTCGGTCAGGTGGTAGCCTTCCTCAAAGGTAGCAGGGGGTTCGATGGGGGTGGTGCCTTCGTAGAGGGCTGGATCCCACTGGTTGTTTTCGCCGCCAATGAAGCCATAGAAATACTCGAAACCGCCGCCCCCGGTGGGCCACGCGTCAAACGGCCCCATGGGGGAAGTCTGCCAGACGGGCACCTCATGGCACTTACCCAGCATGGCGGTGGAATAGCCGTTGAGCTTGAGGGTCAAGGCCAAGGGCGCTTTGGTGTTGGGCCGCACGGAACATTGCCCCGGTGCCGCCGTGGCCGTTTCGGTGATGTTGCCCATGCCGACGGAATGGTGGTTGCGCCCAGTCAACAACGCCTGACGAGTCGGGGCACAGAGGGCGGTGGTGTGGAAGCGGGTATACTTCAGCCCCTCGGCAGCCAGTTTCTCGAAGGTGGGGGTATGGCAGGGGCCCCCAAAGGCGCTGGAGGCCCCAAAGCCTACGTCATCCAGCAAGATCACCAGCACGTTGGGGGCATCCGCTGGCGGACGCAGATCCCGAATCGGGGGATATTTTGTATCGGGATCCTTGGCATCGTAGGTGGTGATGCCAAAGTGGGTTTGGTCGGGGATGGGCAGAACGTGTCGTTGGATGTGATTGCTTTGGGACATGGTTAACCTCAAAATTTAGGGACAAAGGCCATCGCTGCAAAAATGATAGTACTGAGTAGGAAGGGTGCCCAAGCGGGTCTCTACGGTCTCTGGAATGGCGACTCCAGGAGGGATATTC
>CAYVMR010000185.1:0-3962 GCA_964452545.1 uncultured bacterium
ATTGCCTCCGGGTTAATGTCGGGGTCAGCAAACAGGCGATCGGGGAGGTGATCGATTAACCGCCGTTGGGATATTTTGCCAAGAATTTGGGGGGTGTCCGCCGCCCCCGAGATCGGGGCGGTGTAATAGACAAACTCGCCAATCTTGACCTGACCGGTATCAGCGGTAATGAAGACATACTGGTTGCCAGTTTCCCCCGGCCCCTTAACGGTGCCAATCACCTCGGCCTGGGGCGGTAGGGTTGGGTGGGCCATCGCCCCCTCCTTGTCAGTGGTGTCGTCAGCCAGATATAGCCGTCCCCAGTCTGGCTAGGACACGGCGACGATGCCATTGGCGACGTTTTCAGCTCAATGGCTACAGCTATAATACTAATGTGCTATCAATAATTTTGCCATAGTCTCCTTTGGGTATTCCCAGGCTGGAGCCTGGGTTAGGTGGCTGGCCCGCCCCACCCCCGCTACGGGGAATTAACCATTCCCGTTCGCTGGCGGTGGCCAGATCCCTACAGAGGCAGCGGTCTAAGTCGAGGATCATCCCTACGGGACAGGGGGAGTTGCGATTCATGCTTGTGTTAGTGCAATTCAGTAGTCTATACTTATAGGCTGTGCACATTTGCAGGCTCTATGAACGCAGAAGACATTATCCGCTCAATTGAAGCGGAGCAGTTAAGGACAGACCTGCCTGACATCTACGTCGGTGACACCGTTCGGGTCGGCGTCCGGATTCAGGAGGGGGGAAAGGATCGCATTCAACCCTACGAAGGCACCGTGATTGCCATGCGCAATGGCGGTATCAATCGCACCATCACCGTACGTAAGATTTTCCAGGGGGTCGGGGTAGAGCGGGTGTTTTTACTCCACGCCCCCAAGGTGGCCGATATCAAGGTACTGCGACGGGGTAAGGCCCGTCGGGCAAAGTTATACTACCTGCGGGATCGGGTTGGTAAGGCTACCCGCCTCAAGCAGCGTTTTGATCGCCCGATCTAGTCAACGTGATCGAGCCGGTTATACGCTAGTATGGCAGGTAACTGCGGCCCTATGCGTCCTTAGTTCAGTTGGTAGAACGCGGGTCTCCAAAACCCGATGTCGGGGGTTCGAGTCCTCCAGGGCGCGCTGAGTCATGGTCCTGACCCAGAGCCAGGCTGTCGACCTGTCACCAGGCCATCGCCTATCGGCGATAAGCGATGGCTCAGACAAGTCATCCATCCCAGGCTCTGGAGTCAGTGACGACTTACCCCCTCGCCGCAATGTCCTATCCCAGGCAACCGATTTCCCGTGGTTCTTGGCGCCGGTCAGTGAATCATGGGGGATAATCATCCAGCAGGAGCAAAGCCAGTGGCTAAAAAAGAAGGGATTAGCGACCCTAGTCGTAAGTCCACCGAGCTTAAGGAGTCTAAGGACAGTTTTGACCCGGGCACTTTTCTGCAAGGTACCCGGGAGGAACTCAGCAAGGTAGTGTGGCCTAGTCGCCAGCAGCTGATCAGTGAGTCAGCGGCGGTTATCTTGATGGTAAGTCTTTCTGCTAGCCTGATTTATTTGGTCGATCAGCTATTTGGCTGGATTTCAAAGCAGGTATTCTAATCATGGCACTGACCTTCGAGGACCTTGACAACGATTCGGATTCCCTAGGGTTGCCTGAGGAATCTAGCTTTGCCGATCTGCCGGAGGAGACGGTACCGGAAAATGAGGAGCAGGCCTCCGGTTTTTTCCAGAGACGAGCCCGCTGGTATGCGGTACAGGTGGCCTCCGGTTGTGAAAAACGAGTCAAACTCAACCTAGAACAGCGGGTTGGCACCCTGGAGGTATCCAACCGCATTTTTCAGGTGGAAATTCCCCAAACCCCAGCCATTAAATTGCGTAAGGACGGTAGTCGGCAAAACATCGATGAAAAGGTGTTTCCGGGCTATGTTCTGGTGAAAATGTACATGGATGACGAAAGCTGGTCGGTGGTCAAAAACACCCCCCATGTGATCAATTTTGTCGGAGCCGAGCAACGCCGGGCCTACGGTCGTGGTCGCGGCCATGTTAAGCCCATGCCCCTCGGCCCTGGGGAAGTGAAGCGAATCTTCAAACGCACCGAGGAACAAAAACCCGTGGTGAAGGTGGACATGGCGCCGGGTGATAAGATCACCGTGCTGTCTGGTCCCTTTAAAGACTTTGAAGGGGAAGTGGTGGAAGTCAGCCCTGAACGGAGTAAGCTCAAGGCCCTCCTATCAATCTTTGGGCGCGATACTCCAGTGGAGTTGGAATTTAATCAAGTGGAAAAAGAGAGTTAGTGAATGGCCAAAAAAGTTGTTGCATTGATTAAGCTGGCAATTCCGGCTGGCAAGGCTAACCCAGCACCCCCGATCGGTCCTGCCCTGGGTCAGCACGGGGTCAACATTATGGCCTTCTGCAAAGAATACAATGCCCGCACCCAGGACAAGGTGGGGCTGGTGGTACCGGTGGAGATTTCGGTATTTGAGGACCGTAGCTTTACCTTCATTCTCAAAACCCCGCCGGCCTCAGTCCTGATTAAAAAAGCGGCTGGTATTGAGAAGGGCTCCGGTGAACCCCAGTCTAAGAAGGTAGGCTCGATTAGCCGGGCCCAACTGCGGGAAATTGCCGAAACCAAACTACCCGACCTGAATGCGAACGACGTTGAGGCGGCCATGAAGATTGTCGAGGGTACCGCTCGCAATATGGGAGTCACCGTTGCCGACTAGGCCGCTTTGAGCGGCCCTGGGCCAGCTCAACGGGATTTCTACAGCCTTTGGTACAGTGTTCATCATCGGGGAAGAGGCCCAGCTTCGTGACTACCCCAAGGAGAAAATATGGTTAAAAAAGTTTCCAGACGTCTGCAAGCTGCTCAGGCCAAAGTAGAGGACCGACTCTATATGCCCCTTGAGGCCCTTGAGCTGCTCAAGGAAACCGCTACTGCGAAGTTTCCCGAGTCCGCTGAAGCCCATATTCGGCTGGGCATTGATCCTAAGTATACGGACCAGCAACTGCGCACCACCGTCATTCTACCTAAGGGGACGGGCCAAACTATTCGGGTAGCGGTGATTGCTAAGGGGGAGAAGGTGGCGGAGGCTACGGCTGCCGGGGCTGATTTGGTTGGTTCGGAAGAACTGATCGACGAAATTCAAAAGGGCATGATGGATTTCGACATCCTGATTGCCACCCCCGATGTCATGCCTCAGGTCGCTAAGCTGGGCCGTCAGTTGGGGCCCCGGGGACTGATGCCCTCCCCGAAGGGGGGGACCGTCACCTTTGATTTGCCCCAGGCTATTTCAGAATTTAAAGCCGGTAAATTAGAGTTCAGAGCAGATAAAACCGGTATCGTCCATGTTATGTTTGGCAAGGCGGGTTTTCCAGCGGAAAATCTGCTGGTTAATCTCAAGGCTTTGCAGGAATGCATTGATCGCAACCGTCCTTCCGGGGCGAAGGGGCGCTACTGGCGCACCATTACCGTTGCCTCCACCATGGGTCCTGCGATCCGCCTTGATGTTAATGCCCTGCGAGATCTAAAGCTAGCCGAAGCGGCTTAGACTTTAGTCTTAAATCTGGTCTAACCAGGCCTAAGTCCCATTATCCATCGGAGATTCGAACCAGCCCATCGCTCCCACAATTGCATAGGCGACCGTAGACAGCAGGTGCATGGAGTCCATGCCTAAGTCCTGCCGAGGTTGACCAGGGTGTAACGGCCCCTCAATCTGGGGGTGGTTTCATCCCTTGTCAAACCCCGGCCTGGCGCTGGGGTTTCTTGTTGGCATTGGTGTTGAACCCAGCTGTAACCAACCCCACCAATCTAATCAGGTCGCTAACGCCGGGAGATGAATCCAACCGATCAACCCTGGGTAAGGGCAACGTTTTCTATCCCCGCTAACAAGGAGGTGAGATTGATATGGGGAGAACCCTAGCTAATAAACAGGAGATTGTGGCTGACCTTCAGGCCCTACTGAAGCAGGCCCAACTGGCCCT
>CAYVMR010000185.1:3972-5051 GCA_964452545.1 uncultured bacterium
TGGTGATTGATTACCAGGGGCTGAGTGTGGCGGAAATGACCGCCCTGCGCGATCGCCTGCGACCCAAGGGGGCGATTTGTAAGGTGACTAAAAACACCCTGATGCGGATCGCCGTGGAGGGGGACAGTACCTGGGAACCGATGACCGAGTTCCTGCAGCAGTCCTCTGCCTTCCTGCTGGTCAAGGAGGATCTGGGGGGGGCGATTAAGGAGTACCAGGCCTTCCAGAAGGAGTCTAAAAAAACCACCCTCCGGGGCGGTGTGATGGAAGGTCAGGCCCTTACCGAAGATCAGGTGAAGGCGATTACTGAACTGCCCTCTAAGGAGCAGCTCATGGCTCGCTTAGCTGGAGCCATCAAGGCCATGCCGACCCGGGTGGCGGTGGGCGTCAAAGCCGTGCCGACCCAACTGGCGGTGGGCATCAAGGAGGTGCCAGCCTCCTTGTCTCGAGCGGTCAAGGCTGTCTCCGAGCAAGGTCAGGACGCGGCCTGAGATCACTGATCCGGTGTCAGTTCAAGTTTGTTGTTGTATATCAGGAGTTAAAGATTAATCCATGTCTGCTAAAACCGATGAAATTCTCGAACAACTTAAGTCCCTCTCCCTGCTAGAAGCCTCTGAGCTGGTCAAGCAAATTGAGGAAGCCTTCGGTGTGGATGCCTCCGCCTCTGGTGGTGGTGGGATGATGATGATGGCCCCTGGCATGATGGCCGGGGGTGGTGCTGCCGCTGCCGCTGAACCTGAGGAGGAAAAAACCGAGTTTGATGTGGTGCTGGAGGATGTTCCGGCTGACAAGAAAATTGCGGTCTTGAAGGTGGTGCGTACCCTGACGGGTCTCGGCCTGAAGGAAGCCAAGGAATTGGTGGAATCTACCCCCAAGGCGGTTAAGGAAGGGGTGGCTAAGGATGATGCCGAAGCCGCTAAGAAGGAACTGGAGGAAGCGGGCGCTAAGGTGGCCGTTAAGTAACCTATCCCTGTGTCGTAACTGACCTGCAGGTTAGTTACGACACAGCGGCCAAGACCCACTGACGCAGCAGCCCATTGACCTGGTCTGGTACCTCATCATGGGGACAGTGGCCGGCT
>CAYVMR010000186.1:0-5049 GCA_964452545.1 uncultured bacterium
GCCTTCCGCGTGCCGGTGCTCGAAGCGCCAGCTCTGGCCCTCCACCTGGCCCTGCACCTGCAGGATCAATTTGACCGAGTTGGCTATCTGGATTTGCCCGATGGCGTGACCGATACCCAGGTGATGGCGGCCCTGACCACCTGGCTCTGTCCCCCGGGGTCCCCGCCGCCCCAGGAGGCCGCCCCCATTGACTGGTTGATGGCCCAACTGACCCGGCGTCGTTGCCTGCTGGTGATCGATCACCTGGAGTCGCTGTTTATCCCCGGTCAGTTAGCGGGCACCTATGCCGCCCATACTGAGGCCACTCAACTCCTATTACAACGCACTGCCACGGCTCAACACCGCAGTACCTGGCTCTGCCTCAGTCAGGAAAAACCTGCCGATTTAGCGCTTTGGCTTGGGCCACGGGTGCGGGATTACGGTCTTTCAGATTTGCCCTCGACGGCTTTACCCGTCCTTCTACAGAAGTCAGGGAATGTACTGGCCGAGCATGAGGACTACCAGACTTTACACCAGCGCTATGGCAGCAGCCCTCTGGTATTGCAGGGGCTGGCCCGCTTAATCCAAGAGGTTTACCAGGGCCAATTACCCAGGTTTTTAGCGGAGTCGACCGTAGTTCTTCCCGATCTAGTCCGACAGAATTTGGCAACGGTGCTAGAGCGTATCTCAGAGCCAGAGCTAGGGGTGTTGTACTGGCTGGCCCAGGCCCAGGCGCCTCTGTCCCTGACCACCTTAGCCCAGGTCATGATCCCCTACCCCGGCACCGTAGTGGTGCAGTCCTTAATGGGTCGATCCCTCTGCTGGGGTAGGGCGACCACCGATAGCACCCAATTGGACCTGCCGCCCCTAGTCCGGTCCATGGTCTTAGGTCGGTTGTTAGCTGTGCTGGTGGATGAGCTCAAGCAGGGTGAGCTCTATTGGTTCCACCGTCTTCCCCTGATGACGGTTACCGCCCCTGCTGCTGTGCAGGCTCAACAGCGAGCTACCCTGCTAGAACCCCTGGCTAGCCAATGGCGCCAGGAACTGCCGCTAGCGGCTGACTGGAGGGTGGTCTGTGATCGCTTGCTCCAGGCGGTGCGCCGTTCTCCCCTGGCCACCGCTGGCTATGGTCCAGCTAACCTGTTACACCTCTGGGGACAGTTGGGTCTTGACCTCGGTCGGATTGACCTGTCAGAGTTAGCCCTTTGGCAGGCGGACCTGACCCAGGTTAACCTGCAGGGCGCTAACCTGAGCCAGGCTCAGATCCAGGATACGGCCCTAGCCATGGCGTTGCAAAGACCCCCCGTAGTGTTGGTGAGCCCTGAACAGGACTGGCTAGTGGTGGGGGATGCCCAGGGCCAGCTGTTGATTTGGACAATCACCACCGGTCAGTTGCATCAGCGACTAGAAACCGCTGAGGAGAGCATTGCCATCACGGCCTTAGCCCTCAGTCCAGGAGCGGAGATGCTGGCTGTGGGTACCGCTAACGGGGCTATTTGGCTCTGGTCCCTGGCCCATCCCCAGCCATCTCCGGATGGGCTGAGCTATCATCACACCCCGGTCACGGCTTTGACCTTTAGCCCCGAAGGGCGGGGCTTGGCCTCTGCCGACCAAGCCGGTGAGATTTGCTTATGGGATCTTGCCTCAGGTGTCTGTCATGACCATTGGCAGGGTCACCAGGAGTCGGTCCATAGTCTGGTGGTTAACGCTAGGGGAGATCGCCTGCTCAGTAGCAGTGAGGATCAAACCACCTGCCTTTGGACTGTGCCTAGCGGTCAGTGCCAGGTCAGCTTCCAACCCCGGCCCACCGCCTCGGTCCGAGCCGCTGGTTTTCTTCCTCCTAACTCTCAACCTGGCCAACCCGAGTTGGCCTTTGCCGCCGGTTACGACGACTATGGTCTGGTGCTTTGGGCCGTGGAAACCGGGCAACCCCAATGGGTAAGGCCGGTTGATATAGAGGGTTTGCTAACCCTAGCCGTGAGCCCCGTCGGGGACTATGTGGTTACTAGTCGCCAGGATGGTAGCCTGACCCTTTGGCCCCTAGCCCCGGATCGACTTCCCTGTACCTTGTCACCCTGGCCCACTCCGGCCTGGGTGTTGAATTTTAGCCCTAGTGGTGACTATTTAGTCAGTGCCAGTGACCAGGGTGTGCAGGTCTGGCAGGTAGCCACTGGCGAGCTACAACGATCCTTCCCTAGTCAAATATATCCATTGACCAGCCTGGCTTGCAGCCGTCAGTACTTATTCACTGGCCATCGGGATGGGGGACTACGCCGTTGGTTAATGCCAACCTCTGGGGCTCCGGTTAACCTAACCGGCCAGATACCAGAAATCATGATGAACTATCATCAGGGCTCCATCAAGGCTCTGGCGGTGAGCGAGGTGGGCGGCTGGTGGGCCAGCGTTAGTAACGATCAAACCCTGGTGCTTGGGCAACTAGCGGATGGTCGAGTGGTTCATCGTAACCATTTGCCTAGCCCCGTTACGTTGCTCAACTTTAGTGCCGATGGAGAGTGGCTGGCCGGAGCTAGGGAAGACGGTGCGATTAGTATTTGGTCGGTCACTACCGGTCATCTGCTAGGAGAACTGTCCTGTCACCATGGATCCCCAACAGCCCTGCAGTTTGGTTTGTCCGGGCCCTATCCTCCAGGTCTATTTAGCGCCGGTCGAGATGGGGCCATTTGCATTTGGGACCTCGACCACTTCACCCCTAGGGGGCTACTTAAGGGTCACCAGCGCCAAGTTCATAGTCTTGTCCTCAATTCCAGGGGTACCTGGTTAGCCAGCGCCAGCTATGACGGCACCGTGCGCTGGTGGGATGTGAATCACAAAAGCTGTCTAGGCTCTTGGCTGGCTCCGGCTGATCACTGGCTGCACGCCGTCACCATTGATGCCACAGACCAGATATTAGCCATTACCAGCCAGGCTAGTCAGCTAACTATTTGGTTAGCCCAGACTAACCAATGTTGTCATCAATTGAGGGGACATCGTCAAGGTGTTTGGCTAGCAACGGTGAATGGTGATAGCAAATACCTCATCACCGTCAGTCAGGACTCGGAAGTTCGCCTCTGGGACCTGCAAAGGGGACGGTGTCAACAGCTGTGGCATCCTAGTCTTCCCTATGCTGGTATGAACATCACCACTATTCATGGCTTATCACCAGCTATGATGGGCCATTTAACTGGCTTGGGAGCCCAGGTTAACGTCAGTATGGGCTAGTCAGCCACTAATAGTTTTTCGGATGGTTGTAGACGGCAATTCCTTGACCTTAACCATTGGCACCCGTAGCCATGAATTACATAGCCGAGCCTACACCAGCGTAGGCACCGTAGAAAAATAACCCTACGACCACCAGAACTCCGGTGCCAGCTACTGTTGCTACTATCCATAGAGGAATACGCCCACTCTGAAGCATTGTTGAATCTCCTTATTATCCGATTAGAGCAATGGTTTATCTGAAAGACTCGAAAATCAGCTCAGGTCTAGCCTGCATCGGTTAGAACATTAGCCTTGTAAAAGGCTGTTTCAAGTAGGGCTTTAGGGGTATGCCGATGCTACTGAGCCATTAGCATGAGCTTAATTAAAGAAGTAACTGGAAAATAGCAAACCCAGCACGAACACCAGTAACAAACCTAGATAAAGGGAAGTCCGGTTGAGCTCAACAGGTTGCTTATTAGGATTGGGAGTACGTTCCATCGTGGAGGTTACCGTTGAATAAATTGCATGGCGGCGATCGCGCCTAAAAAGAAAACACTCGGGACGGCCAGGGTATGAACCGCCAACCAACGGACTGTAAAAATGGGATAGGTAATTTGCTCGTTAGGAGAATTGCTTTGCATGACTTTACAGTGAACAAGGATTGGACTGGAGGAACTTACTGGCCTGAGAACAAATCAATCTGCTGTTTGGCTTCGAAGCGATCG
The DNA here is from genome assembly GCA_964452545.1 of uncultured bacterium. Classification (GTDB taxonomy): domain Bacteria; phylum Cyanobacteriota; class Cyanobacteriia; order Phormidesmidales; family Phormidesmidaceae; genus Nodosilinea. The sequence continues at coordinate 3,903 of CAYVMR010000186.1, forward strand.
CTAACAATCGGCAACTGCATTTGGTTGTCAGGATAGTAATCATTCGGCCGAGGTGTGCCAAAGGCATCGTAGGCTAAGCCAGTGCTGACAAATAGCCAGCCAGCAATAAACAGCATGGGAATGGTAATGCTATGGATAATCCAATAGCGGATACTGGTCACAATATCGCCAAAGGGGCGCTCACCCGTGGTACCTGCCATATCAATCTCTCCTCTCTGAGATAATGAACTTATGAATCTGATCTAATCATAGAGAACGCTGTAAACCCTAACAAGCTATTCGCCAGCGGATTTACCATTTTCTTTCAGGCCGCCGCTGGTTGATACTTCAATATCGTCCCGCGCTGACCTAGAATAAAGCCCTGATCAGGACCACTAAAGACAATTCGGTAGAGGTTTGAGGGAACATCGTTAACCGCCTTGTCCTTGAACCAGGTTTGGCCACCATCAAAGCTACAAAGTAGGTTGCCACCACCACCCGTAATCCAGACTTCATCAGCAGTACGGAAGGCAATGTCTAGCAGACCCCAGCTAGTGCCGAACTCAGGATTGAGAGCTTCAGTAAAGTCATCGGCGGCACGCGAGTTGGAAAACCGGATCTGGCCACCGCGGGCGATCGTCCACAGCTTACCAGCCTGGTCAAATCCCATATTTTGTAGTCGTCTAGAATTTTGACGGTTGTGGGGAATCCACTCATCCTGACCAGGGGCCCAAGTGGAGTAAAAATTACCCCGAGAAGACACCGCTACATAGCGACCATCACTGGACCGAGTCATGTTGCGCACCACCCCCACTGCAGCCTGTACCAGGGCCTTCCAAGTACGCCCACCATCCTCCGTACGGTAGATGGCGCCGATGTCAGTGGCCATCTCCGCTGACTTGGGTCCCAGGGCGGTGACTAGAAAGGGAGTACCCGGCAACTCTGTGCTGAGAGAGACCTTTTGCCAGGTTTGGCCACCGTCGACGGTGTGCAATAAAATCGAGGGTATCCCCGTCACCCAGCCCTCATTGCCGGCGAAATCGATGGAGGTAAAGCTGTAGGGTTGATCCCCCAAGTCTAGTTCCCGTAGCGCCCAACTATCTCCCCCATCGTTGGTCTCCAGTAGGGTATTGCGATTACCGACAACCCAACCGTGGTTCCCCTCGCT
>CAYVMR010000187.1:0-5019 GCA_964452545.1 uncultured bacterium
GGCTTCGCCGCGCCACTAAAAATCGGTTCTTTATTTTCTTGCGTAGCCCTAACCTTTACAAACATGAAGGGCTTTGATAATGGCATACTTAGATCAAGGATGCGATAAGCCTAAACTTAGATCATAAATCAAGGAAATTTTATTAATGCTGATGTACACAGTTGAAGTTACACTCAAAAACAACCCGATCGCTTTGTCTGTGCAACGCCTAGAACAGGAAGGCGCAGAGGCGCTCTATCAAGAGATCTGCAAAGCGATCGCCGAAGGGCATCCCCAATTGATTGAGCTAACTTGTCAAAAGCAAGAGGGCAAAAAGATTTCAGTCCTAACCAGTGAAATTTCGGCTGTACAAGTTTCTGAGAAGTCGGGAGCATCGTCTGGGCTAGGGGCTGGCTTCGTGCGCGGCTAAATGCTGACAATATATGGCGCTACATATAGCGCTTACCGCTAACCTCAAAAACAAGTTTTGCAAGTACGGATTCACCGCACCTCCAAACAACTTAGGACTTACGCAAAATTGTCTCAAAACAGCCAAAAGCTGGGTTTCAAGTCTTTTTGCATAAGTCCTACAACATACGAAGCATTTACCCCACGCCCGAATCAATAAATATAATGCCCACCGACCAATCCATTCAACCGATTACTAAGACGGCTATTGCGGTTTCTGATCTTTGTTTTGCATGGGACTCTGGCGCAACTGTTCTTGATCGCTGCACCCTGTCTGTACCTCAAGGCGAGTTTTGGATGCTGCTCGGTACTAATGGCAGTGGCAAATCAACCTTGCTAAGACTATTGGCTGGATTGCTCAAACCACAGTCAGGCGTGATGCACATAAGTGATCGCATTGGTTTTGTGTTTCAAAATCCTGATCACCAATTAGTACTGCCGACCGTTGGCGCTGATGTTGCCTTTGGCTTGGTATCAGAAAACCTAAGTTACAGACAGACACAGCAAAGGGTGGAGGAGTCGCTGCAAGCAGTAAATCTCATCCAAATGATCCGCCGTCCGATCTATGCCCTCAGTGGGGGGCAGAAGCAACGGGTGGCGATCGCAGGGGCGATCGCCCGTCATGCCGAAGTATTGCTTCTAGATGAACCTACCGCCTTATTAGACGGGGAAAATCAGAATGATCTTGTGGCTTCGGTGAGAGATTTGGTAAAACAAAAAAATCTTACGGCACTATGGGTCACTCACCGTTTAAATGAGTTGGACTATGCCGATGGTGCTTTTTTATTGGAGCAGGGCAAAGTGATCGACCATGGCGATCCCATGCGTTTAAAGCAAGTATTGCTAGAGCGCAGTTGATGCCGCCGCATTTGTAATTTTGTAAGCGCGGCTCAACCGCATTTGTAAAAGTCACTCCAGCATTGCTAAAACTCCTCAATCTCTAATTGACCAACAATAAATGCAACAAATCCAAAGGCACAGGTTATGGGCAGAGGATTTTTGAGGATAAAGCAACAGATTGAGGCTAAGAAGGAAATGGCGATCGCCGCTAGTGACCAAAGCTTTTCATCATCACTCATGCCTTTTGCAGCCTTGATCTCGCGCAATATTTTATTGGGGATCGGCAATGGCATAACCGAGCTTGGGGGAAACGCCCAGTAATTACAACAACGCTCAATGAATAGATCTGTCCAACCATTCTCTCGACACCATTCATCAATCCATTCATCTCGAAATCGCTTCATAGGTAAAACAAATATCTACTGGTATATCTCTAAACAGAAGTTAAGCAACAGTCAATCAAAAAATTAATCGAAAGCTAAGAAAAAGACAAGAAAAAGACAAGAAAAAGTGTAAGAAAAGCCATTAAAGTAGGATTATCTCAACCTTCACTGGCTTGTTTTTCTGGCTTGTTTTTCTGGCTTCTCTTTCTGGCTTTTATGTTATTTAGGCTAACAGCTAATTTAGCGATCGCGAGATATCTTACAAAAACGTAACTATACAAATCCATAATTTACAGCGCCATACCGTAGTATAATCATGAAATATCTTTAAATTATGATTAAAGGCTTGTGGAACTTTCCTTAAAGAGTGAATACGCGATTTTAGCGATGGTGGAATTAGCTAATCATTTCGCGATCGACCAGCCCTTGCAGATTCGCCAAATCGCCGCTCAGCAAAATATCCCCGATCGCTATCTAGAGCAGCTTTTAGCGACTCTCAAGCGTCAAGGTCTGGTCAAGAGTCAGCGTGGTTCTAAGGGGGGCTACACTCTTTCTCGCGAACCCTGGGAGATTAGTTTGCTAGAAATTATTCAAGGCATAGAAGGCTATGACTTAATCAACAACAAAGATAAGGTGGGGCAAGAAAATACGTCTCTGGCGGTGATTCGTGAAGTATGGGAATCAGCCCAAAAAGCGGCTGCCGATGTATTAGACAGTTGCACTCTCAAAGATCTCTGCGATCGCCAACGTCAGCGTCAGATTGCCACAACCATGTATTACATTTAGTCTTATAGTAATATTTCAAGACTTGACTCGTCATCAGCCAATGTGCGATTGGCAAGCGATCTCTATGAAATTAGGTTACAGAGCGAAGTGCCGCAGGGCTAATTCTTGAGTGGAGTGCGAGTATCCTGTCTTCATTTTTTTTGAAGAACTTTTTTTTGAGGAACTTTTATGGTTTCACGGTTTTATGCGTTGATGTTTATGGCTTTGACTGGTTTCTTGAGCATGATGTCGCCGCCAGATTTGGCGCTGATGGCAGCTCAGGCAAGAACAATTGAAGAAAGGTCAGCAGAAGCAGATTGGCGCTATAACTTAGGGATTAGGGCGATACGGGATAGCCAATATCAGAAGGCAGTCCAGTTTGCTCTGATGGCTCTTGAGATTTGTCTTGACATAAAAGATCGTGAATGTGAGGCTCGTGCTTACAACGGACTAGGATTGGCATACTTTTATTTGGGGCAGTATCACAAAGCGATCGATTCCTATCTGCAAAGATTGGCGATCGCAAGGGAAATTAAAGACCTTCATGGTGAAAGTATTGCCTTGGGAAATCTGGGCAGCACTTACCTTTTTCTTGGTAAATATGACAAGGCGATCGAGTCTCAACTGCAAAGCCTAGCGATCAAGCGAAAAACTAAAGACCGTCTCGGTGAGGGAAAGTCGCTAGGAAATCTGGGCAGCACTTATCACTCCCTTGGTAAATATGACAAGGCGATCAAGTTACATCTGCAAGCTTTAGCCATCTTTCGAGAAAGAAAAGACCGTCTCAGTGAGGGGCAGTCACTGGGGAATCTGGGAAATGCTTACGATTCCCTCGGCAAATATGACCAAGCGATCAAGTTTCATTTGCAATATTTAGCGATCGCAAGGGAAATCAAAAACCGTTTCGGTGAGGGGCAGTCATTGGGGAATCTCGGAGCCGCTTACGATTCCCTTGGCAAATATGATCAAGCGATCGAGTTCCATCTGCAATATTTGGCGATCGCAAGGGAAATCAAAGATCGTCAAGGTGAGGGGACTTCGCTCAATAATCTAGGAGAATCTTTTAATAACCTTAAGCAACCTGAACTCGCAATTCTCTTTTACAAGCAATCGATCAATGTCCGTGAGGCAATTCGCAAAGACATCAAAAAACTCGATCAAGATATTCAAAAATCTTATTTAGCCACTGTTGAAAAGACCTATCGCAACCTTGCAGATATTCTGCTCCAACAAGACCGTATCATCGAAGCTTTGCAAGTCCTCGACCTGCTCAAAGTCCAAGAGCTTGAAGACTATCTCAAAAATATTAAAGGTAGTGATAGATCGGCGCAGGGAGTGAGATTTTTAGCACCAGAGAAAGCGATCAGCGATCATCTGTTAGCGGTTGGCTTTGACAATAGTAAAGAAATCAATAGCCAACTTGCTAATCAAATCCAACAACTTCCCAAATCTGAAATCAACAAAGTACCCGACTATCTCCAAAAAATCCCTCAAGGAACCGCTTTACTTTATCCATTAATTTTAGAAGACAGACTCGAAATCATCCTCTTCTCACCCAACAATGTCCCCATCAGCCGCACTGTCAAAATCTCTCAAAAAGAACTAGAAACCCTAGTGACTGATTTTAGAGCGGGAGTCCTTGATGCTGGCTCTGAAGATGTCCAAGAACCTGCCTCACAGCTCTACCAATTGCTAATTAAACCCATCGAAGCCGAACTCATCCAAGCCAAAACTACCACCATTCTCTATGCACCCGATGGCATCTTGCGATATCTTCCCATCGCCGCACTCTATGATGGCAAACAATGGCTAGCAGAGAAATATCGCATTAGTAATCTGATCGCCTACAGTCTCTTTGACTTTTCCGTACAACCTAAAAACTCACCCAAAATCATTGCAGGAGCTTTTGGGGGTAAAGCAGGAGAGAAGAAATTTGGACAGACAGCTTTACCTGCAACTGTTAGAGAAGTCCAAGCGATCGCCAACTCGTTTCAAAACTCAGTCACTCTCATCGAAGAGCAGTTTAGCCGTAAAGCTATTGAGTCCAAATTCAACAATCATAATATTATTCACCTTGCCACCCATGCAGAATTTAATATTGGGACTCCCGATCAGTCTTTCATTATCTTCGGCAATGGCGACAAAATCCACCTCAATGAAATTGCTGAATGGCAGATTCCCAACATCGATTTGATGATCTTGAGTGCCTGTCAGACTGGCATAGGCAAACTCGGCGATGGTGTGGAAATCTTAGGCTTTGGCTATCAAGTTCAAAAAGCAGGTGCAAAACAAGCGATCGCTTCTCTTTGGAAAGTCGATGACAACAAAACAAGTGTACTGATGTCAGCTTTCTATGCAGAATTGCAAAAGGGTAATGTTACTGTAACTGAAGCATTGCGCCGCGCTCAAATATCACTGATTAAATCTCAAGACTATAATCATCCCTACTACTGGTCAGCATTCTTTGCGATCGGGAATGGATTATAAGTATGTCTAGCCAGATTGTCTAGCCAGATTGTCTAGCCAGATTGTCTAGCCAGATTGTCTAGCCAGATTGTCTAGCCAGATTGTCTAGCCAGATTGT
>CAYVMR010000188.1:0-4998 GCA_964452545.1 uncultured bacterium
GGGCCAGGGCGGTGGTGAGAATATTGATATAGCCCGCCGGCCGGGGACCGGTCCGGCGAATCAGGGTGGGGGACCAGGGAATGGTCAACAGGTTACCAATTAGGGGATAGACGGGAATTAGCCAGCTGGTTTCCGCCAGAATTGGGGTCATGGATAAGGGCCCTCAGATAGCACAGCAAGTAAACAAATATCGCCTGGATTTAGAACACCTATCGGTGGAGCGATGGGACGGCCAGCCTGGCTAGGTGTCCCGAACCCCTAAACCCCTACCCTGGGCTGCAGCACCACAACCCAGTACCAGGAAAAGGTCAGCTAGGGATTGAGGCAAGTCAATCTCCGGGTTTTTGGAATAGATTTAAGCCTATTAAGAAAATAGTAACGGAGCCGGGGATCAAAGAAAAGGCTTTGATTGATTGAAGGTAATTTGTTTTTTAGGGGTGATTGATAAATTTCTATAATAGATGGCGTTATTCCCTGACTTGCGGATCCTGTAGTCAGGAGTCAGTCATCGGTGATCGGGGGTCAGGCCCCAGTAGCTGACCCCTGTACCCTCCTCCGCTACACTGGTTGTGCCCCTGCCGGAATAGCCCTATGTCCCTAGCAACCTTGATCAAGCTGACTCCCCTCTGGTTCTGTCTCGCCCTGGGCTGGCCGGTTGATGCTATGGTCAACGGTGAGGCGGTGGAGGCTAACCGCTACGGTTCCTATGTCTCCATTCGCGGTATCAGCGCCTATCCCAGCCAAAAAGGGGCCGACGTTAACCTCTGTGGTGGAGTCCTGGTTGCCCCCAATTGGGTGTTGACGGCCTCCCATTGTCGCCGCGCCTACGAAAATCTGGAGAGTCGTGAGGTGCCGGTGGAGGTAGGGGTGCATATCCAGGCTGACGGCACCTTCGCCGGTCGTCTGCGGGTGGTGGATTACCATCTGGCGCCGGCCCTGTTAAACGGTGAACGGGTTGATGCGGCTCTCCTTAAACTAGACGGGGACGCCACCGCGATGGGCGCTACCGTAGCCACCCTCGTTGAGGGGCCGGTTACCGAGGGGTTGCCCACCATGACCGTTGGCCTGGGCCCGGGGGTTATGGGGGTGCCCCTGCTGGGCTATGGCTCGGTGGTCGCGGCGTCCCACCACTGTGATACCCCATGGGTGGCCTTCGAACCTGCCCATGATTTCTGTGTCGGCATTCCCGAATCGAAGCAGCGCACCGGCTACGGCGATTCCGGCGGCCCCATCTATGCCCAGGGCGCTACCCGGCAGGAACAGGTCCTCCTCGGCGTTGTCAAGGGGGGAGTCAAGCTGGACAGCACCGGTACCCGGGAAAGTGAATACATTCGCTATATCCAGGTTCATACCCTAAAGCATTGGATTGTCGAGCAGACCTCAGCCCATGGCCCGGGTTTCAGGGTGCCGTAACCCTAGACAAACGCGGGTAGCACCATGGTCAGGAATTGCGGTCCCGTCGCAAATCGTGGATCGCTTTTTCCCAGCACCACTGGGCCGGGCGATCGGGGTGACGGAGTTGCACCTGCCTTACCAACCGCTCCGCCACCTGCCGGTTGCCCCCCACCAACCGCAATAGGGACCGTTGGGTGTGGCCTCGCACCGAAGTTCCCTGATCTACCCGGCGGGGCCGTCGCCGGCCAGCGGAGCCACGGCGTAACCCCAACCACAGGAGAAACAGCAGCACCACCGCCAACAGTAGGGAAATAGCCATAGGGGTTAGCCTGAACAGGGCAGAAACCTGGGAAAGAACTCCTCTTTAAACTATCTTTCCCCTGCCCTTGTCAACCACCCCAGGCTCCCTGGGTCAGGCAAGCCCAACCGGAGTACCACGCCTCAGTCGGATAAGGCGAGTCAGCCCATCTAACCCGAATTCCAATTTTAATGTCTCCTCATTCCTAGGCTTCGTGTTACAAGACATGAAAATGACCGATTACCGCAGCCCTCAGACTTCTGAGCAAGGTTAGAATAGGGCTATCCTCATCTGAAATCATAGCCCTAGTCACACCCAGGGGGGCAACGACAAGTCAGAACCCCCATCCAGCCTTTCTGCTTTTATATCCTGTGTTGCGGACAAGCTAGTTGGCTTGGTTCGACGAGCGTGTTGCATCCTATCCATGACGTTCAGTGACTAAGGTTCAATCAATACCCTAATGGAGGTACGCCATGCGACCCATGCGTCTTTCCCTTTTGGCAGCTGTGGTCTCCCTGCTTTTGGGCTGCAGTCAGTCAACCTCGACCGACGTGGTCCGTGTTGCTGTTTCGCCAGCATCGCCACCCAATCTTTATGAAGACAATGGCGAGATTGTCGGTCTGGAACGGGACATCTTTGAAGGCTATTGTGCCGCACGTAACTGCACCTTGCAGATTACTACCTACGACTGGCAAGGTATGCTTGATGCCGTTGTTAATGACCGGGCTGATGTGGCTTTTTCCGGTATTTCCATCACCGAGGCTCGTCAGGAGGTGATGGACTTTTCCATTCCCTATATGGAGAATAGCTGGAACCTGGTCAGCATGCAGGACCGTGGCATCGACTTTAGGGATAATCTCGGCGAGATGAAGCAATACAGCGTCGGTTATCCACAGGGTATGGCCTACACAGACTTTATTACTAATGAATTGCAGCCTCAAGGCCTATATTCACTGGATTTAGTGAAACTGTATCCGACCTACAACGAAGTCATGGCCGACCTAGAAAGTGGCGCTCTGGATTTGGCCTTCCTGGATGGCACCGTTGCTGCTTTTTATCGAAAGACCCTGCCAATCCAGGATAGCTACGTATTCACTGGCATTGATCAGCTCGGCTTTGCCTTTCCCAAGAATTCCAGTCTTCGGGATGACTTTGACAACTATCTGACCAATGATCTGGGCGATCAAGGCTTGCAGGTCATGATCGACAGGTGGATGAACTGATCACTCCAGGTGGCTGAGGGGTCGCCAGCTAAACCGACTGGTAGATGAGGATGGAGAGGACGTCGAAGAACCCGCCATGGGCCCCAGTGTCTCGATCGAGGGCTGGCTACGGCTATACTAGGATAAAGATGAATTTTTGTAACACCTTTGGTCTTTACCCTGCCAGCCCTCGATAGTGATACCTCCGCCACTGGTTGGTGTGCCCTGCAGCCCCTCTGGCAGGCTGGCCACGTTGCTGTACAGGAGGGGTTGCCCCACGAGCAACTGGCTCCGGCCTGGCAAATCCTGCTGCTGGGGGATGGCTCCCCTACCCGCCACCTGCAATTGCTCACCCGGGAGCCGACGGAGGTGGATGTGATTGACATGTCGCCGGTGGGGGAGGATCAGGATGGCGCTCCAGAGATCCTGGCGGTGGTGCCCGGCCCTCGCCTGCGTCGCCAGGTCTGGCTCCGCACGGCTTCGGGGCAGCGCCTGGCCTACGCCGTCTCCTGGTGGGAAGCCAGCCACGTGGATGAGTACCTGCAAAATAAATCCCTTCCGATCTGGGCTAGCCTGGCCCGGCTCCGCACCGAGCTCTACCGGGATATCCAGGGGTTGCACTTTGGCCACTGCCCCGCCCTGGAGGCTGCCTTTGGGGAAACTGGGCCCTTTTGGGGCCGCCACTACCTGTTTTGGCATCGGGGTGAACCCCTCACCTTGATCTATGAGGTCTTCTCCCCCTACCTGAGTCGTTACCTGGGTCCCACCCAATCCCCTCGCCAGCATTTGGCCGAGAACCATTTACACTAGATGGGAACCTGGCCATAATCGGGCCCGGGGTCCGTTGCTATTCGCGCTGCCTGAGTTATCCCATGTATACCATTGAGCTCACCCTAAAGCACACCGCCATGCCCCTCTCGGTGCAAAAGAAAGACCAGGAGGAGGCCGATCGCCTCTACGCCTCCATTGTCGATGCCCTCACCCATCACACTCCGGATCTCCTCACCCTGAGTTGTGATCAGCAGCCCCACAAGCAGTTAGCGGTGCTGATCACCGAGGTGGCGGCGGTGCAAATCTTTGAGAAAACCAGTACCGCCACCGCCTCAGGGCGGCCACCGGGTTTCTTTGCCTTGAGTGGCGAGTCCTAGGTATCAGCCCTGAGGATGAGCCCCTTGCCCCTTGCCCAAGTGCCCGACCAGACCGCCATCTATGTTCACGACCTGGGGTTTTGCTGGCCCTCAGGACCCCCGGTACTGCAGGGTTGCTCCCTGGAGATCCAACGGGGGGAGTTTTGCATGCTGCTGGGCAACAATGGCAGTGGCAAATCTACCCTATTGCGCATCCTGGCGGGCTTGCTGGAACCCCAGACCGGGGATTGGTGGGTGGAGCCACCGGTGGGGTTTGTCTTCCAAAACCCCGATCACCAATTGGTGATGCCTACGGTGGGGGCGGATGTGGCCTTTGGCCTAGTGGCGGAGCAGCTGCCCTTGGCCGCCATCCATGGCCGGGTGAATGAGGCCCTGGCGGCGATTAACCTGTTGGATTTTAAGCGGCGTCCTATCTATGCTCTGAGTGGGGGGCAAAAACAACGGGTGGCGATCGCCGGTGCCCTGGCCCGTCACTGTCACGTGCTCTTGCTAGATGAACCCACCGCCCTGCTCGACCCAGATAGCCAGATCGATCTGGTCAAGCAGGTACAACGCCTGGTGAAGGAGCGGGACCTCACCGCCCTGTGGGTGACCCATCGGTTGGTCGAGCTGGACTACTGCGATCGAGCCTTTTTGCTGGAGGCGGGCCGGGTCGCCGACCAAGGGGACCCGCAGCGGTTAAAGCAACGGCTGCAGGTTGCTCCTTAGGGGTCTTCGCCCGTCTGCCCTCCAGGGATGACGTTCCCTGGAGGGCCAGAGGGGAATGCTTCATTACACCCGGGCCAGCAGCCGGTCCACCTGCTTGGCGGTTTCAAAGAAATAGGCGGCGTTTTCCTCCGGGGTGCCGGGCAAAATCCCATGGCCCAGGTTGAGGATGTGGCCCCGATTACCAGCTTTTTTAATGGTGTCAAGGATGCGATCGCGGATCAGGGCCTGGGAGCCAAACAAAATCGCC
>CAYVMR010000189.1:0-3906 GCA_964452545.1 uncultured bacterium
GGTCGCTCACGTTGGCAATGAATTTCGTGGAGAACATGGCAGATTAGACCGCAGGCTTCGAGTAATTTACGACAACGGCACTGAGAGTGATTTGCTGCTGCGATCGCTGCAACGAGCCTTAAATAAAGACAAGGTCAGTCGTCGCATCACCAATCCCGATCTGGGGCCCCTATTTTCCTACCTGGAGGATGAAGACGATATCCAGACGGGTTACATCTACGTGCTGAGAAGCCAGTCAGAGGACCCCTTCATTCAGGAGCATCGGTCCATCATTCACAAAATTGGTGTCACCGGCGGCGACGTGAAAAAGCGGGTAGCCAATGCCAAAAAAGACCCCACCTATCTATTGGCCGACGTGGAAATCGTTGCCGAATTTAAGCTGATGAACATCGACCGAACCAAGCTTGAGGCCCTGCTCCACAAGTTCTTCGACTCGGCCCGGTTGGATGTGAAACTGGAAGATCGCTTCGGCATACCGGTCCAGCCCAAGGAATGGTTTTTCGTTCCCCTGAATGTGGTTCAGGAGGCGGTTGACAAGATCAGAGCTGGTACCCTCCATCAATTTCAGTATGATCCGCAAACAGCCAGCCTTAATCCAGTACAGTCTGTCTAGACACCTTCTACCCCACCCAATCACCACCGCCAACCAGTGTCTGGTGCCCCAGGGCATCGCCAAGACCCTTTGGGATAACCTCACCGGGGCAGAGCGGTTTTATCTAAAAAAAGATGGACGAATACATCCACCTGCGTCAGCAAGCCCGCGATGTCTTTGAACTACGCTACGAAACGACCCTCGCCCCCGACCAAAACCGCTGGGAACTCTGCTCCCAGGTGCTCTCCCGCCAGGACGTCGTGGCCAAACTCTCCCAACCCTGGTAAGAGCCCCTTTGAAAAGGGCTCAGCCATAGTTCGCCGTCAAAGAGCCGCCAAAATACAGAATTTTGCGGTGATCATCCGACTCCATAGGTATAGGTTGAAACTCTCGTTGGTTTTTCAAACAACCGCTAAGGGTTGGCGGTGGGTGCACTCTAGATGCCCCATAGCTGTAGGCCTAGGGCACTGACCAGCAAGAGAGCAACCCACTTCTCCTTTGCGAATCAGAGATAAGGAATCAGGATTTAGCACAACCCGACAAAACCTGCGCCTATAAGGCCAAGCTAAGGGCCATAGTTGGGGGGCCTGATGATATGGGGCCAGACAACAGTTGATCAGATGCCCGCTTTTTAGCCAGGGATGACCCATCCATGGGCAAACCTGTACCATCGATAAAGAAATCTTGAGTTACAGGGTAGCCAGGGTATGAGGTACTTATACTAAAACTTTTCACCTGTGCTAAGTGGTACTATTGCCGCGCCAAAATAGAGAATTATGCAACATCTCCAGGAGTCTAACAATGAGCAATCACTTAGATCGTATTACGGTTAACCCAAATGTGTGCCTTGGACAGCCAACAATTCGCGGAATGCGGATTACTGTAGAATTTGTCCTAAAACTGTTAGCTAGTAACCTATCCATCCAAGAAGTTCTAGAGGCTTATCCAGAGTTGGAGCATGAAGATATTCGTCAGGCTCTAAACTACGCTGCTTGGGCGGTGTCGGATCGCATTATTAGTATCACTTCAGCATGAGTAACTTACGTTTGATTGCTGATGTTCATATTTCCCCTCTAACCGTCACAGCCCTAAAGTTACAGGGACATGATATAGCCCGTAGTACTGATTTTCTTCCTGCAACTGCTGCGGATGTAGAGATTTTAGAATTTGCGAGAGTTGAAGGTCGGATTGTCTTAACACAAGACTTGGACTTCTCTATGTTAGTAGCTCTCAGCAATTACGATCAGCCAAGCTTGATTACATTGCGGCTATCTTCTGCAAAGCCTGCCGTTGTAACACAAAGACTTCTGGAAGTTCTACCCAATTTGAACCGTGATCTGATAAGTGGTTCAGCCATCACCATTGACGACGATTCTGTACGTATTCGTAAGTTGCCGATTCGTTGAGATAGAGGTCTAACATATCAATCCAATCCAGCCGACCGTCAGCCATAGAGGCAACCTCTAGCAATCGCACCCACCCCTATGGAGCCTCAGTACAGCTGGACGCCTGTTCCTTTAATCGGGTATGTGGACCGGGTCTGTAACAGGGGCAGCATTACCCTTTGCTGTGCTCCCGCCCGCTACCCTAACTGTCTAGACAACGGGGTAGACTTTACCCTGAGGTAGACGGCTACGTCCTGAACGTCGTTTCACGTTAAATTTTTGATACAATCGTCTAAGATTCAGCCTTCCGCGAGAGGTTAGTATCATGCGGTCAATTGAGCAACTGACTGAGGAAATATTATCTCTGCCTAGCGAATCAAGAGCACTCCTAGCTGACAAGTTGGTAGAAAGCTTAGAGTTCGATATCGACTCAGGAATTCAGGCAGTTTAGGTAACTGAAGCCAAGCGACGTCGAGATGAAGTGCGAGATGGTTCTGTTCAACCAATTCCAGGTGAAGATGCTTTAGCTCAGGTCAGACGGCTAATTGAGCCATGAGGCATGTATTTCATCCTGAAGCATTAAGTCAGTGGAAGTTCATACAGATTGGTTTGCAACAGGTTTAATGCAACGGGTTTAATGCAACGGGGGCTAAATGGTTACAACACTTAATAAACCATCTTCTTTAATCCATGAAGTCCGACTCGAAAAAGTTGGTAACTGGAATTTATTCAAATTTAGTGAAGCTCTTCAACTGCGAATGGAGAGCCTTCTGGAACGGAAAAAAACTGATCAGATCACGCCTGATGAAATTTCTGAATTGGATGCGATCGGAGAGTTAGATCGTATTTTTACCCATATCAACGCGATGCTTGCTGCTCAAAATGCCAATCAGTGATGAACTGAAGCGAGCTATTCGAGAGCGAGCCAAATATATCTGCGAGTATTGTCATTCACCGGAGCGGCTGAGTGCCAATCGATTTACCGTTGATCATGTTATTCCAAAATCTTTGGGTGGTTCTGATAAACTTGATAATCTTGCACTTGCCTGTCGTCGTTGCAATGAGAGGCGATACAACGTTGTAGCGGGTATTGATCCAGATACTCAGGAGATTGTCCCTATTTTTAATCCTCGTAAACAGAGGTGGGAAGAGCATTTTGTTTGGCTAAATCAAGGCGTTGTTATAGAGGGAACTACACCCATTGGCCGCGCAACCTGCCTGCGGCTTGATTTGAACGATACCCGTTATCCAGAGGAAGATTCCATTCGAGAAACAAGACGGTTTTGGATACAAACCGGATTGCATCCCCCAGCAGATGATCCGTGCCAAGCTTGAGTACTATGCTTGCCAGCTAGCACTGCGTTGGTGCGGACGGAACAGAAGTTGTCGGTGAGAGTTCGAGGTTATCTGTCGCCGCACAACTTCACCGTTATCTCGCCTCGCTTTAACTGCTAAAGAGTGATCAGAATTTTCCGTAAACCCTGGTTTTGATAACGAAAAATCAACGTGGTGTTAGCCCACCAGCAGTTACACTGCATCTACTCAGGCCAACCCATCCCCCCACAACGCTTCTCCCTCGATCACTACCTGCCCTGGTCCTTCGTCGCCCACGACCAACTCTGGAACCTGATTCCCACCCTGCCGGAGGTCAACTCCGCCAAATCCAACAAAATCCCTGCCCCCAGCCACCTGGCTTCCTTCCATCGCCTCCAACACCAGGGCCTCACCATCACCCACGCCACCCTACCCCCCGCCCAGTGGAACAAACAGGTCGAACCCTACCTCCACCACCTCGGCCTCGCCAACCCCCACGACCTGCTCAACCTGGAACACCTGCGCAATGCCTACGACAAAACCCTACCCCCCCTGATCACCCTCGCCGCTAACCAGGGCTTTCTCACTGACTGGCACTATAGCTCCCAGGCCGGG
>CAYVMR010000189.1:3916-4983 GCA_964452545.1 uncultured bacterium
GTTGAATAAATCTCTCGTATAAGTTAGTCTCAACGACCGTCTGCATATCCTATGTGCCAACTCACTTGAGATAGCACCTTTATCATAAGTTACCGTCTCAAGTGAGGTGAACTATTTATGGTCATGCCATTTGAGAGCATGCGAATCTACCAAGGGACGCTGTCCGACTGGCGCTAGGGCTCCCTGGCCGGGTGACTGGCCCTTAGGCCCTGGCTCTCCGGCAAAACCCTTTCTGGCCCTGCCTCCACGATAAAAAACAGTTGCTTGTCGGGAGTTCCACCTACTTTTCTGGCTGGGGGTCGAAGATAGCCAGGCCAGGAAAACTTTGCCCCGGAGATAGTCCAATTTCGGTAACTTAAGCGATGATAGTACCAGAGTATTGATGGATGCTGCCATGAATCGCTACCTGATTGGCGCCGTGATGGCGGGCCTAGTGCTGCTGGGGATGGTCGGGGCGGGCCGCCTGGGTCGGCTGTTTGCTAACCCAGAGCAGACTGACCAGGCCGCCAAATCCCAGGCATCCGCTGCGCTGGGCAGTTTGCCGGTGGAGCAGGCGGGTCGTTTAGTCCGACGCCAACGTGACCCCCAGGGGGGGGGCACCGCCGCCGTCGGGGCCAATGTATCCAGCCCCGCGGCCAGCACCCGGGCCCAGCCCACCACGGCCCCCAGTTCACCCGTCAGCCCAGGGCAAACTAGTCCGCCGGTCACCATCAACCCTAACCAGCCGACCCCCGCCCAAACTACCCCCACGGCCCCCAGTGGTGATATTTCGCCTCTCCAGCCCGACTTAGTCAGGCCCGGGGGCGATCGCCCCCAACCTAACCCTGACTTAGACGCCATTCCAGCGCTCTGGTAGGACACTTTATCAGTCTATGGCCATGGCACCACCGCAGTTGCGTCCCTACCAGGTGGACCTGATTAACGATCTGTATCGCCAGATTAACCAGGGTCATCGCCGCATTGCCATCGTGGCCGGCACCGGCGCCGGCAAAACCGTGATCAGCGGTCAAATCTGCGCCCATGCCGGGGCCGCCGGTAAGCGGCTGATGTTTTTGGTGCACCTGGAT
>CAYVMR010000190.1:0-2932 GCA_964452545.1 uncultured bacterium
TTTTGTCTGCTCAGATCCACTCTTGAGCCTCCCAAATTATGCCCTCCGGGCCGCTGCGCGAGGTGGGGGCTGGGGGGCTCTCCGTGTACTTCATCCAAACGAAATCCTCTATATCAAAGAACCCATACCGTTCCAAGTCCCCCAGAATTGGGGGATTTAGGGGGCCTCTAGAGAATGTCTACCATGCATAACTCACCTACTGTCAGATCGCGGTACAGCAATAACCTGATCAGCCCCATCCAACACCTCAAGCTCCTGCCCGGGGCGATAGACAAACACGGTTTGCTCCTCTGGATCGATCAACCAACCCATTTGGGTGCCATAGCGCAGACAATAAAGGATATTTTTGGTTACTTTGGTTTGGCTTTGATCAGGGGATAGGATTTCAATAGTCCAATCGGGCACCACCGGAAAGGTGTTAGCCACCTCCCCCTAACCACCCTATCCCCCCCATGGCCCGCCCCAACCCCATCCTTACCGCCATCACCAACCCCGCCAAAAACTTCCTGGCCTTTTTCGCCGTGGGGGTGTTGCTGTTTGACATCTTCTCCACCGGCATCTCCAACCTGTTCTGGCAAAACCTGGGGGGCTGGCTGCAAACCCTCACCGGCATTCAAGACCTGGCCCGGTTGCAGGGGCTGATGCTGCTGGGTCTGGGGGGGCTGCTGGTGGTGGTAATCTACAGCACCAACCTGGCGGAGGGGATGCGCTGGGTCTTGACCAAACTCCGGCTGGTGAATGCGATCGTCCCCCAGGAGGCCCGGGTGGTGCCCCTCACCGACACCTGCCGGGGGCTGGTGGCGATCATGGGGCTAAAGGACGACTCCGCCGCCGAGGTGGCCCTGCGCCATCACTGGCGGGGGGGGCAAGCCAAGGGCCTGCGCTACTGCTGGCTGATCACCACCGCCGAAT
Source organism: uncultured bacterium (assembly GCA_964452545.1). Taxonomy (GTDB): domain Bacteria; phylum Cyanobacteriota; class Cyanobacteriia; order Phormidesmidales; family Phormidesmidaceae; genus Nodosilinea. The sequence continues at coordinate 913 of CAYVMR010000190.1, forward strand.
CCCTGCCCGTGGCCCGCCGCCTACACCAGAAACTGATCGCCGAGGGCATCGCCGAGCAGGTGGGGCTGTTCTATGGTGATCACCGGCACAGCGCCGGGGAGCCCTCCCCCCGCCTCCACCTGGAGGCCACCGAAACCCACGACCCCGACCGGGTGCTGGAGCTGGTAAACGCCATCTACAGCCATGCCGAAGACCTGGGGCTGGGGGTTAACGAGGTGATCGTAGACTTCACCGGCGGCACCAAACCCATGGGGGTGGGGGCTTTTTTGGCCTGCACCCGACCCGGGCGGCGGTTGGAGTATATTGCCACCGCCCCGGGGGAGCCACCCCAATTGGTGGAAATTAAGATTGACTATCAGATTAAGGGGACCACCGGCGCCGGGCGCAAGGCCACGGGTGAGGGGTCTGGCTAGCCAGGTGGAGGGGCGAAATCAGGCCATGCGATCGTTTCGGTTGTGGGTGAGGAGGAAACTTGAAGAAGGAACAACGACCCTATAGAACCTGACTGAAACAATGGGGCAAAACACCCCTAATCTCCGGTCCCCCGGGCGGCCCTTGGGTCGCCAAGATGACTCTCGTACACCATCAAAACATTACTCTAGACGAGTTCCTTCAGCTGGCTTGGATTGAAGCCCCCCCTGCTTGGGAATACATTAATGGCAAGGAAGTGCAAAAACCCATGGGGGCGGCAAACACAGCACTTTGCAGAAACGTTTAGTGACAGCTATAGATCGCGCTAGCGACCAGTATGAAGCTTTTCCAGAGTTCAGGTGTACGTTCCTGAACTTACCCCGCACCAGGGCCTGATTGCGAAAGTAAAAACAATGGTCTTCCCTCTTCCCTCTTCGCCCCGGTCAAGGGCTGCCGTTTATAATAGAGACAACCTCGCGGGTGGCGGCATTCATGGTTCAGGCGGAGCGACCTCAGATCACCCTGGCGTGGTTTCTGACATTGCCAGAAACCACCCCAGCCAGTGAGTTCATCGATGGGGAAATCCTACCGAAACCCATGCCCAAGGGAAGACATAGCCGACTGCAGGGGGCTCTCACCACCGCCATTAATCAAGCCGCAGAGCCAGACCGATTAGCCCTGGCCTTGCCGGAGTTGCGCTGCTCCTTTGGCACCCGGTCAATCGTGCCTGATGTGGCCGTATTCACCTGGGAGCGGATTCCCTTCACCCCAGACCACGACATTCCCGATGATTTTGACCTACCGCCGGATTGGATGATTGAAATTCTTTCCCCCGATCAGTCGCCTATTCGGGTGATCGACAATCTGCTCTACGGGCTGCGGTTTGGCAGTCGCCTGGGTTGGTTAATCAGCCCTGCAGAGCAACGGATATTGGTGTTTCGCCCGGGGCAAGAGGCCCAGGTCTGGCAGGGAGATGGAGGCTTACCGGTGCTGCCCCCAATTCCCCTGACCCTGACCCCTAACCAGATCTTTGCTTGGCTGCGGTTTCCTACAGCACCGCCAACACCAGGGCCAGGGCCTCACGGTTAGCCTCAGAAGCTGGGGCTATTCAGGGGAGGAGCCTGACTCAAGTCAAACCTGAGCTTACCCCACACCAGGGCCTGATTGCGAAAGTGAAAACAATGGTCTTCTCTCTTCGTTCTTCCCTATTCCCTATTTCCCCCATCCCGGGCTAGGTAGAGGTCCAGTCATTGGCATTGAGGAGGCCTAACCGTTCCAGGCTGGTGGTGATGGCCAGGGTGCGGTTTTTCACCCCCAGCTTTTGGTAGCCATTTTGCAGGTGTTTTTTTACCGTTAGCTCGCTGATCGTCAGGATTTGCGCAACTTCCTGGGCGGTGTGGCCCTTGCCAGTCCAGAATAGGACCTCCGCCTCTCGCCGGGCCAGGCCCAGGCTCTCTAGGCTGCGGGGGGTGATGGGGATGGGAGAAAGGGGGGAAGAGGACATGGGGGGATGGGGGAATGGGCAACGGGTGTAGGGCGCAGGGCAATGGGCGATCGAAGGGTGACGGGGGGATGGGGTGACGCAAGATACCCCGCCTATCTACTCCCC
>CAYVMR010000190.1:3032-4980 GCA_964452545.1 uncultured bacterium
ACTGTCGTGCGTCTGCAAAATCAGTCCCTGTTGATTCAGCGGCAGGGGCGGCAGCAGAACCAGCGGCTGGCGGAGATCACCTTGGTGGTGGTGTTGCCAGGGGTGCAGTTGACCCATGGGGCCCTGGCGGCCCTCCTGGATGGGGGGACGGAAACCTTGTTTTTGACCCAATCGGGGCAGTTTCGCGGGCGGTTGCAGGGGGCCTTTCCCAGTAACCCGGGACTGCGGCTGGCCCAGTACCAAACCGTGGATACCCACTTTGGCCTGGCCCTGGCCCAGCGTTGGGTGCGGGGTAAGGTGCAAAACCAGCGCTGTCTATTGCAGCGGCGTCACCGGGCCACCCAGGGACGGTGGGCGGAGTTGGGGGAGGCAATTGATAGCCTGGCGGCCCAGGGGTTGGCCCTGGCGGACCGGGAGACTCCCCGCGATCGCGACCAGTTGATGGGCTTAGAAGGGGCCTGTGCCCGCTGTTACTACCAGGCGCTGCGCCACTGGTTTGAGCCGGTGTGGCGGTTTCAGGGCCGCAACCGCCGCCCCCCCCTCGACCCGATCAATGCCCTGCTCAGTTGGGGCTATGGGGTGCTGCTGGCCCGGGTGTTTTCCGCCACGGTGCAGGCGGGGCTCGATCCCTACCTGGGGTTTCTCCATGCCCTAGAGCCCTACCGACCTAACCTGGCCCTAGACCTGATGGAGGAGTTTCGCCCGGTGGTGGTGGATCAGGCGGTGATTGCCCTGGTGCAGGCCAACCTGATCACCCCGGCGGACTTTGAACCCTCCCCCGAGGGGGCGGGCATCTGGGTGGGGCCAGTGGGCAAGAAGTTGTTCCTGGCGGAGCTAGAACGACAACTGCGCCAACCCCTGCTCTACCCACCCCAGGGGCGCCGCCTCACCGTGGCCCAGATTATCTTAGAGCAGGCCCGCTGGGTGGGGCGCTGTCTAGTGGGGCGACAGTTGGACTATGAACCCTTTACCCTACGCTAGGGGGATAGATCGATGCTTTGGGTGGTTTGTTACGACGTCAGGGATGATAAACGGCGGCGCAAGCTAGTGAAGCTGATGGAGCAGCGCTGTCAACGGGTGCAATATTCAGTGTTTGAATGCCCCCTGGCGGAGGGGGTGTTGATGGAGCTGGTGGAGCAGCGGTGGTTGCCGGTGCTGGCCTTGCAGGAGGATAGCCTGCGGATTTATCCCCTAGATCAGGGGGGGAAGCAGCGGTGTCGGGTCTACGGCAGTCCACCGCCCTATGAACCGCCGGATTATGTGATTTTGTAGGGCGCAGGGCGCAAGGCACAGGGCGCAGGGCGCAGGGCACAGGGCGCAGGGGGCAAGGTAACAGGCTTCTGCAGTGTGACCATTCCCTATCCCCCATTCCCAGCGATGGGAGCGATACCATTTGTTACCATCAGCCCCTCTGGGGACAGGCTTTCGATGGCCTGAAGGGCTTGGGGCCAGAGGGTTTGGGGAATGTAACTGAATGTTGCGGAAAGGGGCAAACTCACCGCGACTCGCTGGGGGGCGAAAATTGACGAGGGACGAAGCAAAGGCAAGCTGGCACGGATTTTTTAGGGGCGATCGTTAGGGTTTTTTGGACACAGGGGGGCAGATCTGCTATTATGGTGAATATTGATTCTGGTTTTGAAAAGAGTAACGATTTGTTAACGCCCTTCTCCGTACACCGGTCAAAACTGCACCTTGAAAACCTCATATCACAAGGTTTCCAGAAACCAAGGGTCCCGCACCCTCCTTACCCCGCAAGGGGACGGAAACTTACTTTAGTTTGTACCCAGGCCCCCTTTCCTACCCAGGTCCCGCACCCTCCTTACCCCGCAAGGGGACGGAAACTTTCTAGGACGCTAGAGGGAAACCGAACTGCCTCTGGGTCCCGCACCCTCCTTACCCCGCAAGGGGACGGAAACCCGGGGGAAAAACGAAAATAGAAAATCGAAAA
>CAYVMR010000191.1:0-3861 GCA_964452545.1 uncultured bacterium
CTGACCAGGACATTGCCCAGGTGATCCATGCGTCGCTGCAGGGGGGTGGCGTCGGTTTCAACTCCCTGTAAAAGACTGGCGATATGGCCCAACTCCGTCGCCATGCCAGTTAGGGTGACCACCATCTGGCCCCGGCCCTGCAACACCACCGTCCCTTGAAATAGCAGGTTTTGGCGGTCCGCCAGGGGGGTGGTCTCCGGTAGCACCAGGGTCGCCTGCTTAGCTGCCGCCGCCGCCTCACCGGTCAGGGCTGACTCGCGCACCTGGAGATTGACAGCCCTGAGCAACCGGCCATCGGCGGGCACTTGATCCCCCGCCTCCAACTGCACCAGATCGCCGGGCACCAGGTCCTGGGCCGGTACCGCCTGCAGACGACCGTCTCGTGTTACCCGCACCGTGGGGGCGGCCATTCCCTTTAAGGCGGCCAGGGCCTTTTCCGCCCGACTTTCCTGCAGGTAGCCCAGCATCCCGTTGAGGATGACAATGGCAAAAATGGCGATGGCATCCTTGGGGAACTCCTGGTGACGCAGGGCTAACAGGCCAGATATCATGGCCACCGCCATCAGCATCAGCAGCATGATGTTGCTAAATTGGTCTAGCAGGATGCGCCAGGGGTTACGGCTCCCCAAGGGGTCTAGTTGATTGGGGCCATAAATCTGGCGTCGGGCCAGCACTGCCGCCGCGGTCAGCCCCATTTCTGGGTCACTGTCTAGCCGGGCCAGGGCCTGTTCAGGGGTGAGGGTGTGCCAGGCGGGGGACGATGGGGGCATGGCCGGGCTGGGGGTAACGCTAACGCCTTTCATCCTAGCGTTACCCCCTGGCCTATGCCGGATCAGAGCCTAGGCTCACCTCTGGAATGTCGGCGATCGCCGGCAGGGACCAAGCCTGCTCCTGGGCCTGCCGCTGGCAGCGCCAGGCGAAGGGGCAACGCTGGCACTCCCCAGTTTCTGGCGACACCTGGGGAAAGTCATTGGCCTGGGCTTGGAGGGTGGCAAGGCGATCGCAGAGACGGTGCAGATCGGTGCGAGTGCGCTGATGATCGGCGGGGGTGTAGGGAATCGTCAGACAACGGGGCTCAACCCCCTGGGCTGTAGCCCCAGGGGGAACGAACCAGTAAGTCATGGCGATCTGGCCCGGTTGCCAGTCCGTGGTTGCCACCAAGCCATAGCAGTAGAGCCGGGTCTGCCAGTGACGGCGCAACTGGGCCAGGCTCGGCGGATGCTGGTAGGTTTTCCAGTCGATAATTTCCGCCTGGGTGGGGGTAATTCGCAGCAAATCGTAGACCACCGTAAAGCCAAAGCCCTGCTCAAACCAACTCCGCTGATGCTCGCTCAGGGTGCCTACCGGAGCCCCGTCCAGGCTGGGGAAGAGATCGGGGGCCGCCGCCATCAACCCATCCACCGCCGCCTGCAGGTCAGGCTGGTGGGCTAGCAAGGGCTGGGGGGGCAACCCCAGTTGGTACTGTTGCAACACCAGGTGGAAGCGATTACCCCACTCCTGCCGCTCTAAAACCGTGGGATCGACAGGGGCGGTGAGGTGGTCTAGACAGGTATGCTGAAACCGACGAGGACATCGTTCTAACAGCTCTAAATGGGTTTGGGTCAGGTGGGTGAAGAGCATGGGGAGATCGGCGCCAAAGGCGAGAGGAGGGTTTTGAGCAGACGACCTACTCAACCGGGGTCTTTGACCCATTAAAACGGCGGCTCAGGAGCTTGGGCAAACCCCTGATATTAGGACCTGCCCAGGGAAATCTGGGATTCTGCCAAGGAATTTACAATTGCTAAACTTCAGGGGGACGCTTTCCGATAGTATGGAGAAATGCTCAAAACCAGTCACCCTAGGGTCAGGATCGCGGCCCCTGGCATCGCGCCAGGCGGTACCAGGGGTTAGGGTTTTGGGTTGGAAATGTAGCCGGGAATTTAGAGGTATAGACATCCCATGAGTGTAGAGGTTCTTGTAAAAGTTCAATCGATCGTCAGTGAGCAACTGGGGGTAGACCCAAGCAAAGTCACCCCAGCCGCGAGTTTCGCCAACGACCTGGGGGCTGACTCCCTGGACACCGTGGAACTGGTCATGGCCCTGGAGGAGGAATTTGGCATCGAAATCCCTGACGAGGCCGCTGAGGGTATCGCCACAGTCCAGGATGCGGTGAATTTCATCCAAGCCAAGAGTGCCGCCTGATTGGTGTAACGGGTATTCCAAGATCCTAATTCTTTTTCGCGTTATCGGCTTAGGTCCTGCCGTTTATGGTCGCTCTAGATTCCCTCGAGCCCATGGGCGGCCTACAACCGGGCTATGTTCCTTTCCCATTGTCTATGGCTAACCCTGACTCTAAGCGTGTTGTTGTCACCGGCATGGATGCCATCACCCCAATTGGCAATAGTCTGAAGGATTATTGGGCGGGGTTGGTGGCTGGGCGCAGTGGCATTGCCCGAATTACGGCCTTCGATGCCAGCCATCATGCCTCCCAAATTGCGGGGGAAGTCAAGGGGTTTGACCCCCATGACCGTCTCGATCGCAAAGAGGCCAAGCGCATGGACCGCTTTACCCAGTTTGCCGTGATCGCTGGCCAGCGGGCCCTTGACCATGCTGGCCTGGTGATTACGGATCTAAATGCGGAACAGGTGGGCACCTGTATTGGCACCGGAGTGGGTGGCATCAAGGTGCTAGAGGACCAGCAGGAAATCTATCTGAGCCGGGGGCCTAGCCGTTGTAGTCCCTTTATGGTGCCGATGATGATTGCCAACATGGCGGCGGGGTTGACCGCCATCCACACCGGCGCTAAGGGACCTAGCACCTGTCCAGTGACTGCCTGTGCGGCGGGTTCCAATGCGGTGGGGGATGCCTTTCGGCTGATTCAGGCGGGCTACGCCCAGGCCATGATCTGTGGTGGTACCGAGGCCGCGGTCACCCCCCTGGCGGTGGCGGGGTTTGCCGCCGCCCGTGCCCTGTCTACCCGTAACCATGCCCCGGCCCAGGCCAGTCGCCCCTTTGACCGCGATCGAGATGGGTTTGTCATCGGTGAAGGGTGTGGCATTTTAATTTTAGAAGAGCTGGAGCATGCCCTCAGTCGGGGCGCCACCATTTACGCCGAGATGGTGGGCTACGGCATGACCTGTGATGCTTACCATATGACAGCCCCGGTGCCCGGGGGCGAGGGGGCGGCCCGCTGCATTCGCCTGGCCCTCAAGGACGCTGGGCTAGAGCCCCAGCAGGTGAGTTACATTAACGCCCACGGCACCAGTACGGCGGCTAATGACCCGACCGAGACCCAGGCGATTAAAACGGCCTTGGGAGAGGCCGCCCATCAGGTGGCGGTGAGTTCCACCAAATCCATGACCGGTCACCTCCTAGGAGGCTCGGGGGGGATTGAGGCGGTAGCGACCTGCTTAGCCATTGCCAATGATGTGGCTCCCCCCACGGTTAACCTGACCGATCCCGATCCGGACTGTGACCTCGACTATGTGCCCCAGCACAGTCGTCCCATGGCCATTGAGGTGGCCCTATCCAATTCCTTTGGTTTCGGCGGCCACAATGTCACCCTGGCCTTCCGTAAGTATCGCGGCTAGCCCTAAGGGTAAGAAGGGCCCGTAGGAAAGAGTCGACCGATTCCCTCTCCTTGTAACTGTCTGTCACTGTTTGTCAACCTATCGTTACACCGTTGAAATTATGGCTGTCGCAACCCAAACCCTGGAAGAACTCTGTATTAACAGCATTCGTTTCCTGGCGATCGATGCTGTTGAAAAGGCCAAGTCGGGTCACCCGGGTCTGCCCATGGGGGCGGCACCGATGGCCTTTGTCCTATGGGACCAGTTTATGCGGTTTAATCCTAAAAATCCCCAGTGGTTTAACCGCGATCGC
>CAYVMR010000191.1:3871-4936 GCA_964452545.1 uncultured bacterium
TTTGTCCTGTCCGCCGGCCATGGCTGCATGTTGCAGTATGCCCTGCTCTATCTGACCGGCTACGACAGCGTCACCCTGGAGGACATTAAACAATTTCGCCAATGGGGGGCCCGCACCCCCGGTCACCCAGAGAACTTTGAAACCTTGGGGGTTGAGGTCACCACCGGGCCCCTAGGGCAGGGGATCGCCAATGGGGTGGGGTTGGCCATGGCGGAGGCCCACCTGGCGGCCCGGTTTAATAAGCCCGACTGTACCCTGGTGGATCACTACACCTATGTGATTCTGGGGGATGGGTGCAATATGGAGGGGGTGTCCGGTGAAGCCTGCTCCCTGGCCGGTCACCTGGGCTTGGGTAAGCTGATCGCCCTCTACGACGATAACCACATTTCCATTGATGGGTCCACGGATATTTCCTTTACGGAGGACGTGGCCAAACGGTTTGAGGCCTACGGCTGGCATGTGCAGCACGTGGAGAATGGTAACACTGACCTGGCTGGGATTGGGGCGGCGATCGCCGCCGCCAAGGCGGTGACCGATCGCCCCTCCCTGATCAAGGTCACCACCACCATTGGCTACGGCTCCCCCAACCGGCAAAACACCGCTGGCATCCACGGTGCCGCCCTGGGGGCGGAGGAAATCCAGGCCACCCGCGCCAACCTGGGCTGGAGCTACGGCGAATTTGAGGTGCCCGCCGATGTGCTTAGCCACATGGGCCAGGCCGTTAATCGGGGCGCCCAACTCGAGGCAGACTGGCAGGCCACCCTGGCCACCTACCGGGCTCGCTACAGCCGCGAAGCCAGTGAGTTTGAGCGCATGCTAGCCGGCCAATTACCAGCGGGCTGGGCCGATGCCCTGCCCACCTATACCCCCGCTGACAAGGCCCTGGCCACCCGGAAAAACTCAGAAATCACCCTCAATGCCCTGGCCCCGGTGCTGCCGGAACTGATCGGCGGCTCCGCTGACCTGACCCACTCCAACCTGACGGAACTGAAGATTTCCGGCAGCTTCCAAAAGGGGCAGTACGGTAACCGCAACCTGCGCTTTGGGGTGCGGGAGCATGGCATG
>CAYVMR010000192.1:0-4907 GCA_964452545.1 uncultured bacterium
CAAGGACGTCGAACCATCCTCGCTGGGCTTGCGCACGCCCCATTGCTATGGTCATGTCAAATCCTCTTTAATATGACATCCAGTCTGTCTGGGTTTAGACTTTAATGGATCCAGATTTAAGAATCCAAGCCAGCCTAGCCTCAGGGTAAGGGTATAGGTATAAGTATTCCAGATCTTAGAGCCCTAAGGAGGATGAAATCCTACTCAAGACCCCAATACTTACCTGAGGTATACCCAACAGCTTCCGAAGCATGACTTCAGAAATGACAGGTTTCTCTTTATGATAAGGAGTGTTCCTTTTTTTTACAATCTGATACGTAACTTCTCAGGAAGAGACTTCTCTATTTTGACCATAGATCAACTCCAGAAAGTGTTATCCCCTAGCCCCCTATGACAGCCTCTCCTGCCTCTGTTCAGCCCCAGTATTTAAAGCGTCCAGTTCTGGGAGCTCGCCGTCTCAGTAATGTTTTTTGGGCCATTGTACTCACCCTGGGTGGGCTGGGCTTTTGGTTGGCCGGTCTATCTAGCTACCTGCAGGTGAACCTACTGCCCTTTTCTGACCCCACCCAACTGATTTTTATCCCCCAGGGGATTGCCATGGGGTTCTACGGTCTAGTGGCTATGCTCCTAGCCCTTTACCTGTGGCTGATCATCGCTCTGGATGTGGGAGGCGGTTACAACGAGTTTGATCGGGCTAATAACCAGGTCCGTATCGTACGCACCGGTTTCTTCGGGAAAAACCGTCGCCTTGTCATTGAGCAGCCTCTGGCGGAGGTGATCGCCATTCGGGTAGACATTAAAGAAGGTCTAAACCCCCGTCGCTGCCTTTACCTGAGATTAAAGGGTCGCCCAGAAATTCCCCTAACCCCAGTGGGACAACCGATTCCCTTAGCAGAGCTGGAGAATCAGGGCGCGGAGTTAGCCCGGTTCCTGCAGGTGCCCCTGGAAGGACTGTGAAACCTATCCAATTAGGCGTCAATTCTTTTATGATGGGAAGCCAACTTGTTGCCATTTTTCCCACCCCCCAGGATTGAACATGCGTTTGTTTACTCTAACCCTAGTCACCCTATTAGCCCTTTGGTTAGGTGGATGTACCAGCTCTGCGCCCGTTTCCCCCTCAGCTCCAGAAGCTCCCATTGACCCCGGGGTGGGCTCAACCTCGACCGTTGACCCCACCTCCCTTGGTTTACCGGTCCTGACGGGGCCGGCAACGGTGGAATTGGTGGTGAAGGGATCGCCCATTGTGATTGAGATTGACGGAAGCCAGGCCCCCATCACGGCGGGTAATTTTGTTGACCTGGTGAACCGTGGGGTTTACAACGGCTTAAGTTTTCACCGGGTCGTCCGAGATCCCCAACCCTTTGTGGTGCAAGGGGGTGATCCCCAAAGTCAAGATGCCAACTTTCCAACCCAGCAGTTGGGTACCGGTAGCTTTCTTGACCCTGTAACCCAGGTGCCTCGCTATATTCCTTTGGAAATCAAACCAACCGGGGCAGACCAACCCGTCTATGGGCAGACCCTGGAAGAGGCTAAGGTGGATGCTCCTCCCGCCCTCAATCATCGTCGTGGAGCGATCGCCATGGCCCGATCCCAGGCACCGGATTCGGCCTCCTCCCAGTTTTACATCACCCTAGCGGATTTGCCCTTTTTAGATGGTAACTACGCTGTGTTTGGCTATATCAGCCAGGGCATGGAGATCGTAGATGCCATTCAACAGGGCGATCGCATTGAATCAGCGCGGGTGGTTAAGGGTCTTGAACAACTCAGGACCAACTAGTCGAGAGGTCTTTGTGACTGGCCTAGGGCTGGTAACTGCCCTGGGGGCCTCTCGGGTGACCACTTGGGCGGCCCTGCTGGCCGGCCAATCTGCCCTAGCGGCTCAACAGCCCTTCGCCGACCTACCCGCCCGCCCCTTGGCCTTAGTGGGGAGAACCCCCACGGGCCTTTTAAACCTATTGCAGCCAGCGGTGAGGGAGGCCGTTGAGGATGCTGGTCTGGCCCCACCGCTACCTGACTGTGGGGTGGTCATCGGTTCTAGTCGGAGTTTTCAAGGGGTTTTGGAAGCATCCGCCCAAGCTTGGCTGAGGCAGCACCACCTGCTCGATCGCCATGATTGGTTAAATGCTCTCCCCAGCCAACCGGCGATCGCCACCGCTCAACAGATCGGCGCCACCGGCCCCCTGTTGGCCCCTATGGCCGCCTGCGCTACTGGCCTCTGGGCGGTGTTCCAGGGCTCTGAGCTGATTCGCCGGGGGCAGTGCGATCGAGTGCTGGTGGGAGCCGCAGAAGCCCCCATCACCCCCCTGACGCTGACTGGCTTTGAACAACTGGGAGCCCTGGCCCCCCAAGGCTGTTACCCCTTTTCTGAACAGCGCCAGGGGTTAGCCCTAGGGGAAGGGGCCGCGGTCCTGATGTTGGAGTCGGAACACTCCGTCCGTCAGCGTTCTGGGGTCAAGCCCTACGGTCGCATTCTGGCGGCGGGGTTACGGGCTGATGCCTACCACATTACCGCTCCCGCTCCAGATCAGGGGGCCAGTCGGTCCGCCCTGATCGCCTGTCTACAGCGTTCTGGCCTACACTCCAGCGCCATTGACTATGTCCACGCCCATGGTACCGGTACGCGGCTCAACGATGGCCACGAAGCGAAACTGGTTAGCACATTACTTCCCCACCAGCCCCCCTTGAGTTCCACCAAGGGGGCTACCGGTCATACCCTGGGCGCCTCAGGGGCGATCGGTGTCAGCTTCTGTTGCCTGGCCCTGCGCCATCAGCAGCTACCCCCCAACACCGGTCTCCAAGGCAATTCCATCTACCCAGCCTTGGTCGGGGTGGCCCAATCCGTGCCAGTCCGCACCACCCTGTGTTTAGGGTTTGGCTTTGGAGGTCAGAATGCGGCTTTGGCGATCGGTCAACCCTGAGCCAACCGGACGCTGCAGTCAACCAAAGCAAAGCACCGCTAGCGATAGAATAGGGGCCATGGAGTCTAACCCAGCCCTTGCCTGACCTGATACGAGCCATTTGCTAACCCCCTACCCCGAGTCGTCATGGATCCCCAGATCGCCCCCGCCACCCCCAGTTCCTCCCCATCTGACCCTGCCATTCATGCTGATCGGGTGGTTTATCGGATCTTAGATGCTAACCTGGACCGGGCCAGGGAAGGACTACGGATCATTGAGGAGTGGTGTCGCTTTGGTCTTAACCATGAGGCCTATACGGCCCATTTAAAGAGCCTGCGCCAGACCCTGGCCCAATGGCATAGCCCAGAACTACGACTGGCCCGGGATACCCCAGGGGATCCGGGAACTAGCTTGAGTCATCCCCAAGAACAGCAAAGGCTTGGCATCGTCGCCGTGCTCCAGGCTAACTTTTGTCGCACCCAGGAGGCCCTCAGGGTGCTGGAGGAATATGGCAAGCTCTATCGGTCTGACTTTGCCGATAGTTGTAAAACCCTGCGTTACCAGACCTATAGTCTGGAGAGCGCGCTCTTGGGTAGCCACCGCCAATGGCAGTTGCAGCAGGCCCTCACCTACTTGGTGACCTCACCCCAAGACAATCTTCTTGAGGTGGTAGAAGCCGCCCTACAGGGGGGTATTGCCATCGTCCAATACCGGGATAAGGCGAGGGAGGACGCTATACGATTTGAGTTAGCCCAACAACTCAAGCGCCTCTGTCATCACTATAATGCCCTATTCCTGGTCAATGACCGGGTAGACCTGGCCCTAGCGGTGGAGGCGGATGGGGTGCATTTAGGTCAAACCGATCTGCCCATTGCCGTAGCCCGTCAGCTTTTAGGGAGTCAACGGATTATTGGCCGTTCTACTACCAACCCAGAGGAAATGGAACGGGCCCTGGCGGAGGGAGCTGATTATATTGGAGTGGGCCCAGTGTACACCACTCCTACCAAGCCGGGTAAGGCGGCGGCGGGTTTAGAGTATGTTAGCTACGCGGCAGCCCACGCCTCCGTGCCCTGGTTTGCGATCGGTGGCATTGATACCGAGAACCTGACAGCAGTACTTGCCGCTGGTGCAGAACGGGTAGCCGTGGTCAGGGCGTTGATGGCGGCGGAAAATCCCACCTTGGTCGCCCAGTATTTTGCAGCTCAAACCAATCATCATCGTACTTTTCACCATCGAGGGCAGGACCCTGCCTAAGCCCATAGGACACCCCCCGGATAAACCACGGGTATAACCAACTGGAGCTTTGACAGCAAGAGTTTGGAGAAGCCGCTTCGCTTTATCATGTCCCACGCGGAGGCCCACACCCCACTGCCCATGGCTACGGCTAAATTGCTAGGATTTAGATGACATCCGAACCCCCACTTGATTGGTGCCCATGGTAAACCCGATAGTGAACCCAAACAGTAATTCCATCCCCATCCAGGTGAATGGAGAAAGTAAGTCATGCCCGGTCGGGACCCTCTTGCCAGCCTTCTTAGAACATCTGGGCTTAAACCCTCGCTTGATCGCTCTGGAATACAACGGAGAAATTTTACATCGCCAGCTATGGGCCACCACGAGACTTCACCCAAACGATAAGCTAGAAATCGTCACAATTGTCGGGGGTGGATGACGATTTGAGTCATAGTTATCGTGCTAGTTAGAATGCTATTTAGCAGGGTTCTTTTCGTTGCCAGTTGTGTGTCTGATTTTAGGTTGCTGGGAGCCACTAACATCTTGTTGCCCAGGCTTGAGAGGAGTGCGAAATATCAAGGAGATAACCCGACAAGGTACCTGGCCAACCCTGAAACCCCTGCTGAACCTAGATCCAAGCCACCAGCGCCTGATCACATATTGCTAATATACTGTCAACCTGTGGAATCTAAGATTAAATCTGGCGCTCAAAAATTTTTGGTCTATAGGCGATTCTTGTCTAGGTGTTAAATCTGTGGGATAGAAAAATATAGGCGT
>CAYVMR010000193.1:0-4905 GCA_964452545.1 uncultured bacterium
TCTATCGGGCCTGGGGGACCTGCTGGCCACCTGTACTAGCCCCCTGAGCCGCAACTATCGGGTCGGCTATGGGCTGGCCCAGGGCAAAGCCCTGAGCCAGGTCCTGGCGGACCTGGGCAGCACCGCCGAAGGGGTGAACACGGCCCAGGTGGTGATGGCGATCGCCCGGCGCGATCGCCTTTCCCTACCGATTTGCCAACAGGTGGATCACCTGCTGCGGGGAGAGATCACCCCTGCGGCAGCGGTGGCCGCCCTGATGGAACGCCAACTCAAAGCGGAGGACTATCGGCAAACCCTAGGATCAAATCCCACACCAGCGCACTCCTAAGGGGTCGCTTGGCCAGCCATTACCAACCGCTGTTCCAGTAACTGCTGAGCCGCCTGCAAGGCCCCTAAGCGACTGTCCACCTGATAAAGATTAGGGGCCAGTGGATCACTGGGATCAGGGGTTTTTGGCAACAACTGCCCCAAATCCAAGCGATTCAACCGCCATTGCACCTGCCCCGGTCTGACCACAATCCAAACTTGACGCTGGCGTTGCAGCGCATCCTTGACGATTGACTCGATCGCCAGAGCCGCAGTGACCCCAAGGTTAGATACTTCTCCCAAATCCAAGACCAGGGCCTGGTAGTCCTGCACTATCGACAACCGCCGGGAAATACTTTTGGCTGCGCCAAAACTCATGGGGCCACCCAACTGAAACAGGAGAATATTGCCCTTACAATCGCTAAGGATAGCTTCTTCAACGGGGCTAAGGTTAGCACCATCGGTAGGTCCATTGATCGCCTGGATCCGATCACTCTGCAGATCAGATAAACGCTTAATGGTCAACATATTGGTGACAAAGGCACCCACCAATACCGCCGTGATTAAATCCACAAACACCGTCAAAAACAGCACCAGGTACATCACCCCCGTGCCCTTTTTAGAAATTCGCGGAGCCCGCTTAATAAAGCCCCAGTCAAGGATATCAAAGCCCACCTTCAAAAGCAGCCCGGCCAGCACCGCTAGGGGAATCTGAGCCGTCAGCGGGCCAGCCCCTAACACCACCAGTAACAACACGAAAGCATGGATAATTCCAGACAGGGAGGTTTTCCCCCCGGCCTGCACATTCACCACCGTCCGCATGGTAGCTCCCGCTCCTGGTAAACCACCACACAGACCTGACAGCAGATTGCCCAAGCCCTGACCGATTAATTCCTTATCGGAATCATGTTGGGTACGGGAAAGGCTATCGGCCACCAGGGAGGTCAGCAGGGAATCGATCGAGCCTAATACCCCCAGCATTAAGCCATAGCGCAACATGTCAGCCAGATCCGTCAACGCCAAGGAAGGCAACCGAAAACTGGGTAAACCTCGGGGAATTGGGCCAATGCGCGGCAGATCGACCGGCTCGAAGAACAGGACTGAAATTAAACTCACCACTACCAAAGCCACCAGCGGTGAGGGCAATAGGCGATTTAACCGGGGTGGTATGACAAACACGATGCCAAGGGTGAGCAGGCCCAATCCCACCGCTACCCAATTGGGCTGACGGAGAAACTCAGGTAGCTGTTGCAGAGTACCAATGACTCCGCCGGAGGCGTCGTACCCCAGCAAAGGCGGCAACTGCAGCAGGATAATAATCACCCCGATGCCGGACATAAACCCGGAAATCACCGTATAGGACAATAGGGTAATGTATTGTCCCAGGCGCATCAGACCAAAGAGTATTTGCAAGGCCCCGCCAATCATCACTACAGTAAAAGCCATAGCCAGACCAGTATCAGCATGTCTGGCGATCAAGGCACTAATCACCGTAGTCATGACCACAGTCATCGGCCCCGTGGGGCCAGACACCTGGGCGGGAGTGCCGCCAAACAGGGCGGCGAAGAAGCCTGTACAAATGGCCCCGTAAATCCCCGCTGTGGCACCTGCTCCCGACACTACGCCAAAGGCCAGGGCCAGGGGTAGGGCGACGATCGCAGCGGTCACACCACCAAACAAATCGCCTCGCCAGTGGCGGAAGGTAATCGGGTTGAGGGCAAAGCTGGGCATAGTGACCCTAACCTCAATACATAGGGTCAATATATCGGAAAATGGCCAGGCCATGCCGGTCTGCCCACCCTCAGCCCATCAGCCAAAGAGTCATGCAAAAGACCCATAAAAAGTAATAGGAAGGGGCAGAAAAAAGGCGTCTATCTATTGAAAGATCTATAGTTTAGATTAGGTTTCGCACAGTCTACTGAAATCAGGGCCAACGGCCTATCGATCCATGGCTACTAAACAAAAATTCCAAAGTTTTGATGACCTCCTAGCGAGCACCCAGGTACCCGTCCTGGTGGACTTCTACGCCACCTGGTGTGGCCCCTGCCAGATGATGGCGGGCATCCTCAGCCAGGTGAATGATCAGCTCAAGGGCCGGGTCAAAATCATTAAAATTGACACCGATAAATATCCTCAGATCGCCTCCCAGCATGGGGTGGCCGCCCTGCCCACCCTGGTTTTATTCAAGGCTGGGCGACCCGTGGATCGGATTGAAGGGGTCCTACCTACGGATCAGTTGGTCAGCCGTCTGCGCCCCCACCTGACCTAGGCCACCCCTTCCCAGGCCGGCCCTGGCCGAGCCCCGGTGGCCATGGCCTGCAGCCGTTCCAGAAAATCGGCAAAGTCGGGGCGCTGGCGGGGCTGGGGCAGGGTGCACTGCCACCGCAGCCGGTGCAGCTCCGCCATCACCTGGGGGGATTGACCCTGGCCCTGGGGGCAGCGGTTGAGCAGTTCTTCCAGCAGGTAGCCAAAGGCCAGTACCTCCAGGCGCTCCAGCGGAGGGGTGGCGGTCCGGCCATAGAAGGAGGCGGCCCCAAAGTCGCTCAGCCGCGCCGGCCCCTGGGGATGAATTAGGATGTTGTGGGCGTAGAGATCACCGTGCAAAATACCTTGCTGGTGCAGGTGGGTGGCGGCGGCGGCCACTGATGTGGCTATGCCTAGAACCTGAGGCAGGCTAAACACCCTGTCCTCAGGATAGGTGTCGCGACTACAGCTGGCCAAACTGGGGGGATCTCCCAGGGCTCGGTAATCCTTGGGAAGTAGGGGCAGCACTAGCCCGATTTTGGCCTCCGGATGATGGCTAATTTGGCCCAGGGGACCAATCAGGTTAGGGTGTTGGCCAGCGGCCAGGCAGACCGCCATCTCATCCTGGGGAGAACCATCACTGGTGATCTCCCCCTTGAATAATTTGACCGCCACCGCCCTGGGGCCCTGGGGATGGTGCCAGGTGCCCTGGTAAATTTGACCCGAGGCGCCCTGACCCAGAAGATCCCCGATCTGCAGGTGCTCCCAGGGGATCGGTGGCAGGGGCGATCGCGCACCCATCGCCCCAACCCCGCGATCATGGCCAGGATTGCCAGCGTAGGCCAACCAGGCCAGCCGCGGCAGGGTGATTAACCAATCTGGTAACTCCTCCAACTGGTTAGCGGCCAACCGCAATAAAGCCAGATTTTGGCAATGGGCCATGGTCTCCGGCAACCGGCGCAGCCGGTTGCCCGCCAGCATCAGTTTTTCCAACTTGGGCAGGGAACCCAGGCGATCGGGCAGAGCCTCCAGGCGGTTATCGGTGAGAATCAACCAACGGGTTTGGGGCGGCAGGGCCTCAGGGGGCAGGTGGGCAATCTGGTTGCCCTTAAAGCCAATCATCGACAGATGCGGGCAACGGCCCACCACCTCGGGCACGACTTCAAACTGGTTATAGCTGAGGAACAACACCCGCAATCGATGCAGCCTGGGCAAATCCTCCGGCAAGTGACTCAGCTGGTTGTGGCTGAGGTCCAACACCTCTAATGAATCCGCCAGATCAAAAATTTCCTCCGGAAACCGGGTCAAGTCAGCCGCCAGATGCAGCCGTTTAACTCCGGCCAATTGGCCACAGCGCAGTTGATCGAGGGTGTGGTGCATAACTCCAGGAGAAGCAGTTTACAGTCTTTAATCTGCCATGGTTGCCCAACCTCCCCTATAAAGCTTCCATGTAATTGCCCCCCCAAAACAAATTTTCTTCCTGCTCTTCCTAATCCCCATTCCGCTTCGCCTGTTGCCCTGCGCCCTGCGCCCCGCTTGCTCCCCTGGCCCCTCCCCAAGCCGACAGGGAATAGAGCCCCAGGGCCGTCCAAATACAGCCAAAGGTCACCCCATGGGTGGTGGTGAAGGGTTCCCGGAAGGCAAACACCCCCAACCCCAGGGAAATGGAGGGGGCCAGGTACTGAAAAAACCCCAGGGTAGCCAGGCGCAGCCGTTGAGCCGCCTGGTTGAACCACAGCAGGGGCATGGAGGTGGCCACCCCGGCCCCCATGAACAGCAGGGTTATCCCAGGGGCAGCCCCAAAGTGCCCCTGGCCCTGGCTGGCCAGGTAGCTGACAATGATCAGGGTCAGGGGGGTAATCAGCCAGGTTTCCAGGGCTAACCCTAGCAGGGGAGGCACCGGCATCAACTTACGCAACAACCCGTAGAGGGCAAAGGATACCGCCAGACTGAGGGCAATCCAGGGCACCGTGCCCAGTTGCCAGATAAAGTAGCCCACCCCAAAGGCGGCCAGAGCCACGGCCAGTTGCTGCAGCGGGCTGAGTTTTTCCTTTAGCACCACCAACCCCAGCAGGACCGTCACCAGGGGGTTGATGTAGTAGCCTAGGCTGGCCTCCACCACCTGTCCCGTATTCACCCCGTAGATGTAGATGCCCCAGTTGACACTGAGCAAGCTGGCGGTTAGGAATAGCACCCGCACCGTGGGGTAGGATGTCACCAGAGCTAGTAAATCCCCCAGGCGCCGCTGTAGGATTAAAATCACTGTTAGGAACAGGGCAGACCAGATCATGCGGTGGCTGAGCACCTCGACGGCACCGGCGGAGTGAAATAACTTCCAGTAGAGGGGTAGCAAGC
>CAYVMR010000194.1:0-4892 GCA_964452545.1 uncultured bacterium
GGTCGCGGATCAAGCCAATGGTGCCAAACACCGCCCGCCCCACCCGGCAGGTGAGACCAATAATGGTGCCAGAGCGGTTACGGATGGCGCTAATCCGGTGTAGGGTCTTGGTGATGCCAGCCCGATTATCATCGCCAAAGCGGCTAACCCGCTGGATACAATGCTCCAGATCGGCGGGGGTGACCGGTACCTCCGCTAGATATTCCACACGGCTAAAGAACCGAGCCTCCGGCAGACGGCCCAGGTCTAGCACCACCTCCACCAGGGTAGATCGCTGGGGGTGGTGGGCCAGCCTGGTGTGGAGCGGCGGGGGAAGGATGGCCAGCAGCTGATCTAGATCATCCTGCGGGTCAGGGCGGGGGGTAGGGGTAGAGCGGCAGGCCGAGGGGACAGGGACAAGGGGAGACGGGTCGTTGACAAAATACTGTTCGCTGTGATCGCTAACCATGGAGGGTGGGGGGTGGCGATAGGGGAATAAACCGTTCAGGCAGGCGCAAATCTAGGGGTAAAAGATGGGGAACATGGGCGGCGGCAGTAAGGGGTTAATGGGCAATCCCAGGAATGGCGATCGTTACTATGGTTTAATGGCCATCTCTTAATTGTTTCTATATTTTAGCTGGCTAACTAACCAACGGGCTTTTTTCAACGCCGCCTCCGACACCGGCACCTCAGCCCGATCGCCCTCAAGGGACATGACCAGATGGCGAGCATAGCTGCCATAGGCGATGCCGGCCACCCCCTGACGGGGCTTGGTGCCTGGCTGATCGGGGTGGGGCCACAACTCCCCCATCTTGGTGACGGTGTAGGCGTTAGTGCCCCCCGCCAGTTGCACATAGCCGGGCAGACGGGCCGCCAGAATTTTCTGGGCCAGGCGCAGGGTGGCATGAGTGGTGCCCTTGCCCAGGTCACCACTCATGGGGCGGCCATCGGTTTGCCAGATCAGGGGCAGGGAGAGGGGGCTGATGGTGCCATAGAGGTCCCACAGGTAGGGAATCACCTGGTCGTGATCGGGACAACTAATGGAAATCAGTTTGAGGCCGCCAAGGTAGGGCTGTAGGCGTTGCCAGATCTGCTGGAAGTCCCCTAGCCGACCGGTCTGGGTGTGGATTTCCAGGGCGTCTACCTGGTGCCAAAATGACCTCGGTAGGGTCTCGGGGCGAGTTTGGTGGGGTGGGGCGACGATGTGACCGATGGGGCAAATGGTCAAGCAGCGGCCACAGCCGTAGCACAGTTCGGGTATCACCCCCTGGGGGCCGTTGGCGGGAAATTGGATGGCGGCGGTGGGGCAAAGGTTGACACAGGGTCGCGGGCAATCGGGGGGGCATTGGGCCGGGTCGAAGCTGGCCTTGCGAAAGTGGGGATCGTCACTGTCGTTGAGACTGATCATTAACCAGGGGGGATTGCTCCCCAGGGCGACGGCGGCGGCAATGCCCTGGCGAGCCACCGCCACGACGGCGGGGTCAGCGGCCACGTCAATGCAGTCTACGCCGGCTAGGGTATACAGGGTGGCCAGGGATTGGATGGTGGTCACGTCCTGGTAGCTGGCGCCGCAGATCAGCTTTACCCACCGGTGGGTTTGCAGCGATCGCAGCGGGCTGGCCAATTCAGTTACCGATGGCACCAGGCTAGTCAAAATCTCGTGCGGTGTATAGATCAGCAAATAGCTGGGGTAACCCAGCCCCCCTGGGAGACTACAGGGAACGGGCCAGGGGTTCCCAGCTAAAGTAACGCTCTCCCCCCATTTCTACCACCACCTTGACCCGGGGGTCCTGGTTAGGTAGCTCCACCAGGTAGGCAATTTCCTGACGGGACAAAATATGGCCCTCAATTAACCACAGCACCATGCCCTTAGCCCTGGCCTCCAGGGTATCTAACCGGTAGGTCAGGATGGGCGGAATGAAATAGGTCTGCCCCACGGCGGCCTGGTTGCCAATGGTTTTCTTGCCCAGGTGGGGTGGCCTGACCCCGTGGACTTGGGTCAGATAGGCCGCTAGATCCCCCAGCCCCCGGGCGGTCAACTTGAGAATTTCGTAGCCCTTGGTCTTTAAGCGTCGCTCATAGCGCCCCTCAAACCCGCCTTCCAGGGGCATGCGTACGGCAATGGCCCGGTTGGTTTCCAGGTCCCGGATGAAGGCGTTACCGGTGGTGAGCAATGGCATAGGTGTGGTGGATCAGGATTAATTTGCATTTTACTGTGCTTTGCTTGCCTTGGGAACAGCCCCAGGGCTTCTCCGTACCGCGGCCCGGGCTGGGGTCGCTACCGTTGATCACGGGTTGAGGTATGTTACTGATGGTGGGTTACCCGCCACGGCAGACCTCCACGGCAGACTAACCCTTGCAATCCATCGAAGCATGCAAACCCTGACGATCACCCGACCCGACGACTGGCATCTCCATCTCCGGGATGGGGCCGCGTTGCAAGCGGTGCTGCCCCATACGGTACGCCAATTTGCCCGGGCAATTATCATGCCCAATTTGCAGCCGCCGGTGCGCTTGGTGGTTGAGGCCGCCGCCTATCGCGATCGTATTCTGGCTGCCGTGCCAGTGGGTCAACGGTTTGAGCCCCTGATGACCCTCTATCTCACTGACAACACCAGCCCGGAGGAAATTATCGCCGCCAAAGCGTCTGGGTTTGTTAAGGCGGTCAAGTACTACCCAGCCGGCGCCACCACCAATTCAGACCTGGGGGTGACGGACCTTAGCCACTGCGATCGGGTCTTTGACACGATGCAGGAGGTCGATCTGCCCTTACTCCTGCACGGCGAAGTTACCGATGCCGATGTGGATACCTTCGATCGCGAGCAGGTGTTTATCGAGCGACATTTGATGCCTCTCAAGCAACGATTTCCCCGGCTGCGGGTCGTCCTTGAGCACATCACCACCTCAGAGGCGGTGCAGTACGTCCTATCGGCCAACCGCGTCGCCGCCACCATCACCCCCCAACATCTGCTATTCAACCGTAATAGCCTGTTCCAGGGTGGCCTTCGCCCCCATTTTTACTGCCTGCCCATTTTGAAACGGGAGCCCCATCGCTTGGCTCTTTTGCAGGCCGCCACCTCCGGCAACCCAAAATTTTTCCTGGGCACCGATAGCGCCCCCCATGCTCGCGATCGCAAGGAAAGTTCCTGTGGCTGTGCGGGTTGCTATTCGGCTCTCCATGCGATGGCGTTGTATACAGAAGCCTTTGAGAACGCCCATGCCCTTGATAAACTTGAGGCCTTCGCCAGCTTTTATGGACCCGATTTTTATCAACTTCCCCGCAATACTGAACAAATCACCATGACCAAACAGACCTGGCGGGTTCCCGATCAGGTGGCCTTCACCGACTCCCCCCTTGTACCCCTACGCGCAGGTCAAGACATGGCCTGGCAAATGACCTGAGTCTATGCAAGTTCCCGCCTTTGTTGCCGATGCCCATCCCAGCTACTGGGTCAAGGCAGCCCGTCTGCCCCTGGCCTGCCTTGACCCAGCGGTTGACCTCACCGGCGGGCGGAGTGTGACCCCGACCTCGGTGACAGAACCCTGGGTGGAGGCCCATCTCCGGATCAGCGACGGGGTGATTCGGGAGATAGTGCCCGCTAGCCAGGCGATTGCCGAGGATCAACTGGTTTGGGAGCTCCGCCAGGGCATGGTCTGGCCAGCCTTTGTCGACCTCCACACCCACCTGGACAAGGCCCACCTCTGGCCCCGTTGCCCCAGCCCCGATGGCACCTTTGGAACGGCGATCCGCCTCACCCAGGCGGATCGCCGCCACCATTGGCGGGCGGAGGATCTCTACCCCCGCATGGACTTTGCCCTGCGGTGCAGCTATGCCCACGGCACCCAGGCCCTGCGCACCCACCTGGACTGCGAGGAGGGGCAGGCGGTGATTAGTTTCGCCGTGTTGCAACGACTCCAGCAGGAGTGGGCTGGCCGGCTCACCCTGCAGGGGGTGTCCCTGGTGCCGATTGAAAGTTTTGCTGGGCCCCAGGCGGTCACCATCGCTGACACCGTGGCGGACTACGGCGGTATTCTAGGGGGGGTGATCTACCCCCACCCCGGGCTACAAGATCAGGTGGAACGGGCCTTTGAGCTGGCCCAGGAGCGCGGCCTGGATCTGGACTTCCACTGCGATGAAACCCTCGACCCCCAGGCGGAGGGGCTGCGGCTGGTGGCCGCCACCAAGCTACGTTTAGACTTTACTGGCCAGGTCACCTGTGGTCATTGCTGTAGCCTGGCCCTGCAGCAGCCCCACCGGGTCACCGACACCCTCGATCTGGTCCGCCGGGCCCAGGTGGCGGTGGTCAGCCTACCCTCCTGTAACCTCTACCTGCAGGACCGACGGGCGGGCGCCACCCCCCGCTACCGGGGCATCACCCTACTGCGGGAACTTCAGCAGGCCGGGGTGGCGGTGGCGATAGGCAGTGACAATACCCGCGACCCCTTCTTTGCCTACGGTGATCACGACATGCTGGAGGTGTTTACCCAGGCGGTGCGCATTGGTCACCTCGATCATCCCCTGGGGGATTGGCCCCGGGCGGTGGGACAGACCCCCGCCACGGTAATGGGGCTGGGGGGAATAGCCCAGCTCGGCCCGGGCAGTCCGGCTGATCTGGTGCTGTTTAAGGCCCGGAGCTTCAATGAGTTGCTATCCCGGCCCCAGGGCGATCGCACCCTGCTCCGGCAGGGCCGGGCCATTGACCCCACCCTGCCGGATTACGCCGAGTTGGATGCGCTGCGCTGCGGCGATTGAAGGGATCGGCTATCGCGCTTGGGGCCACCCGCCTAGGACGGGGTTGATCGCTCAACGTTAATAGGGGGGAGGCGTTCTGGCTCGCCTCCGCCCCCTTGCAGGTGGCTAGGGCTATACCACCAATTCTGTAGGGATCGGTCAAAGCGATCGGTATAGAGGG
>CAYVMR010000195.1:0-4882 GCA_964452545.1 uncultured bacterium
CCCAGTCTA
This sequence comes from uncultured bacterium, assembly GCA_964452545.1. GTDB lineage: Bacteria > Cyanobacteriota > Cyanobacteriia > Phormidesmidales > Phormidesmidaceae > Nodosilinea. The sequence goes on from CAYVMR010000195.1 coordinate 10, forward strand.
TAGCCCATGGCACCCCCGTCTTGCCCTGCGGACCTGCCCCCCATCTCCCCAGGCTTTTCTGGGCCGCCAAAGTCCAGTATGATGCCAGACTATCCCCCAGTATGGGCAACTCCGTGCCACCGCAAGCAAGGTTAAGGTCAACGTGACTCCCAGTGAATTTAGCTTGTTATTAATCTCGATCATCGCCAGTAGCTTTGGGCAACTGTTCCTCAAATTAGGGGCCCTACAGCTGGGGCAGGTGACCAATGAAAACGCCGTTAGACACGTACTGCGCATTGCCACCACGCCGTTTTTGCTGATGGGCCTGGCTGCCTACGGCGTGGGGGCGATTTCCTATATTTTGGTACTGACCCGGGTGAAATTGAGCGTAGCGGCCCCGGCGGCCTCCTTGATCTACCTGAGCTCAGTGTTGCTGGGCTACTTTGTGTTTAAAGAAACCCTCCCCCCCCTGCGGTTGGCGGGTCTGGGGTTGATTGTCATGGGGGTGGTGCTGGTGACCTCCCGCTCGGGGGGGTAGGGGCTGGGGTGGATCGGCACCCCAGCCATCGACGATTAATCGCCAAAGTAACGAATAATCGCTTCAGCAAACTCCGAGCACTTCAGGGGTGGGGAGACGGGGGGCTCCATCAGGCGAGCTAGGTCGTAGGTGACCTCGCGGTTGGCGATCGCCCCAGCGATGCCGGCCTTAATTAAGTCCGCTGCCTCCTGCCAGCCCAGGTATTCCAGCATCATCACCCCGGACAAAATCACCGAACCGGGGTTGATGCGATCCAGACCAGCGTGCTTGGGCGCGGTGCCGTGGGTGGCTTCAAAGATGGCGCAGCTATCCCCAATATTAGCCCCGGGCCCCATGCCCAGCCCCCCCACAATGGCGGCGGCGGCATCGGAAAGGTAGTCACCATTCAGGTTCATGGTGGCCAGAATGGAGTACTCGTCAGGGCGGGTCTGGATCTGCTGGAAGATGCTGTCGGCGATGCGATCGTTGACCATCACCTTGGTTTTCCACTGCCCCTGGCCATGGGTGGCCCAGATGGCGTCTAAAATGCCCTGCACCTCCCCACAGACCGCCGCTTTTTTCTCCGGCGTCAGGGCATCGTAGCCCGGTTCGATCTGGCGGGCGTTGTCCTCCACCGACAGGTCGGGGTTGGCCTCCCGATTGCCCAGCACCCAGGATTCCCGCTCCGTCACACAGTCCTGGCGAAACTCGGTGGTGGCCAGTTCGTAGCCCCAGTCACGGAAGGCCCCTTCGGTGTACTTCATAATATTGCCCTTGTGCACCAGGGTGACCTGCTGCTTGTCCGGGGGCAGCCGTAGGGCATGTTTGATGGCGCGGCGCACCAGTCGTTGGCTCCCGTGTTTGCTAATGGGTTTAATGCCAATGCCCGAGTCCAGGGGGATTTGCTTTTTACCATGCTCCGGCGTGGCCGGAATCAGATCGGTGTTAAGCAGGTTAATTAGGCGATCGCAGATCGGATCCCCCTGCTTCCACTCAATCCCCAGGTAGATGTCCTCAGTATTCTCCCGGTAGATAATCACATCCAACTTTTCTGGACTGCGGTGGGGTGAGGGGGTGCCCGCATAGTATTTGCAAGGACGGACACAGGCATAAAGATCATTGATTTGGCGTAGAGCCACATTTAGGGACCGAATACCACCGCCAATTGGCGTAGTCAAGGGGCCCTTAATGGCCACGCCATACTCCCGAATCGCCTGCAGAGTGTCCTCCGGCAGGTATTGAAAGGTGCCGTACTGCTCACAGGCCTCATCACCGGCATAAACCTTAAACCAGGTGATCCGCCGCTTTCCTCCATAGGCGCTGGCTACGGCGGCGTCAAAAACCCGTTCAGCGGCTGGCCAAATGTCGACCCCCGTTCCATCGCCACGAATGTAGGGAATGATAGGGTTGTCTGGCACGACGGGTTCGCCGTCCTTAAAGGTGATACGTTCGCCCACGGAGGGGGCAGTGATCCGTTCGTACATTGCAACTTGCTCAGAATGCGACAAAACAACCCACAGTCTAATCTGCTTTAGCTGCTAAATCCGCCTGTTTGGCAACGATTTGTGAGGGCTTAAGGGATTTTTTAAACCTGGGGTTGAGGGCTGGGCTAGGGGTGTATCACTGGGCTAAGGCCGTTCTGGTCACCATTTTCTGAAGGTTTTCTTACCATGACAACAGTGTTGATCGTTGATGATGACAAAACTTTGCAACTTGCTCTGACTCGCCGTTTAGAGGCCCAGGGCTTTGAGGTCATCAATGCCAATTCCGGACAGGAAGCCCTGCACCTCCTCACCACCCGGTCAGCGGATATTGTCCTCTCCGACATTCTCATGCCAGGGATGGATGGGTTTGAATTTTGCCGCCAGGTGCGGGCCTGCCCTGGTGGCAAAATGATTCCCTTTATCTTTCTATCTAGCCTGGGAGAGGTGAGCGATCGGGTCCAGGGGCATCTGATTGGGGCTGATGACTACCTGGTCAAGCCCTTCCATGCCCAGGAGTTAATTGCCAAAGTGAAGGGCAACGTAGCTCGTCTGCAGCGATTACAGGATAGTATCCAGGTTCCTGCCCCCGAGCCAGCCCCAACCAAGGACAGTCCGCCGGAAGATCTCACCGCTGCAGAGCTCAAGGTATTTTGGCAGGTGATTCAGGGCTTTACCAATAAGGAAATTGCCAACCATCTGTTTCTTAGCCCCCGCACCGTGCAGACCCACCTCAGCAACATTCTGGCCAAGCTAGGCTTAAAAAACCGATCCCAACTGGTCAAGTATGCCTTTGAAAACGGCTACACCGCCCCAGAGTACGCCCAGAGTTAACCCAGCATTCTCAGTAGTCCCTGTTGCCCCACCAGGAGTTCCCGCAGTAGGGTAATTAGACCGACCCAAATCACCGGCGCAACATCCACCCCGCCAATCGGCGGTACCCACTTGCGCACTGGCACCAGCAGAGGTTCCGTAGGCCAAAATAGCAGTAGCCAGGGAAATCGAGTCAACTCCACCTGGGGATACCAGGTCAGCACAATGCGGAATATAAAAAGCAGGGTCATCACCGCCAGAGCCAGGCCAACGGTCCAATTCAGAAGGGCGGTCGCGGCCATGGTTGGGCTCCCCGATCAGTGGTTAGACATTTACCTATCTATCATAGAACACTCCCATCGGCCGCTCCCCTGTTCGGGCATAATTCCCCAACCATAGCGTTGGCCAAAATCCTGAGAATAGGGGAGATGGGTAAAAAACCCTGGACTGGGTAGGCGGTCTGGCGCACCTCTGCCCCGTAACCCGGGGCTACAGCTATGGTCAATCAAATTAGCCCGTAGATTAGGGGATATCCATAGATATAGATGATAAATTGGGCCATAATTTATTAGACGATTTATTTAGACAATCATCCTCATTTAGGACAAGGACACTATGACAGCCTCTTTAAGCAACTTCCTACTCAGCTTGCTAGCGGGTGCCCTGATTGTGGTTGTACCGGCGACGGTGGGTTTGCTCTTCCTGAGCCAGCGCGACAAAATTCAGCGGCAGTAGGCCTGGCTCACCGGCTACGGTTTTAATCTATCTGGGGGTGGAGATAGCCTTGACTATGGCCACCCCCGTCGTTCTATCCGCAGGGATTACCCGTTAGGCATTGGCTAGAATGGTAGCAAGTTAGTTAAAATTGACCGAACAACGGCAGACGCTCGGATGGTTGACCCCCAGTTCGTTTAGCTACTCCCTATAGTTGCGAACGTCACTCCTAAAAGGAATTCACTGTGAATTTTACCCCCGTTCCCTTACTGCTTGGCATTGCCACCATCCTGGGGGCCGTTGCCCTATTTTTCCTGGATCGCTACAAGCCCGGCTATGGACGTGACTCCGACAAGATCTATGCCATTCTCCTGTTGGTCTCTGGGGTTATCTTGCTATCCGAATGGACCATGCCCCTGCTGTCATCACTCCAGCAGTCGATCATGGTGGGTGTACTCACCTCGTTGATTATTCAAAACATCAACTCCAGAACCCCCGTGGGGCAGCGGCCATCCCCCCAGGCGCAGGGCTGGGATGATGGCTATGGGGGCGGCTATCGTCCCCCTCGCCCTAGCCGTCCGGCCTACGGCGGTGATAGTCGGGCTAATCTGCGGGCCGAACTGGACCGGCCCTACGGTCCGGAGGATCCCTATGCCCGTCCCCGGCCCATGCTGGGGGGGCGCCCAGAGCCCGAGGCCGGGCCCGGTTATAGCTACGATCAGCCGGAGTCGGGGGGCTACGGTAATCGCTACGGTGAAGCGCCGCCACCTCCCTCTGATCGGGGCCCCAGCGATCGCCCGCCGGGCCCGGATAGCTCCACCTACAGTCAGGCTACTCCCCGTACAGATGAGCGGCTGCGTCGTCGTCGCCCCAAGACCCGCAGTGAGTACAGCGATCGCTACGGCAGCACGCCTCCCCGCCCCGACTATCGCCCCGATCGGGAACCACCCTCGGGGGGCTGGTCCTAATCTATGGTGGCATTACTCCTGCCCTCCGCCCTCAGTCCTGGTCCCGTGGCGGGCACTGCCCTCTGGGCGATCACCGGCTACCTAGTGCTTTCTTCCCGGGTGCCTTCCTTGATGGAGTGGATCTATGCCCGCCTTAGCACCACTACCCAGATAGGGCCTGAACCCATCCCAGAGCCTACCCCTGACCATGGCCTATTCTCCTTACTGGCGGCTCTGCTCAGCGTGGTGCCCTTTGTGGGGCTGGGAGCCCTCACCCAGTATGGCCTCGGCCTCACCTTAGGAGGCAGTTGGGGGGTGAGTTTGGGGGTCATTGCCGCCATGGTCTGCGGTATCTATGAGCTAGGACGGCGCGATAGTGAGGCTTCGGGCTAGTCGCCAGGGGCTCTCTGCCTGGTTAGCCA
>CAYVMR010000196.1:0-4853 GCA_964452545.1 uncultured bacterium
GGCACGTAGCGGGTGATTTCGTCGGGGGTGATAACCACTCCGCAGGCATGGATGAAGGCTCGCCCTAGATAGGGTTGCAGCACCTCTGGCACCCGTACCGCCCCGTTGGCCTCCTGGTAGTTCTCCAGGATGGCCGCCATGGTGCGACCCACCGCCAGTCCCGACCCGTTCAAGGTATGCACGTACTGGGTACCCTTCTGGCCGCTGGTTTTAAACCGAATATTAGCGCGACGGGCTTGGAAGTCCAGACAGTTAGAACAACTGGAAATTTCCCGATAGGTGCCGGAGGAGGGCATCCACACCTCGAGGTCGTAGGTTTTCACGCTGGAGAAGCCCAGATCACCGGTACATAGGGCCAGCACCCGGTAGGGTAATTGCAGCTTTTGGAGAATGTCCTCCGCATCCTGAACCAGGCCCTCCAGGGCCGCAAAGGAGCGATCGGGGTGGGTGAATTGATACATTTCCACCTTATTAAATTGGTGCAGGCGGATCAGACCACGGGTGTCTTTACCGTAGCTACCGGCCTCGCGCCGAAAGCACGGAGTATAGGCACAATAGCGCAGGGGAAGTTGCTCGGCATCGAGAATTTCATCCCGGTGGAAATTCGTCAGGGGAACTTCGGCGGTGGGGGTGAGCCAGAGATCATCGTTATCGCACTTAAAGCTTTCCTCGGCAAACTTAGGTAGTTGGCCAGAGGCGGTGAGGGCGGCGGAGTTAACCAGGTAAGGGGGTAGGATTTCCTGGTAGCCGGCTTGGGTATGGCGATCGAGCATAAAGGACATCAGGGCTCGCTCCAGGGCGGCGCCGGCCCCCATCAGCACCACAAATCGGCTTTGGGCAATCTTTTCGGTGGCCCGTTTAAAGTCTAATAGGCCCAGGCTTTCACCAATCTCCCAGTGGGGTTTGACGGGTTGCTGGGGTAGGTGGGTTTCCCCCCAGCGACGCACCTCCACATTGTCGGCTTCGCTAGCCCCCACCGGGGTAGAGTCGCTGGGCAGGTTGGGTAGGGACAACAGGACGCTTTCAATCCTGGCTTTGATGTCCCGTTCCTGGGGTTCTAGGGTTTGCAACTCGGCCTTGAGGGTGTTGCCTTGCCGTTTCAGGTCGGCCACTTCAGGGCTGTCAACGGTGCCCCCGGCCTTTAGGGCTTGGCCCACCCGTTTGCCAATCTCATTACTGCGAGCCTGGAGTTGCGATCGCCGCGTTTCGAGCTGGCGTTGCTGCTGGTCAAGGGCCAGTAGGGGGGCCAGATCGTACTGACCGCGCTTGTCGAGGGCGGCCTGCACCTGTTCAGGATGTTCCCGGATTTGCCGTAGATCGAGCACCACCATCCCCCATCGTTTTGCCTGGTGTCGGGGGGTTTCCTACCCTGACACTAAAAGACCCGGAGTCCACGCCTGTGACAAGCATCCCGTAATGCTGCTACCTTCCGGTCCTGACATGGTTTGGGCGTTGACACCGCATGGGTCCGAGTCACCTCTAGGATAACACTAGGGCCGTACCTTCGGGTAGTTGGCCGACTGGTCTATCAACATTCAATCGAGTCATCCATTCACCCCGCCCCCCAGCTCCGCGGCTTGCCTGCACCAGTGCCTAGAGGCGCAATAAAGCCCTAGCCCCATTGAAAAATGGCCGATCCCCAGGTCACCCCCGCTCCAAATCCAGCGGCAGCGATGGTATCGCCCGGCTTGACTCGCCCAGCCCGCACCGCCTCATCGAGGGCCAGGGGGATGGAGGCGGCCGAGGTGTTGCCATGCTCTGCCATGTTGCTGAGCACCCGGTCTGAGGGGATCTGGAGGCGATCGGCCACCGCATCAAGGATGCGCTGGTTGGCCTGGTGGAGCAGCAGCCAGTCCACCTCCTGGGTGGTCAGGTGAGCCCGAAACAGGGCCTTTTCAATCACCTCCGGGACCCGGCTGACCGCAAATTTATAGACCTCCCGGCCATTCATGGCAATGGGGGTAAAGCGGCCCTTCTGGACGGTGAGATCCGCCGTCAGGGGGTTGGCCTCCGGCCGGTAGGGTAGCTTTAGGCAGGCATTCATCGATCCATCGCTACAGAGCTCAAACCCGAGTAGCCGATCGCGATCGCTAGCCTGTAGCACCACGGCCCCCGCCCCATCGCCAAATAGCACACAGGTGCGGCGATCGGCCCAGTCAGTCCAACGTGACAACACATCAGCCCCAATCACCACCACCGTTTGAAAAACCCCCGTGCGAATATACTGAGCGGCAGTCACCAGGGCAAAGACAAACCCAGAGCAGGCCGCCGTCAGGTCAAAAGCCACCGCCTGATGGGCGCCTAGCTCCGCCTGCACCTGGCAGGCACTGCCAAACAGATCATCGGGGGTGGAAGTGGCCAGTAAAATTAATTGCACTGCCGTCGGATCAATCGCCGCCATGGTCAAAGCCTGACGGGCCGCCTGGGTGGCTAGCCCCCCCAAGGAATCACCATGGCCCACCAAGTGACGTTGGCGAATACCCGTGCGGCTGGCAATCCACTCATCAGAAGTGTCCACCAACTGACTTAGGGTTTCATTGCTAAGGGTAGTGGGTAGACAAGCTGATCCGCTACCCACCAGGGAAACACCGGGCATAAACTGTTTCACACGCTAGTCTCCGTCTGCGGCGGGCATCGCTACCCGCTGGTACTGGGCCTGGATCCGATCTAAGACGCGGTTATCAACCGCCTCCTTGGCCAGGCGAATGGCATTAAATACTGAGGGGGCCCGGGAACTGCCATGGCTAATCACCGTCACCCCAGCCACGCCAAGCAACAGGCCACCGCCATGTTCAGCATGGTCGACCCGTTGTTTAATCCGGCGCAGATTGGGTTTAAGAATAGCGGTTCCCAGCTTACCGCGCCAGCCCTGGGGCAGCTCCTCCCGGAGAATCTGCAGCACTGACTCCCCCACCGCTTCGGCAAACTTCAGCAACACATTGCCGACAAAGCCGTCACAGACCACCACATCAAAGTGACCGGAGAGGATATCCCGCCCCTCCGCATTGCCGACAAAGGGAATGTGGGGGTTGTGGCTGAGCAATTGGTGGGCCTGCAGGGCTAACTCATCCCCTTTGCTGGGCTCCTCACCGATGTTAATCAGGCCTACCTGGGGGCTCTCCACGCCGAGCACATAGCGGGAGTAGATAGTGCCCATCATGGCAAACTGCTCTAAATACTTTGGGCGACAATCGACATTGGCGCCCACATCCAAAATTAGCACCGATTTATTGGCAATGACGGTGGGGAAAACGGCCCCGATCGCCGGGCGATCAATGCCCTTGAGTCGTCCCAGGCGCAGTAGGGCGCCTGCCATGACGGCACCGGAATGGCCAGCGGAAACCACCGCATCGGCCTGTTTCTGTTTGACCAGATCCATAGCCACATTAATGGAGGCGTGGGGTTTTTTGCGCAGCGCACTGAGGGGCTCTTCATGCATTTCAATGGTGCCATCGGCAGGCACCAGATCAATCCCCTGGAGCTGTTGGGGATGGGCAATGGTGGCCTGGATTTGATCGACATCCCCCACCAGGGTAATTTCTACGTCTAATTCTGCCTTAGCTCTGATGGCACCGGCTACGATCTCCCTCGGGGCGTAGTCACCCCCCATAGCATCAATGGCAATCCGCGCCCGCTTCAGCCCCATCTGCTAAATCTCTAAAAACCTTAAAAAATTCTAGCAGACTAGTAGCAGCCTACTCTTCCCCGGGTTCTACAATCCGCTGGAATAAATAGCCCGTACCGCGAGCGGTCAGGATCAGCTCTGGGTTACTGGGGTCGTCCTCTAGCTTGGCCCGCAGGCGAGAAATGTGAACATCCACCACCCGGGTATCGACATGGCGTTCCGGCGTGTACCCCCATACCTCCTGAAGAATTTCGGAGCGTGAGAAGGGCTCACCGGATTTACTCACCAGCAGTTCTAAGAGACTAAACTCCATGCCGGTCAGGCGAATCCGTTCATCCCCTTTGTAGACCTGGCGCTTATTGGTGTCGATCCGGATGGTGTTAACGGAAATCACTCCAGAGCTGGGAATGCCTGACATGCCATTTTTATCCACCCGACGCAGCACCGATCGGATGCGGGCTTCTAGCTCCTTGGGAGAAAAGGGCTTGACCACGTAGTCGTCAGCCCCCAGCTCGAGACCGGTGATGCGATCGGCCACATCCCCCAGGGCCGTCAGCATAATAATAGGAATATCCGATTCCTTGCGAAGTTCCTGGCATACCCCATAGCCATCTAGCTTGGGCATCATCACATCTAACACCACCAGGTCTGGATCAGTGTTTCGAAAGGTTTCCAGGGCTTCTTCGCCATCGGCGGCGGTGACCACATCGTAGCCAATCATGGACAGCCGGGTTTCGAGGATACGACGAATGCTAGCCTCATCATCTACGACCAAAATTCTTTCTTTGTTGTTTTCCAAGGTTCTCAAGGCTCCCTACATATCGCCATATTTTATAAACAATCGCAATCTTGAATACTTAATTTTTGCAGGAGAATGAATACCCGACAGGACTGGATGTGTACTTATACTCAGCTAATCATCCGAAAACTACGAGGAGTTTGCGGGCGTTCTTGGGCCACGGCCTATAGTGCCGTGGAAAAAGCAGTATTGTAATTATTATTCATCCATGGTTATGGGCGGTAACACCTCTAGCTCAAAGTTTTTTAAGATTTATTGCAAGGCCCAATCCCTAACTGCCAGGCGGGGATCAGAACCCAGAATTCTGAATTCCTTGCCCAGAAGCTATAGTTAAGCAGCCACTTTGGTTTCTCCATCGGCACGGGAGGCTCTGGTCATGGCGAAGTCGCGTTCTATGTTTACCTGCAACCAGTGTGGGGCGGAGTCCTC
>CAYVMR010000197.1:0-4844 GCA_964452545.1 uncultured bacterium
GTTTACAAGAAAGGTCATCGACGGCGAAAGCGCCAGGGATGACCGGGTATGTATAGCCTCACCTTAACCGAACTGTTACAGTTTGTAAAGAGGTTAACGGATGTAAATCTGGCCCTGTGTTGTAGCTCGCCAAGACCAGGAGGCTGCTATCCTCTGGCTAGTTCTGGAGATTCCCCCCGCGAGGTTCCGTGTCAGAAAGTAAATCCTCCCGATCCCTGGTTAGTATTGCCGGTATTGTGGCGATCGCCACGATTTTAAGTAAACTAGCTGGCTTGTTTCGCCAGCAGGCCATTGGCGCGGCCTTTGCGGTCGGCCCTGTTGCCGATGCCTATAGTTTTGCCTACATCATTCCGGGTTTTCTCCTGATCTTGTTGGGGGGGATCAACGGCCCCTTTCACAGTGCCATTGTCAGTGTCGTCGCCCGCCGCGATCGCCAAGAGACAGCGGTTTTAGTGGAAACCATTAACACCCTGGTGGGGTTGATTCTGGTGGGTCTCTCGGTAGGCCTATGGCTCCTAGCCGGGCCAGTTATCCAGACCATTGCTCCCGGGTTGGAGCCCACCGCCCGCGAAATCGCTGTTCTGCAACTGCAAATCATGGCCCCCATGGCGCTGTTGGCGGGGCTAATCGGTATTGGTTTTGGCGCTTTGAATGCCGACAGTCAGTTTTGGCTGCCCTCCCTCAGCCCGATTTTTTCTAGTGGGGCGGTGCTAGTGGGGCTGGGGCTACTCTATGCCACCCTGGGTAAGGACATGACCAGGCCAGAGTTTTATCTTCTCGGCGGAGCGGTGTTGGCGGCCAGTACCCTGGGTGGGGCCGTTCTGCAATGGTTGGCTCAGATTCCCAGCCTGTGGCGATCGGGGTTGGGGCGGCTACGGTTGCGCTTTGATTGGTCGGTACCCGGGGTACACCAGGTGATCCAGGTATTGGTGCCCGCCACCCTGTCCTCCGGCATGTTACAAATCAACCTATTTACTGACCTGTTCTTTGCCTCCTATATCGCCGGCACAGCGGCGGCCCTCAGCTATGCCAACCTGTTGGTGCAAACTCCCTTGGGAATTATTTCCAATGTGATTTTGGTCCCCTTCCTTCCCATCTTTGCCCGGCTGGCTGACCCGGTGCATTGGCCCGAGTTAAAAACCCGGATTCGCCAAAGCCTTTTGTTTGCGGCCCTAACCATGCTACCCCTGGGGACTCTGTTTATCGTCCTGGCCTCCCCCCTGGTGCGGGTGATCTATGAGCGCGGGGCCTTTGAGGTGGAGGCTTCTCAGTTGGTGGCCTCCTTGCTGATCGTCTACGGGCTGGGGATGTTTGTTTATCTGGCTCGGGATGTGTTGGTGCGGGTCTTCTATGCCCTGGGGGATGGGCAAACTCCCTTTCGCATTAGTCTGATTAACATTGGGTTGAACGCCCTCTTAGACTTCTGGCTGATTCGCTGGCTAGGCGCCCCGGGATTAGTCCTGGCGACGGTGGGGGTGAATGTTTTTTCCACCCTGGCCATGGTGGTGATTTTAGACCGTCGTCTGGGGGGCTTACCCTTGCTGAAATGGGGTGGGGCGATCGCCGCCTTAACTGCCCTCAGTGGTCTAGCCGGCCTCCTAGCTTGGGCGGTTTTACAGCAACTGCAAAACCATTTTGGTAGCGAGGGTCTGGCTCTTTTGTTAGGGCAATTACTATTACCTGGGGCGATCGGGCTACTCCTGTTTATCCTGATGGCCCTACTTCTACCCATTCCTGAGGTCAAACAACTGGTCAGTCGCTTGAGGCAGCGGCTACAGTAGAAGGGACTAGGCCATCCACCTTTCTGCATGGGTCGATCATCTGCAGGCAGGGGGCTGGTCCATGGGCCGCCATCTACTCAAACACTAAATTTACCTACAATTAACAAACAGAGCCGTGTTTACAGGAATTGACTTGATCGTTCTCCTGGTTGTGCTAGGCATCATTTTCTACACTACGCAATCGGACTCCGGTGAGGGCGGTGGTGGCACCAAGGTAAAGGTAAACGTGGAACCCCTCACCGTTCTAGTGATTGTCATGGTGGCTGCCATGGTAGTGAGCTCCCTCCTATAAGGATAATGGCTCATCCCCAGGGGCGGATCGTTGGTTTGGCAATGCTGACCCTGAACCATGCCGGGCTTCTTCCTGGGGCAGATTGGCGGTGTGAGTTTGGTTAAGTCCCTGAAACCTTCAGAACCGGAAGGGTAGCAGGCGATTCAGGGTTTGTAGGAATTGAGCTAATTGCCGGTAGGCTGGCTCGATTAAATCCCCTTCCAGGACTACCGTGGTAGTGGGGTAGGTTTGTAGGACCTCCAGGAGGGTAATCTGGCGATCGGGACTGGCGGACAGGACTAGGGCTGATCGTAGTGCTTGGCGGCTAGCCTCTGGAGCCACTGGATGGACAGCGGTACCCAGTTGATCCAGCAACCATTCCCCTGGCCAGCTATTTAAGGCCTTATCCAGCAGGATGGGGTCGGCGGTAAGGGGGCGAGTCAGTAGCGACTGCAGCGACTGGGGAGACTGACCGGCCTGTCGTAGGAGCGCCCCAAGGGATGGGCTAGGTTCACCGGTGGTGGCTAGGGTGGCCAGGTCTGAGACTGGCATCGTGCGGCTAAAGCCTCGGTACTTGAGCATCACCTCCTCGGCGGCCCAGCTAGAGTGGGGGGCAAGCCCAGGACTGATCAGGGCGAGCAGCAAGACTAGGATATGGCTTTGCCTATAGCCGTAGCCCCGGGTAACGGGGCGGGGGTGAGTCAGAAGAGCCATCCAGGCTATGGCTTGATCGATCAACGGTGTTCTAAGGGTCCTGGCCAAAGCTATAAAACTAATGCACTAAATTGTCAGTCGCCCTAGGGGTGATGCGGGAAGATAGGGGACCACCTTAATAGGGTTTAGGAGCCCCTGGAGGAGGTCAGCGAAAGGTGAGCAGGCCGACCATGGCCATTTGTCGGAGCGGTTACCTGTTCAATATTAAATCGATAGCCGACATTGCGCACCGTTTGAATAATACTGGGTTGGCGGGGATCGGCCTCGATTTTCTTCCGTAGGGAAAGAATATGGGTGTCCACGGTGCGGGGGTTGTCAATGGCATCGGGCCAGGCTCGACGCAACAGATCGCTACGGGTGAGGGGGGAACCGGAGGCTTGGGTGAGGACGTATAGCAGGCTAAACTCTTGGGGGGTTAGATCAATATACTCACTGCGAAAGTGAACCCGTCGCTGTACCAGATCAATATTCAACTCGCCGTAGGTCAGGGAGGCGGGTGCTGTATTGAGTCGTGCCCGTCGGGTCAGGGCCTCCACCCGGGCCAGAAACTCCTGCATACCAAAGGGTTTTGTCAAGTAGTCATCGGCGCCAGCCCTTAAGCCATTCACAATATCGGACTCTGTGGTAGCTGCCGATAAAATCATAATTAGGGGCTGCCCCTGGGCGTATAACCAACGACAGAGGTCGATGCCGTCACCGTCAGGTAGATTGGAGTCGAGAATGACTAAATCAGGCTGACGGCTTTGAAACAAGTCACGGGTACGAACCGAATCGCTCGCCTGAAAGACTTTGTAACCAGCCTGCTGTAGGTGCCATCCCAGCAGCGATCGCAGATGGGGGTTACCTTCAATAATTTGAATCGATACGGCGCCCACTGGTTAAACGGGTAAGGTTCACAATTATTGAGTCACCATAGCAAAGCTAATCAGGTCTTTTTGTAGCCGCAGTCACTCTAATCGCAACGGGTCTCCAGGTATTGCCCAATCATCAATTCCTCCCCAGCTCGACGAACCACGGTTTGGCGGGTCCGATAACGTTGACCAATCAGTTTGATTTCCTCCTCAAAACAGGAGTCGTTATACTCGGTCTTGAGCTGCATAGTGCGGTTATCCCGGAATAAATACTGAGCGATGACTGGTTGGTTCGTGGCAAAACCGCGATCGCGGTAGAGAGTAGCCCCCCGCGCCGCAAACACCGTGCTACCCACCACCGGCTTCTTGCCGGTTCCCAGGTAATCGCTTTCCCAGGTCACGGTGGTGCCACAGATCAGGGGTTGCTGCGGATCCAAGCGGTGTAACTCCGCCAGCTCTAATAGGGGCCCTGAGCCCGCCGGCAAAAACTCAATCGTGATCTGACTGACGACCTCCTGGGTTTCTCCACTTTTCAGGGTGTAGTAGCGCCGCTCCGATCGCCATGCCCCTGAGGTTTCCTGGAAAAAAGCCGTAATCAGCGGTTCGGCTAAAATGCAAGCACTATCGACGGAAAAGGACATAGGATTAGGGAGAAGAAGGGAATGTTTGGGAACAAGTGGGGAAAAGTCAATCCCCGAACGGACTTTCGTTATTTTTCTTAATCATAGTTCCTGGCCTGGGGGATGGCAATGGTTAGGCCCTACCCCATCAGGGTTAAGTACTCTGGCCCCGGCTAGAACTGGGTGGAATGCCGATGGTTCCCTATAATGGGGGCTGATCATAAATTAATAACTGCCTGCCTATGTCTGCCCCCGCCGCCTCTCCTGGTCAGAGTGCTTCCAGCCTGGAAGAGATCCGTGCTACTCGGCTGCAAAAGGTGGCCACCCTTCAGCAGCTGGGGTTTAATCCCTTCGCCTACCGCTGGTCCATCACCGCCCACGCGGCGGAACTCCAGGACCGCTACATGAACTTGGCCGCTGGGGAGGAAGTGGCGGTGGCGGTCTCTCTGGCCGGTAGGATTGTGGCCCGCCGCGTTTTTGGTAAATTGGCCTTTTTTAGCCTCCAGGACGAGACCGGTACGATTCAGCTTTATCTTGACAAGGCGGAAATCCAGACCGCCATGGCAGCCATCGATGGCGACGCCTTTACCCACTTAAAGCAACTCAC
>CAYVMR010000198.1:0-4766 GCA_964452545.1 uncultured bacterium
GGGGTAGCTCACCAAACCCCCTTCCTGCAGGCTCGCCTCCCCCAGGTGCAGGCGGAAATCTCCACCAACCTGGTGGGGCTCTATACCGTCACCCGCCTGGTGGGCCGCCGCATGGCGGTGCGCCGCGAGGGTTGCATTGTCAACGTCTCCAGTTTAATGGGCAAGGTGGCCGCCCCCACCATGGCCACCTACTCCGCCACCAAGTTCGCCATCCTGGGCTTTACCCAGGCCCTGCGCAGTGAACTGGCCCCCTACCAGGTGCGGGTGGTGGCCCTGCTGCCCTCCCTCACCGACACCGATATGGTGCGGGGGTTTGACTGGTTTCGCTGGGTGCAACCGGTGAGCCCAGAACAGGTGGCTGAGGCCCTGGTGATGGGGCTGCGGCAGGGCCGCCGGGAGATTCTGGTGGGCTGGCAGAGCCATGGGGCGGTCTGGTTGCAGCGGCTCTTCCCCTGGTTGGTGGAGGCCCTGGTACAGCAGGCCAGCCCTGCGGTCAAGGCCCCTGTCCCCTACCCCCTGCGACAGCGAGTCTCCAGCTAGGAGGGAACGGATCCCCTAAGACCCGGGTTCTATCTTGGAGGCAAAGGTCCCCAAGATAGAGTCTGTCTCGGGTAGAGCAATAAGAAATATGAATTTACCATTGTCTATCTGGGCCCGATGGAGTCTCCTAGGGAAGTTATCCCTATTGTCGTATTTGCTCTGATCCTGTTTCGTAGGACCCAAACCATCCTGGGCCAAATCCAGAACGGGCCTAAAATAAGGCCCCAGCCTGCCTCTGCGGAGCAAGCGTTATTGATCGCCCTGGGTAAGGTCTTGGGAGAAAAAGCTTAGGTTTCCCTATGGCAATCTCGGTTGATATCCTCGGCGTCGGGCCCCTGGGGCCCAGCCGATCCTGGCTAGGCTTGGTCACGGGTCCAGCTCGCTCTGGCAAGAGTGAGTGGGCAGAGCAGTTAGCGGTGCAGTCCCAGCGATCGGTAATTTACCTAGCCACCGCCGCCCTTCATCCCCAGGATGGGGAGTGGCAGGCTCGCCTCGCCCGGCACCGCCAGCGCCGTCCTCCGGATTGGCAGCTGTGGGAAGTGCCCCTGGCCCTGCCGGCGGCGATCGCCACGGCCCCTGCCCACCACTGTCTGTTAGTCGACTCCCTAGGTACCTGGCTAGCCAACCTGCTCGATCAGGAGGAGTCCACCTGGCAGCAGACCCTGGAGGATCTGCTGGATAGCCTACAACAAACCCCCAACCCGGTAATTTTGGTGACTGAGGAAACTGGCTGGGGGGTGGTGCCGGCCTACCCCATGGGGCGTTTGTTTCGCGATCGACTGGGTCAACTAACCCGTCAGGTAGGAGCGATCGCCGATGCCGTCTATCTGGTGGTGGCCGGCTACGCCGTTGACCTTCAGCAAGTCGGCACGCCTCTGGGTAGGGGCTGAGCGATTCACCCTGATCTCAGCCTTTTGGCCTACCCCCAGACCAGGGAGTCTCCCACCATAGAAAATTTTGGTTATAATATAGATGCAAGACTAGCAAGGGGCTGTAACGGTTTCGACGTTTTGACGAAAGTCACGCTGTGATGCAGGTCGAGAGGGAGTCAACTCTCGTTAATCCAGGCTCAAACCAAACGTAACTGCGAACAACATCGTTCCTTTTGCTCGTAAAGCTGCACCTGTTGCTGCTTAAACTAAAAACTCTTTAGCGAGCGTTCATAGTTTGACTCCGTTAAAAACTATGGACAAACCCCAACGGATGCGTTAGTCAATGTCCTCTGGTGTACTGACTAGCTAAGACCTAACCAGAGCATCCCACCGTTCGGGATATGTAACGGTTCCCGCCCAAAGGGTTAGCTGGGCTAAACCTGTGAATGAATGGTGTGTTAATACTCAAAGCGGACACGGGTTCGACTCCCGTCAGCTCCATTTTCCCTAAGGTCATGGCCCTAGATAGCTGGGTTGTCTTTGACAAACTGTATTCAATTATTAAATATTTTTCCAAAAAGGAGATCTGAGATAAGGTCTCCTTGTTTAACTGCCTATACTAGGTGACATGACTCGATGCCAGCGTCTTTGTCGATTGAAGCTGTGGCCAGCATGTTAAGGACAGAGTTGAAAGGACCGGGTAGGTGTTCTAGCTCGCGGTGATATCAAGCCCCAGGCCTCCCTGCCCCAGAGTCCTATATTGACTGGGCGATGTCGGTTTTGGTCTGACCTCATGTTGTTCAATCTTGAGATTGAAGGGTTTCAGGATAATGCGTTTCCCATTGTGGCCTTATTTAAATCAACCGGTATTCAGCCGTTACCACAGGACTATTTATCACCCCAAAAAATTTTGGTCTGCCTACCGGATCAGTTTTCTAGAACGCTGCTGGTTACGGGAATACTGCCCTAAAAAGTCCTTTGAGCAGGATACCTATGGCTAGGGTAAGGATGGGGACCCCCGGGGATGCTCCTGAATCCTGACCCCCATTATCCTGGAACTGGGCTGCGCTCCTTTGGCTGCAGCCTTTTTTATGGCTGTAGCCATTTAGTTCAGGCTACCCAGCTATGCCCTGGAACCCAGCCTATGGCCAATGGCATCGCCGTCTTCTCCGAACCGGACTGGCGACTGCGATATGAAGCAATGTTTAAGTCATGACGATCTAACCCATTTCCCTGGGGCAAAATCCGCACTATTGCCTATAATTTGTGGAGGAATTGTATTATTCTGACATTCCTCTTTACATCAACAGGGGATCCTACCCCTGAGTATGTACATTAATGTTAAGTTTGCTCGTTGAGGGGGCGGCGAGAGCAAAAGCGCTTTGGGACGGTTATTACTGGCAAATCATTCAACCTAACAACGATGCCTCGTATACTTGTCATTGACGATGATCCGGCGATTGCGGAGCTGGTCTCAGTCAACCTGGAAATGGCTGGCTATGATGTCAATCAAGCTGGGGATGGGGTGAAGGGTCAGGCTCTGGCCGTACAACTCATGCCCGACCTAATCATGCTTGATTTGATGCTGCCCAAGGTGGATGGGCTAACGGTTTGCCAGCGGCTGCGACGCGATCGACGCACCGCTGATATTCCAGTGCTGATGCTCACTGCCCTGAGTCAGACCCAGGATAAGGTCGATGGCCTAAACGCCGGGGCCGATGATTACCTGACCAAACCCTTTGAGCTAGACGAGATGCTAGCCCGGGTCAGGGCCCTGCTGCGCCGCACCGATCGCATTCCCCAGGCGGCCAAGCATAGTGAAATTCTTAATTATGGTCCCCTCACCCTGATTCCCGAACGCTACGAAGCGATCTGGTTTGACAAGACCGTCAAGCTGACCCACTTGGAGTTTGAGCTCCTCCATTGCCTGCTGCAGCGCCACGGTCAAACCGTTTCCCCCAGCCAAATTCTGCAGGAGGTTTGGGGTTACGAACCCAACGACGACATTGAGACTATCCGGGTTCACGTCCGCCACCTGCGCACCAAGTTAGAGCCCGATCCTCGCCATCCTCGTTATATTAAAACCGTCTACGGAGCGGGCTATTGCCTAGAGTTGCCAGCCCTAGCCGAAGGATTTGCCTCCTAGCCTTCTCCGCGGGTCAAACCGCAACCACTTAAAAGTAGGGTGACCCGCCGGAGTGGTTAGCTAAAATAGCCCCATACCCTAGTCCTAGGAGTTGACCTATCTACACCCGTCCCCTTGCTCGGCTGATCGAAGAACTGCAACGGCTACCGGGGGTGGGGCCCAAGTCTGCCCAGCGACTCGCCCTCCACATCCTGAAGCGGCCCCAGGCGGAGGTACAGGCCCTGGCCCAAGCCCTGTTGGAGGCCAAATCTCAGGTAGGACAATGCTCCGTCTGCTTTCACCTATCCGCAGAGCCGGTGTGTGAGATCTGTCGATCGTCCCAACGAGACCTCCACACCCTTTGTGTTGTAGCCGATTCCCGAGACGTGATCGCCATTGAAAAAACTCGGGAATACCGGGGTCGGTACCATGTGCTGGGGGGCCTGATTTCCCCCATGGATGGCATCGGTCCAGAGCAGCTTAACATTGGCCCCCTCGTGCATCGGGTGAACAAGGAGGGGACTGAAGAGGTGATTATGGCCATTAGCCCCAGCATTGAAGGGGACACCACCACCCTCTACGTCGGTCAACTGCTCAAGCCCTTTACCCGGGTCACCCGCATCGCCTTTGGTTTACCCATGGGCGGTGACCTCGAATATGCCGACGAAATCACCCTGGCCCGAGCCCTAGAGGGACGACGTGAACTGGAATAGCCTGGTCAGGCCCATAGTTCCCAGTCCTGGCTTTGGCACCAGGGGCGATCAAAAGGATAACCATCAGAGGATCAAAAAATCAGAATAATCCCCAGAATCCGCGTAGGCCGTTGCACTCTAGTGATAATCTGAGAGATGGCGCTTTGGAATGTAACAGTGACATAGAAGCCGCCAGATAAGCTGATCATACGGAATAGGCGCAAGCATGGTCACCACTGCAGAGAAAACAAACGTTGGTTATATCACTCAAATCATCGGTCCGGTTGTGGACGTCAAGTTCGCCAGTGGCGAGATGCCCAAAATCTACAATGCCCTAAAAATTCAAGGGACTAATCCCGCTGGGGCTGAGGTTGCCGTTACCTGTGAGGTGCAGCAACTCTTGGGCGACGCCCAGGTGCGAGCTGTGGCAATGAGTTCCACCGACGGCCTGATTCGTGGCATGGAGGTTGTGGATACGGGGGGGCCCATTAGTGTGCCCGTTGGCGCATCAACCCTGGGCCGCATCTTTAACGTGCT
>CAYVMR010000199.1:0-4656 GCA_964452545.1 uncultured bacterium
TCTGATCTTCGTTATCCACGGGGGTATCGTCAGAGCAGGGTAGCTCCTCCATGCTGGGCAACGTCGCTTTCAGGGGTTGGGAAACCATTACACCGGCTTGGCGCTCGATGGATATTATTGTAGGACAGTAGTCAGGGGTCAGACAAAGCTACAATTAGGTATGATCTCTTGACGCGATCGCCGCCCATGATTGCCGTTCCCGGTTCGTTGACCCTGGATGATTTCCTCAGGCTACCGGCCATTGAGGAGTCACCGGCCTGGGAATATGGGGATGGAGAGGTGATCCAAAAGCCCATGCCAGGAGGAAAACATAGCCGCTTACAACTGCGTCTGGCCGAGGCTATCAATGCCGCCAGCTCCGCCTACGAGGCCCTGCCAGAGTTGCGGTGTACCGTGGGGGGACGATCGCTGGTCCCCGATCTGGTGGTGGTGGCCAAGACCCAGATCCCAGTGGATGCCGATGGCGAGATTGTCAGCACAGGGCTGGAGTTTGCTCCCCCCTGGGTGATTGAGATTTTGTCGCCCGACCAGAATCAAACCCGGGTGACCCGCAAGATTTTACATCTGCTACGGCAGGGTACGCAGATGGGGTGGCTGATCGATCCAGATGAGCGAGTGGTGCTGGTCTATCGGCGCGATCGCCTGCCTGATGAACTGACTGAAGCGGCCCCCTTGCCTTGCCTTGAGGGGGTTGATTTGCCGCTTACCGCCGAGGCATTGTTTGGTTGGTTGAGGGTGGGGGCCTAATACTTTAGGGTTTACCATCAGCTTCATGTTGGAGGAATTTGATGGCTAAAGCCCCACCTGGGCGGGGTACCCCAGCAGTTCCCCGGTGATAAAAACATCGGCCTTGGCGGCAAAGAGCATCTCAAGGGTTTCCTTGATCATCACGATCCAGCTAAACGGCTCGGTGTGATCAGCTGTGGGCTGGCCATCACCGTCGGGGTAGCGATCGACGGTATCCACTGGGGTGGAAACTGTCCTGTCATCCCCCGGCGATGGTGCATGGGTTTATTGTAGCCTGGGTAGAGCGTCCCCCCAGTTGCCAGACCCCATGGCCAAATGGTTTAACACCGCGGGCCCCTGTAAGGCTAATATTCACTATCTAGTGCCCCCCAGCCAGCGGTTACCCGATTTGGTGCGGCTGATCGACCAGGAAAATTACTTCGTCATCCACGCCCCCCGGCAAACCGGCAAAACCAAACCCTGATCACGGTGCTGCGGCAAATCCGCGATGGCTTGCCCCGCCGGCCCCAGGGGTTTCCCCAGAGCATCGCCCTGATTGGCATGCGGGATGTGCGGGACTACAAAGTGGCGGCGGGGGGCCGCGATCGCCACTCCCTCACCTTAAGGGGGGTGATTAAAGAGTTGGAAGGCAGGGGAGTCAGTGATCATAAACGGCAACTCATCGCCCGCCTGCAGCCCCACTTGATGCCGAGACTCAAAAGACAGGCTAGTTACGGAAACCGTAACCAGCACAGCTACACCAGGCCAACCCCCTATACTGGAATCCATAGGTTTTCCCGCCCAACCCTGTTGCTTCTCCGCTGCTCTGATGAATCAACCCCAGCGCCCCTATCTCCCCTGGCTAAGGTCGCCCCTGCTGGCGGCCCTGCTGGTGATCAGCCCGGTCGACCTCAGTAGCGCCAGCCCCCAACCCGGCAGCACCACCCCAGCCCTGGCCCAGCAGGTAGACCCCCAGGCCAGCCGCCGCCAAGCCCAACAGGCGTTTGAGCGGGGCATGGCCCTGTTTCAGCAGGGCACCAAGGAGTCCTTAGAGCAGGCCCTGGGGGAGTGGCAACGGGCCCTAGATCTCTATCAACAGATCGGCGATCGACCATCAACCGCCTGGACCCTACTGGGGATCGGCCGCGTCTATGATCTCCTGGGGGAGAAGCAGCGGGCGCTGCAGTACTACGAGCAAGCCTTGCCCCTGTTTGAGGCGGTGGGTGATCGCGGTGGGCAGGCCACCACCCTGAACAACATCGGCTTAGTCTACGATGCCCTGGGGGAGAAACAGCGGGCGCTGCAGTACTACGAGCAAGCCTTGCCAATTCATCGGGAGGTCCAGAATCGCCAGATGGAAGCCACCACCCTCACCAACATCGGCTTAGTCTACGATGCCCTGGGGGAGAAACAGCGGGCGCTGCAGTACTACGAGCAAGCCTTGCCCCTGTTTGAGGCGGTGGGCGATCGCGGTGGGCAGGCTGTGACGCTGTGGAATGTGGCGGATCTGTATCGCAGTCAAGATAAGTTGCCGGAGGCTCTAGCCCAGATCAACGCCGCCATTGCATTGATTGAGCAATTACGGGGGGAACTGCAGGATGACAACCTCAAAACCGCCTACTTCGCCAGCGTGCAGGACTATTACCAGTTTAAGGTAGACCTGCTGATGCAACTACACCGACAACAGCCCCAGGGGGGCTACGACGGCCAGGCCCTGGAGACCGCTGACCAGGGGCGGGCTCGGGTGCTACGGGAGTTGCTCACCGAAGCCAACGCTGACATTACCAAGGATATTGACCCCCAGTTAGGTCAGCGAGAAGCGGACCTGCGACGCCAACTGGCGGCCCAGGAAAAGGAACTGATGCGCCTCTCCAGTAGCCCCGAAACCCAGGCCCAGGTGGCCCAGGTGCAGGCCAGAATTACCGAGTTATATGCAGAGCAGGAGAAGTTAAAGGCTGACATCCGACGCACCAGCCCCGCCTATGGTCAGTTGCAGTACCCCCAACCCCTCACCCTGGCCCAGATCCAGCAACAGTTGGATGACCACACCCTGATGTTGTACTACGCCCTGGGGGAGGAGCGCAGCTACCTGTGGGCGGTGAGCAAAACCGGCCTGAGCAGCTACGAGTTAGCCGGTCGCCCCACCCTTGACCAGGCCGCCCAGGAACTACTGCAGGTGATCAACGACGGCGGCTTGAAGGGGTTGCCGGGCCCCGCCGCCGTTACCACCCCCTCCGCCAATATCCACAACCGTGAAGACCAGGACCGTACCCTGACGGCCATCGCTGGCAACCTCAGCGACCTGATTCTCAACCCCGTGGCTGCCCAACTGGCGGATCACCGCCTGGTGATTGTCGCCGATGGGGCTTTGCAAACCGTGCCCTTTGCCGCCCTCAGCCGCCCCGGCCAGGCTACCTACACCCCTCTGGTCAGCCAACACGACGTCGTGTATCTGCCCTCGGCTTCAACTATCTCGATTCTGCGTGACACGATTATCGATCACCGCCCACCCGCCCCCAAAACCCTGGCGGTGCTGGCCGACCCGGTGTTTACCGCCGATGATCCCCGCTATTCCCAAGGGATGGCCCCACCCACCCCCGCCTTTGCCGCCAGCCCCTCCCTTGACCAGTTGTTTCTAGAGGATGTCACCCGCAGTTTGGGCAACGGCCTCAGGCGTCTGCCCCATAGCCGGGCCGAGGCGGAGGCGGTTCTCGCCCTGGTGCCCAATCGGGCAGATAAAACCGTCGCCCTTGACTTTGAGGCCAACTACGGCTGGGTCACTAACCCCGCCCTGAAACAATACCGCTATTTACTCTTCGCCACCCATGGCCTGATTGACCAGCAGAACCCCGCCCTCTCTAGCCTGTTGCTCTCCCAGTTTGACCCCCAGGGTCAACCGGTGACCCGGGGCTACCTGCGCCTGGGGGATCTGTTTAACCTGGACCTGGGTGCCGAACTGGTGGTGCTGAGTGCCTGCCAAACCGCCCTCGGGGAAAACATACGGGGAGAGGGTACGATCGGTCTGACCCGCGGCCTAATGTACGCCGGCGCCCCCCGCGTGGTCACCTCCCTTTGGAATATCAACGACCGGGGCACCGCAGAGTTTATCAAACAGTTTTACCAGAGGGTCTTGGTCGAGGGGCAACCCCCCGCCGCCGCCTTGAGTGCTACTCAGCGAGCCCTCTGGCAGCAGGGCCAAAACCCCTACCTCTGGGCCGCCTTTACCCTACAGGGGGAATGGCGCTAAAGGGGAAGAATGGCTGTCCGGGTGTGGTCTACCAGTTTGCCTAACCGTTGTTTAACCCATACCATTGTGAGGAGAATTATCCCATGCAACCTACCCATCGGTTTTCCAGTCGGTTTTCTAACAAGTGTCAAAAATGGCTCCGCCTTGGGGTGATTAGTGCCGGCCTGATCCTGGCCAGTAATGGTCTGTTGAGGGTACAGGCGGACACCACCGGCCCCTCGGGGTTTGGCTCCGCCGATCAGCGTCAGGGTATCCGGTTTACCCTACCGGCCGCCCCAACCGCTTCTACCCTGGAGACGCCCATCGCTCCAGAGGCTGAGCGGGGAATTATTTGTTTACCCGACCAGCCCCCAGCAGAGTGTGATGACCGGGTGCCCATGATTGATCGTCGTCAACCCTGGTCAGCCATTGGTCGCCTGGTGATGCAAACCACCACGGGTGATTTGAACATTTGCACCGGTACCCTAATAGCCGATGATTTAATTCTCACCAATGCCCACTGTGTGGTCGATCCTGACACCCATCAGCCTTATCCGGCCATTTCCTTTCAGCCCAACCTAATTAACGGCACCCTGGTGGACCGCCAGGACATCGCCCGGGTGGTGGGCGGGGTCTATGGCACCGACTTTAGGGGTGCATCCCAGTCTTGCAAATCTCAGGATGAGAACTGACCATTGAGGTAA
>CAYVMR010000200.1:0-2823 GCA_964452545.1 uncultured bacterium
CAGGCCATGGCGGTGCTGCTCAGTGATGGTCCGCAGGGCAGCAAGTGGATGGAGGTGGGCAAGGCCCATGCCACCTTCCGGGATCTGACCGGTCACATTCAAGAGCCGGTGACCACCAACGCCGATGGCTGGGGCGAGTTTCGCTGCCAGGGCGGCTCCGTGTCGGTGTGGGTGGAGGACAGCTCCCTGCTAGACAGCCTGCGTAGCCGGCTGCCCCGGCTGTGACATGGGCGATCCTGGCGATTGCACCGGCCTGCGGGTAACTCGGTCCCTCTTTCCAGCCCTGGGCCAGCTGACAGAGCTGGGGTTTCAGTTTGACCTCAGCCAGGCCCACCAAGACCCCAGCTTTAAGTACGATAACGGCTATATCCTCCAGCGGGGGGACCGGGCCGTGGCCAGTGGTTGGATCAACAACGTCAGTTGCCAGGGGGATGGGGTGGACCTGGCGGTGGCGGCGGTGGGCATTGTCACCACCCACCCGGCGGAGCGGGGGCAGGGCTATGGATTACGGCTGATGGCTGAGCTGCTCGCCGGGGCCCAGCAGGAGGGCTATGATCTGTCCCTGGTGTTTCCCTGGCGGGAGGATTGGTATGCCAGGGTGGGCTACACCGCCATCCATAGCCCCTACCGCCGTCTCGACCTGGCCAACCTGCGCCAGATGGCCCACCGTTTTCCTCATCAGGTTCGGGGCTTTCGGGCGGATCAGGATGGGGCGGCGGTGGCGGCGATCCATCGCGGCTTCAGTGGCCAATACGTGGGCCCCCTAAAACGCGATGATGACAGCTGGACCCGGGGTCTCGATCAAAAGGGATCGGTGCTGGTGGCGGAGGCGGAGGGGGAGGTGGTGGCCTACCTGGTGGGGCGGCCCCTGAATGCCAACCATGGCACTGGCCCCTACGGCCTCAAGGTGCGGGAGTTTGGCTGTCGGCCAGGCCAGGAGGCGGGGCTGGATGCCCTGCTCTGCGCCCTAGTGCCCTGGCTGGAGGCGGGGGAATTTGGGGCGATCTACCAGGAGGACCTGTACCGTTCTAGCCTGCCGGCGGTGGCCAGCCCGCCCCCCTACCAAGATCTGGCCCGGCCCAGCGGTGAGCATTATCGGGCCGCTGACCAGGCCATGGTGCAGATGTATCGACTGCTAAACCTGCGATCGCTACTCCGCAAACTCACCCCCGTCTGGAACCGCCGCCTTAACCGACCGGGCCAATGCTGGCAGGATATTTTTACTCTGGAAAATACCACCGGGGCACCCCAAGGCCCCTATACAGTGCGCTTTGTCGTCTCAGGGGCGGAGATCAGCCTGGGCCACGCCGAGTTTCTTGCCCTGTTTGTGCTGGCCGCCACCGACTGGCCCACCACCTACCTTACCGCCCTGCCCCCCTGTAGTGATGAAGAGATGGCGGCGATGCAACGGCTTTTTCCCCAAAGGCGATTCATTTACTGGGACACCGATTCCTTCTGAATCCCCCAGGTCAACTGGGATGGCCCCAGCCCTAGGGTATGCCTCTGTTACCCCAGGCTGGGGCCCTGGGAATCAAATATGCAATTAAGATGCTGGGGATCATTTCTAGTATAGTGTTCTAGCACTCCGTAATGGGCGAATCGCTAAACTAAGTTAGCTTCATCACTATGTTTATAAATTAGGCATGTTTAATATTAAAAACCCATGGAAACTGGTTATCTATTTGCCACCTTGTATAATTTTCAACTTTTTAATCCTTCAGGTTTTTTTCATTAAAAGACATGATTCCCTATTTGATACTTTTTACTTCTATTACTGTCTTTTGCTCACCGGCTACTTCCTCACCAAGGGGTTAGTCTTCATCGCTCTTTACCTGAACCAGCGTCGTACCCCCCAACTGGCCACCATTGCGGAGGCAGACTGGCCCGGTTTGACGGTGATTGTGCCGGCCTACAACGAGCAGGAGGTGATTGGGGCCACCCTGAGTTCCCTACTGGCGGTCGACTACCCCGACCTGCGGATCATTGTGGTGGATGATGGCTCCAGCGATCGCACGGGGGAGGTGGTTACGGCCCTGGCGGATCCCCGCATCACCTATGTACGGCAGGAGAACCGGGGCAAGGCCCAGGCCCTCACCCAAGGAATCGCCCTGGTGAAAACGGACTATACCCTGATGGTGGATGCCGACTGCCTGTTTCCCCCTGATAGCTTCAAGCTAGCGATTCGCTATCTGATCGGCCAGGGGGACGATGCGGTGGGGGGCGCCCTGACCGTGGCCAATCGGCGATCGCCCCTGGCCCACCTGCAACTGATCGAGTACGGCGAAGATACCCTGCTGTTTCGCCGCTTTCTTAGTCGCTTTCATTGGCGCCGGGCCGATCGCACCCAGGATGTCATCCCCGGTGCCCTGGGCCTGTTTCGCACCGCCGCCCTGCGATCGGTGGGGCCCCTCTGTGGTGAGGTGCTGGCGGAGGATGTGGATCTCACCGCCCGCCTAGTGGAGCACCACTACCGCCTGAGTTTTTGTCCCTACCTGGTGGGGGCCACCATTGTCCCAGAGACCCTGGCGGCCCTCAACAAGCAACGCAAACGCTGGGTACAGGGCTACCTGCAGGTGGTGATCCGCCAGCTGGGGCGCTGGCGGCAGTTGCCCTCCCGATCTCGCTATCACCTGGCATTTTTACTCTATAAGGTGCTCTATTGGCCCCTCACCTTTGTCCTATCCTGGATTTACGTGGGCCGAGCCCTGCTGGTGCAAGATTGGTATTTGCTGGGGCTGGTGCTGGTGGCCCAGGGGTTTCCCTTTACCCTGCAGGGGCTGCTGCGGTTTTGCAACTACGACCTCAAGACCCACTTTCTCTACG
>CAYVMR010000200.1:2833-4644 GCA_964452545.1 uncultured bacterium
CAACCGTACCTACTACCAGGTGCACCTGTTCTTTCGTCCCCAGCCCCGCTGGGAAGCCTATAATCGCTTTGCCCTACCCTCCACCCCCAGTCCCCGCCGGGGGTGATATGGTCCTGGACCTGGAACCTCTGCGTACTATGCTCACCACCATGGAGCGCACCACCATGGCCCTTGATCACCAGGGAGCGGAGTGGCTTTATCAGTATGTCCGCCAGCGCCCCCACCTGCGGCGCACCCTGGATGTGGGCCTGGGGGAGGGGGCCTCCGCCATGGCGGTGATGCTAGCCACGGGAGGGCGGCACACGGCGATCGATAGCCTGCAGTTTACCCGGGCGGGGCGGCGCAACTTAGCCCGCTTTGGCCTGCTCGACCGCCTGGAGCTGCGGGCAGAGCTGGCCTGCCTGGCCCTGCCAGCGCTGCTGCGGGCGGGGCGACGGTTTGACTATAGCTTTCTCGACGCCGGCGGTAAACTGGATGACCTGTTTGTGGACTTCCACTATCTCAGCGCTATGACAGTTCCCGGCGGGGTAATCCTAATTCCCGATGATGATCGGCCAACGGTGCAAAAGTTTCTCGCCTACCTGCGCCATAATCGACCTGACTGGCAGTTGCACCCCACCCCCAGGGGGGTGCGGATTACCATTGTGGAGCGGATCGGTGAGCGGGACCGCCGCCACTGGGGAGATTTCCATGACTTTTAAGCCAGCGACGAATCTGACTATCCTGGCGCCGGCGGGTAGCGGTGACTGGCATCAGGAGTGGGCCGAGGGGGAAGTGATTCGGCAGCCCGACCGGGTGATTCTACGCACCAATGGGCAGGGGCAGGCCCTGCGGGCGGGGGTGGAGCTACGGCCGGCCCTCCGCCTGGGTCAGCAAAACCTGGTAATCCAGCTGCGCATCGCCCCCCTAGCCGCCCTCCAGAGACTTGAGTTGAGGCTAGCGGCCCAGGCCGGCGATCACCACCCCTACGTGAGCCTACCCATCCCCTTCCTGGGGGACCCTGAAGCCAATTTCCTGCAACCGGGGGAATGGAGTTCCCTGCACCTATCCCTGGCCCATGGGCGACGCTGTCACCTAACCGAGGCGGCGGCAGAGGGGCCCATGACCTATCTGCAGGTCATGCTGGAGGACCGGGGTGGACCGCCGGTGGAGGTGCAGCTGGGGGCGATCGCCGCCCAGCCTCGGCCCCAGCGGGGATGCATTTCCCTGCACTTTGATGATGGCTATTGGCACCATGGTCAGCAACTGCCCCAGTTACTCCAGGCCCATTCCACCCCCCAGGCCCCCCTCAAGGCCACCGCCTTTTTAATGCCCCGCCATCTCAACCAACCCGGCCACCTCAGCCTGGCCGATAGCCAACGCCTGGCCCAGGACTACGGCTGGGAGCTGGGCGCCCACCATAGCCAACCCCTGACCACCATGGCCCCGGCTGACCTGGCCAAGGAACTGGACTATACCCTGGAGGTGTTTCAAACCCAGGGTTGGGCCCGGGGGCCGGTGCATTTCGCCTACCCCCTGGGCAAGATGAATCGCCCCTGTCGGCGGGCCCTGACTGCCTATTTTGCCAGTGGTCGGCTGATCTCCGGGGGGCCAGAAACCCTGCCACCGGCGGACTGGTACCGCCTACGGGCGATCAATGTGACCCCCCGGCTATCCGCCAGGGATCTGGCTAACCTAGCCCAACGGGCCGTTCACCATGGGGCCTGGGCCATCTACATGTTTCACCACATTGTGGAACAACCCCGCCTACTCACGGAGTACGCCCGCAGCGAGCTGGAGGTCTTTCTGGCCTTCCTGCGGGACCAGGGCTA
>CAYVMR010000201.1:0-2203 GCA_964452545.1 uncultured bacterium
AGGAGATTCCGCCGGTGGAGGATACCCAGGTGGACCTCAATGTCACCGCCTTTGTGCCCAACGACTATATCCCCGACCTGGATCAAAAAATGGCCGCCTACCGCAGCCTGGCGGTGGCGGAGAGCAAGGTGGAGCTGATGCAGATCGCCGCCGACCTCAGCGATCGCTACGGCCCCATCCCCCATGCCACAGAACAACTGGTGCGCATGCTGGAACTGAAGCTGGTGGCCAAGGCGGCAGGTTTTTCGCGGATTAAGCCAGAGGGCAAACAGCACGTGGTGCTGGAAACCCCCATGGAGGAACCGGCCTGGAAAAAGCTCAGCGAAAAACTGCCCAGCCACCTTAAGTCCCGCTTTGTCTACAGCGGTGGCAGGGTGGTGGTGCGGGGCCTGGGCACCCTGAAACCGGAAAAGCAACTGGAAAGCCTGAGCGAGTGGTTGGGCTATTTATAGTCCACGGATCCTGGGGTGAGTTGATACCATTTTTGAGACTAGAGCCACCCATGGCTAGACTCACAAGGAGACCGTCAAATCTGGCAAAGAGACTGACTTTGTCTTTTGATGAGACTTGAAGGTCCGCTTGATAGACCTATTAAACGATTCTCTGGTCTATTCGTAAGACCCTTTCTGATCTTTCTCCTGGCCTGGGGTGAGGATCGGCACCCTGGGTGCGTAGACTAGGGATAGTAGTCCCCAGGGCCGTTTCCCTATGGTGCGTCACCGCCTGGAGTCCATCCTCAGCCATAAGCGGGTAGCGATCTTAGAAGCCTGTCTGATTGGACTGGTGTCTGGGATGGCGGCAGTGCTATTAAAACAGGGGGTAGATTGGCTCACCCTGGCCCGCAGTGGTTTGCCGGCTCTGGTTAGCCTGCCAGCGATCGGCTGGGCCGGAGGTTGGTTGTCTGGGTGGTTAGTGCAACGCTGGGCGCCAGAGGCAGGGGGCAGTGGTATTCCCCAGGTGAAGGCGGCCCTGGGCTTTGCCCCCATCCCCCTGAATTTGCGGGTGGCCCTGATGAAGCTGGGCAGTACCCTGCTGGCCCTGGGGTCGGGTCTATCCCTAGGGCGTCAGGGGCCAACGGTGCAGATCGGCGCCGGACTGGCGGCCCAACTCAGCCGTTGGGTGCCCACCTCGCCGGAATACCGCCGCCAGTTGATTGCGGCGGGGGCGGCGGCGGGCCTGGCGGCGGGCTTTAATGCCCCCATCGCCGGGGTCCTATTTGTGGTGGAGGAACTACTCCAGGATTTTTCTGACCTGACCCTGGGGAGCGCCATTTTGGCCTCCTTCATTGGGGCCGTGGTGTCCCGCCTATTAGGTGGCCAGGGGTTAAATCTCACCCTAGCGGCCAAACCGATTAGTTTATCAATCTACGACCTGCCCTTTTTAGTCTTGCTAGGGGTAGTCGCCGGGTTGCTGGGAGCCGCCTTTGGGCGAGGTATTTTTGTCAGCCTCAGCCTATTTAGGCGGGCCACCTGGCTCGATCTGCCGGGGCGAATTGGGTTGGCGGGTCTGATCACCGGCCTGGTGGGGCTGGTGGTACCCGTGGTGGCCTTTAACAATGCCGATCTGCAGGAGTTTTTAAGTACCGGCCTGGCGGCCTGGCCCTTGGTTGCCACCGCCTTTGTCGTTAAGTTTTTCCTCACCCTGCTAGCCTACGGTTCCGGGGCTGCCGGGGGCATCTTTGCCCCCTCCCTGGTGCTAGGCGCCGCCCTCGGTGCCCTGGTGAGTTTTTTGGCCCAGGGGGTCTATGGCGGGTTTGGAGCCTGGCCCGTGCCCGACTACCTGGCCAGCTCCACCACCTACGCCCTAACCGGCATGGGGGCATTTTTCAGTGCGGTGACCCGGGTACCGATTACCGCCATTGTGATTGTCTTTGAGATGACCGCCGACTTTAATCTGGTGTTGCCCTTGATGATTGGCTCCGGCATTGCCTACCTGATCGCCGATCGCACCAACCGCGGCTCGATCTACCACCAGCTCCTAGCCCGTCAAGGCATCCACCTGGAGCCGGCGCCCCAGGCCAATAACCCCTGGGCCAACCTGAAGGCCGCCGATCTAATGCAGCGCCGGGTGGAAACCCTCTCCAGCCAGATCAGCCTGGGGGAGGTGGTGCAGGCCTTTTCCCGATCGCATCACCGGGGTTTTCCGGTGTTAGCGGCGGGCCGATTAGTGGGCATTGTCACCCAGAGTGACCTGGGGGAGGTTA
>CAYVMR010000201.1:2213-4643 GCA_964452545.1 uncultured bacterium
GCCTGGCGGATATCATGACCCCCAACCCGGTCACCGTCAGTCCCGATGCCTCCCTGGACCGGGTTTTACACCTGCTAAATCGGCTGAAGCTGAGTCGCCTACCGGTGACCGAGGGCAACAAGCTGGTGGGGATTATTACCCGGGCCGATATTATTCGGGCGGAGTCGGATCAGGTGTCCGGGGAGTTGGCGGACCTGGGGCCCCAGGCCCAACCCTCCTACCTGGTGTGGCAGCAGCGTGGTCCTGCCACGGGCCACGGGCGGCTGTTGGTGCCCCTGGCGGACCCCACCACCGCTCCGGTGCTGTTGCAGATCGCCACCGCCCTGGCCCAGGAGCGGCAATACGAATTGGAGTGTATCCATGTGGTACTGGTGCCCCGTCAGGTGCCGCCGGCGGAGGCCACCATTGCCCTGGCCGCGGTGGAGCCGCTGATTCAGCTGGCCCTTAGCTATGGCCAGGGGACGGGGGTGTCGGTACATGGCCAGGTGCGGGCGGCCCATGAGGTGGGGCAGACCTTGTTGGAGGTGATTCGCGATCGCCACATCGACCTGGTATTGATGGGCTGGCACCAGGCTAATCTCACCCCGGGCCGGGTGATCAGCGGCGTAGTGGATACCCTGATCCGCCAGGCTCCCTGTCCGGTGCTGGTGCTGCGTCCTGGCCGGCGGCTCAGCTTTAACCGTTGGTTGATTCCCACGGCCGGAGGCCCCAATGCCCAGGGAGCCCAGGCCCTGCTGCCGGGGTTGTTGCGGTTGGGTCAGCAACCCCAGCTTCAACTCTGCACCGTCTGCCATCCAGAACAGGGGGAATGTCTGACTCCTCAGCACCTCAGCGATCTGGCGGCGGAGTTGGCGGCGGACCTGCAGCAGCCAGTGCAGACCCATTCCCTCACCCATGGTAATGTGGCGACGGCGATCGTCGATCTGGCAGAGCAAACCGCCACGGATGTGATCTTGATGGGGGCCTCCCGGGAGAATCTGTTGAGCCAGGTCCTGAAGGGCAATGTGCCGCTGGAGATCGCCGAACGCACCGATCTGACGGTGATGTTGCTGCGGCAGGGGGAGGGCGGTTAGGGGTTGAGGCGCTGCTTGAGCCGGGCCAGTTCGCTATCGACGCTGGGGGGCGAACCTTCCAGGGCTGCAAACTGTTGTTCCAAGGGGTCGGCGCTGAGCTCTCCCAGGGCCTGGGCCCGGGCCTCCAGGTCCAGAATGCGCTGCTCCATTTGCTCAAAGGCGGCGATCGGCCCGCCCCTACCCATGATTTCCTGCAGGCGCTGGGAGGCGGCCGCCGATCGAGCCCGGGCAATGTACATATCCTTTTGGGTCCTGGCCTCAGCAATTTTAATTTCTAGACGATGCATATTATCCTTGAGCTGGCTGACCAGTTGCTGCTGCTGTCCCAGTTGGTTGGCCATGGCCTGGGCTGACCCCAGGTAGCTCTGGCGGCGACTGAGGGCCTGGCGGGCCAGGGGTTCATCCCCCTGGCGCAGGGCTAACTCGGCCCGGTTATACCACTCCTGGGCCAGGGTTTGGGCCTGCTGGCTCTGACGCTCGGTGCGCTTCTGGGTAGCGATCGCCTGGGCCACCGCCTGCCGCAGCTGGATCAGGTGGTTTTGCATCTCCGCCATGGCCTGCTCCAGCACCTTCTCCGGGTCCTCCGCCTGGCTCACCATGCCCCCCAGGTTCGCCCTAATGGCCTGTAACGCTCGATCCCATACGCCCATAATCTTTTCCCCGACGTTCCCTACCTCAGCATAGCAAAGTCGATCAAAGGGGACGATCTAGTTAGTCCAATTCTAGTCTCAGGCTAAATTAGTCAAACCAAACTCTTTGCCAGAAAAGGATTTCAGGAATTCGAATGTTTGCTTGATACGCAACTATTCAAGCCCTGCCCCTTCCCTCACAACTGAGACCGGCATAGCCGCCGCGACCCAATCTGAGACACAACGCATTCTTGACTAGACCTACAGCGATCTGCGTAGGTCTCGATCCGAGATAGTCCGCCCCACACCCCAGGCAATCCCCACAGCCTTGATCCAAGACCCAAAAGCCCCATGCCGCCGGCTGACTCAGCCTCCGGTTCAAGACGCAGAAGTTTCAATGCAAGACCTAAGACAAGGCATTCAAGTCCCGCCTCGAGACACTCTCCTAGTCACCCGCAACAGCTAAGAATGGGGCAAGATGCCTGCCTGGACGCGACTTACATCAAGACACAAGTGCTTCTTTGCGAGACTTATAAAAAGGAGCTTAGGTCCTACACTGAGACCGTTTGTCATGGATGAGCATGGATCTGAGTTGGTGAGGGATTTCTCGACCATTGAGCCCATGGGTCTAGATGATTAGCGGATGGGCTGCTGGACGAGGAGGGCGATCGCGGCCGCCTGGGTCAGTTAACCGGTCCTGGTCAGGCTAAGCGTTTCCCCATTTCTGT
>CAYVMR010000202.1:0-4641 GCA_964452545.1 uncultured bacterium
TGGGATCCATCTTTAACGTGAATTCCTTGCAATTCCGTTCCTCGTCGTACCTCAATGCGACAAGTAGTAGAATTCAAATTCATCCAAAATATCGGCGACAAAATCTCTTTTGTCTCAACGAAAGAAAATTTTAAAGGCTGACCATACCTATGCCGAACTAGGCGAACCTCACCCTGATCTTCAATCCGGATATGCTTCCGAGAATTGGAATTAGCAACTGTTACTGAAACGTAACAGAAATAGTTGAATGGATTATCCGTCTCAGATTGAAGTAGATCTTTAAGATTTTTTTCCTCGGCAACTAGTGATGGAATTCTACCCTCTAATCTCCGAATCTCTGCCCTGGTTGCATCTTGAGCATTATAGGCAGCAATTTTTAGTTCTAACTCGCGTTTTTCCTTGAGTAAGCCCCCTTCCTGTTTTTCCTTGGCCTCCAGGTCCTTTAGCTTTTTCGCTAAGACGGCGTGGTCATCCACTAAGGTTGACAAGGTCACCGTGTCGGTATACTTGGCCTCCGTAATCGTGTCAGACAGCAGGCGAATCTGGTGCTTGCGGATTTCTAAGGATTGCCAGGTGCCCTGGACCTTGGCAATTTCAAAGGAACGCAGTAGGCTCACCTGATCTGGGATGGTGACATAGCAGGAAGCCCGATACCAGCCCTTGCCCAGGTCTTCAAACTTGTTTTGCACCGCTGAAATTGCCTTTTTCTCCTCCGCACTGCGGCTGGTTTTACCCCAATAGGACAGGGTAAAGATCTTGGTGCCAAGATTTCTACCATCGGCGTTGTCTAGATAGGCCAGATCGACCGGAGTGGCTGAGTTAACTTTGAACTCAAAACTTTCTTCATAGGTTGCCCGTTCGCTGACAGCGAAGAGATCAGGGTTGCTATATTTAACTGCAGTGGTGCCTCCGGCAAGTTTACGGTTGAGGGTGGCCGCACTGATATAGGGTTCACCATAGACGGTGCCGTCATTACAGTTGACAGAAAAGTCAATGACCTTATCTTCAGAAATGCCCCCCAGGCGCCAATACCCCACTAAACCGATTTCCTTGCCCGTCAGTTGCAGGTACATGCTGTTTTTGATTTCTTCAGCGGTCCGGGCGGTTGTCCAAAGACGCAGGTCGCTGATTTTACCCTTAAAGTAGGCATCACTTGCCCAATTACTTTTGCCAATATAGTTTCTGGTGCGCTTGAGAGTATCGGGAAGCCAGAGGTTACCGCTTTTAATCTGTTCACCATTTTTGTACAAACTGGCGATGCCTGCATCATCAATGGTGGCGGCTATATGTATCCACTTGCCGGTCTCGAAGACAGAGGCAACCGTAATTGACTGTTCACGCCCTCCCCGAAATACCTTAAAGACTAGGTTTCCAGAGGAATTTTCATTGGCCAGCAAGATATTGTCTATTCCTGCTCCGTTGCCAAAGTCAATAATTCGTGAATAAGATTGAAAACTGTCATACCACACCCAGGCCTCCACCGTAATGCCCCCCGAGAAGTTATGGTTCATCTCGGGTAGGGAGACATAATCATTAGGGTGGGCCATGCGATCATTGGTTGGATCAAATTCAGCCGAGCCTCTACGACCTTCCTGAAGACCATGGTTTAACCAGTGCCGAATTGCCCCCTCATAGTTATTGCTACCGCACTGACTAGCAATCTCTGGATACCTGGATAGGTAATATTTCGCATCAAAGAAAGCCGACCCCTGGCGACCTTCCCACAGACCGTATTGCCTCCAGTGGTTTCGTGCTGCCGCTTTATCATTGCCGTAGACCGCCGCCAAGTCTTTGTGTTTCGTCAGATAATACTCAGGATCAAAAACGGAACGGGCTGGATCAAAGTCGGGCAGGGCAGGGTCGAAACCCGGAAGGGGTTGGGTTGCCCCATCAAAGACAATCCCCCGCCGTCTTTGGGACACTAGTTTGACATTGATCGCCTCTCCGGTCGCCCATTTACGTTCAATCACAAAATGGGTGTCGTCGATTTTTTGAACCGGGTAGGTATCGTTATAGTCTTTGGTGCCGGCAATTTGCACCAAATCGCCCTTTTCTAAACCATGATTAGGACAGGTGACTCGCAGCTTGCCGTCGGTGGTTCTTTCATAGGCGGTAATCATGCCATCGAACATCAAACCCCCAGCTTCGGGGTCTTCCTTCTCCCAATACCCCAGTCCCCGATCCGCAGCTACGTCAATATCAAAGGTTTCTTCGTCGACCTTAATCGCCTGATATAGCCCCTGGTAATCACTGGTACCCGTGATTTTGACCAGATCACCATTGGTTAACTCTGAGGCGCGGCCATTGGTGGACAGTTTAACTAAATCTTCGATATCCTCCTCATCGGTTCCTTCAGCAAATCCGCTGATCACTCCCTGGGGCGGAGGGGTTCTGTCTGCAATCCCCTTGATTTCATCTAAGGTGTTTAGGGGCAACAAAACCTCTCGCTGGCGACTGCGAACAATGGTGCTATCGGGGGTTTCATCAATTTCTGCCAGGGTGCCATCCCCGGAGATCGCAAAACTAAAGGCGGCTGTCCCCTGATCGGTGGGAATCGCTAGCATTAACCTGGTGGCGGTCTTCAACAATTGCTCTTCCCCCGACTGGGTTTGCTGAGCCTGTTGCAGGTCATATTTAGTGGCAGATAAGCCGTTAGTGACGGTTACCCCATTAATCTCTAAGGTCCGTTTAATCACCCCAGGAATCCGCCGAGGAAGCAGGGCATCGTTAGACTCTTCAAAAACTGTGTAATCCTTAACATCAAACAGCCCCGTTTCCGATGTCCGAATGGTGGTTAGTTCCACCTTCTGGGTTTGACTGTTGTAGGCGAAAATATGCCAGCGATGAACATCATTTTCAATGGTTGGAACCAATACCACAGAAAACCCACCCCTGTGCAGGTGATTGATTAAACAGAGTTCAGTGGTCGGTTCATAGAAAAAGTGACCATTCGCATCGCGGAAGTCCAGGGTGTCGACATTCACCAGTCCACCCGAGCCCCGTTGCATCGTCTTGGTAAACTCGTGTTTCTGCTTACTCCGCTTAAACCGCACCTCTAGCTTGCGGTTCAGTTTGTTGGTCATGCCATCTAACACAAACCGGTCCACCAACAGGGTGTTGGCCGTAGACTGGCGAAAAACATAAATATGGCCCAGGGCAGAAATCACCTGCACGGGGGCAACAGCCGTCAGCGCTTGGGTCGCATAACCGGATTTGATCAGGTAGCGGCTTTCATCGGTCTGATAGGTCAACTCCGCCTGTTCTTTCTTAACCACCGACAGATCACTAGTTTCATTTGGGAACTTCAGGGTTTGCCAGACTTCCCACCCGGTTCTTTGGTCAACAGGGGTATTCAGGTAGCTATCTTCAAACCCATCTTGCTTGACGGTGTAGGAAATTTCGCCCTTGGCATCGGTGGCAAAAACCACAACCTTGCCCTCATGGGTCACGGTGTTAATGTGTTGGAGTTGATCTTTAGGTAGGTACATGGGGTAATCCGGTTACTAATTTTTCTGACACGACGGCAGTGATGGCTGGCTGACCCTGTCTGGTGGTTTCTAGCTCCTACGGGGGCGAGAAACCACCGATTTAATCCGCACCAAGCTCTGGGAAGGGCCCAAAAGCTGGCCTCCCTACCGCAGCATGAGTGTGGTTTTCACGATCGGTTGTGATGTTGCGATCCCAGTAGGAGTTGGGGCCAACTCCACCAGCAGAAACCTTTGAATTCCAATGATTTTCTAATCAGTTCCCAAGACAATATTGCCCTGCGTTAGCACAGAGACCTATGAGTTCTCGAGTAGTTCTCGAGACCAAAGATTAGAAAGTTAAAAGGGAATTTACTACGGCCCCAAAGGGTATGGAAAACTTAAAACGGAGTCAATTTTTAATAAGATGCACTGCTGAAGATAATACCAATAGATCCATGAGGATGAGCCTCACTCAATCTGCAAAGGCCCTGCTAGCAAAGATCCCAGACTGGATCCCTAGTTCGCCTTTGCATTGAATTGGTATCTGGTATAGGGAGATTTTCGAAGCATTAGGTAGGCAAGTTCACCTATGATTAGAAGAAAAATATCTAGCCTCCCAACTCTGATAACCACTGGCATTCGCAATGCCCTCAGTACTCCTTAGTTAATTATGCCACCAAGCATAATTGGGGCGCCACTAAACTGTCGAGATGAATTAACAAACATTAATAGTCTAAAATTCTATGATTGCCGAAAGTAGGCAATGGTTAGTAGAAGTCATTATTTTTTCTTCCTGCTGTGTGGACTTATCGGATTTCTCAATTATCTTCCGTACCCGAAAAACCATTGCATTAACTGATAATTAATGGCTCCTTGAGCAGTCTTGATCAGGATATTTAGAGGTATCGTCACTGTTTTCAAGGTTAGCTTTGGGCTCTGGCGGACCTTCAACCCTCCTCGCCGGTGGCCCAGACCTGGATAAACAGGACCATTCATAATAAATTCTTTGATGGAATTAACATTTCCTAAGGTTTTCCCTATCTTTGACTCGCGATCGATAATAAAACTATTCGCAAAACCTAGGTTTCCTAAGGTTTTTCCTATGTTTAGCATGGCAAACATAATAAATTCCTTGGGTAGATCAACGTTTATCAAGGAAATTCTTATCTTTAGC
>CAYVMR010000203.1:0-4638 GCA_964452545.1 uncultured bacterium
TAAGGCCCAGTGGGTCGATCTCTACCTGCGGGCTCAAGATCTACGCTACCCCCCTCCCCAGTCCCATAGCCGTGGTTTAAAGGTTGACGATTCCATCGTCGGGTAATGGGTAATGGGTCCCCGTGGGTTTTTGAGGGCTACCATCCTATGATGGTAGGTGGATATGGGGAAAGCCGGTGGCGATTGTAGGGGTGACGATGATCGATTGCCGATGATCGAACCCTAATCGTGCCCTCCTCCCATTCCTGCTCTTGACCCTACTGACAACGCCGATGACCTTCCCTGCTCCCCCTGCTTCCTCCCAGTCCCCCCTGCCGCCGGATGTGTTAGCTCATCCTGACAAACCAGAGGAAGCCTGTGGCATCTTTGGCCTCTATGCCCCGGCTGAAGAGGTGGCCCGGTTGACTTACTTTGGGTTGTTTGCCCTCCAGCATCGGGGGCAAGAGTCGGCTGGCATCGCTACCTTTGACCAGGGTCAGAGTCACTGCTATAAGCATATGGGTCTGGTTTCCCAGGTGTTTGACGATCAAATTTTGCAGTCCCTACCGGGCCAAATGGCGGTGGGCCACACCCGTTATTCCACGACGGGCTCTAGCCATGTGTGTAATGCCCAACCGGCGATCGTCGCCACTCGCCTGGGTAACCTGGCCCTGGCCCACAACGGTAACCTGGTGAATGCTTCCGACCTACGGGAGGAGTTGCTGCAGCGTCACCACGACCTGAACACCAGCACCGATTCCGAGATGATCGCCTTTGCCCTGGCGGAGGCGGTGAATGAGGGCAATGACTGGGTAATGGCGGCACAGCAAGCCTTTAACCGCTGCCGGGGGGCCTTTAGTTTAGTCATTGGCACCCCGGATGGGCTGATGGCTACCCGCGATCACCAGGGCATCCGACCGTTGGTACTGGGGGTTTTGGGGCCGCCGCCCGACCAACTAGGGGGCCCAGCCGCCTACGTCCTAGCCTCAGAAACCTGTGCCCTGGATATCATTGGGGCCACCTACCTGCGGGATATTCAACCGGGGGAATTGGTCTGGATTACCCCCCAGGGGCTCGATAGCCACCAGTGGGCCGCCCCCACCCCGCGCAAGCTGTGCATCTTTGAGATGATTTACTTCTCTCGTCCTGACAGCATTGTTAACGAGGAAAGTCTCTATAGCTATCGCCGTCGCCTGGGTCACCAGCTAGCCCGGGAGGCCCCTGCCGCGGTGGACCTGATTATGGCGGTACCCGATTCAGGGATACCGGCGGCGATCGGCTTTTCCCAAGAATCGGGAATTCCCTACGCCGAAGGGCTGATTAAAAACCGCTATGTCGGTCGAACCTTTATCCAACCCACCCAGTCAATGCGAGAAGTGGGCATTCGCATCAAGCTTAACCCCCTCAAGGACGTACTAGCGGGTAAGCGAGTGCTGATTGTGGATGATTCCATCGTGCGCGGCACCACCAGCCGTAAAATTGTTCAGACCCTACGAGACGCCGGGGCCACGGAGGTTCATATGCGAATTTCCTCGCCACCAGTCACCCACCCCTGCTTCTACGGTATTGACACCGACAGCCAGGATCAACTGATCGCCGCCACTCAGTCCAGCATAGAAATCGCTCAGCAAATTAATGTTGATTCCCTCGCCTACCTGAGCTGGGAAGGGATGCTCAGAGCCACGGATCAGGACCCTAATAGTTTTTGTTCCGCTTGCTTCACCGGTCGCTATCCAGTGGATATTCCTGAACCCTTCAAGCGCTCAAAGCTAAAGTTTGAGCATAAAGAACCGGTAGCCCCCTAGGGAATCAAAAATCACGGTCAGGGAATCATACCCCAGGCTGACCGGGTTGACTGAAACAAGTTCCCCCAGCCACTAGTTGTCCTCCGCCTGGTCGGTTTCGTCACCCAACTTGACCAGGTGAATATGCTTATAGCCCAACTTAATTTGGAACTCATCACCAGGCTTTAAACCCATTTCTTGGGTGTAAGAGGCTCCAATGACAATTTGGCCGTTTTTATGCACCGTAGCCCGATAGGTGGCATCTCGCCCGCGGCCATCCCTATCCTTTTCCTTTTCCGATTCAAGCTGAATCCCTTTGGCGGTTAGCAGGGCATCGTAAAACTCCGATAGATTTACCCGGGTTTCACCATCTTTAGTAAAAGAAAAGTAACCACATTCCCTTGCCATCTCGCGTTTGGTCAGTCCTCCCATCTCCTTTACCCGAGCTAGAAGTTCTTTGCCGACCAAGGGTTCTACGCTTTTGACTGCCATACTTTTCACTCTAGGGGATAAACAACTAACACCCTAATTAACCCAACATTTGGTTAATCATTATGGTTATAAAATGATTATAGATAATTTTCGGAAAACGGCTTAACTTTGATCGGCAATTATTGACCGGGAATGGCGCTTTGCCAACCCAATCAATGGTACATCCGTTGTCCAGCTAACATGGCAACGACGGAATAGACCCTAAAAACCTCACTCAGGTCACGGGGTCTTACTTAATCATCTGTTGTTGATCTTGAGCAAGTTGGCGAAAGGCATCTAGGTAAGCGATTTTAGCCGATTGCTGTTGCATTTGAGTAGCCAGGCAATTGCACACCAGTTCACACAATTCGAAAACAAATGTGTTGGTAATCTGATAGTAAACACAGACCCCCTCTTGCTGACGGCCAACGATGCCAGCCTGAGCCAGAATCTTCAGATGCTTAGACACATTAGCCTGTCCTAAACCAGTCGCCTGGATAATTTCTGAAACATTGCGTCGCCCAGTTTTCAGGCAGCAGACGATTTGTAGTCGACTGGCCTCTGATAAAACCTTAAAGAAGCCAGCCAGCAATCCTGAAGTCTCAGGGGAAAGCTGTCCCAGTTGGCAATCACTGTCAGCGGGTAGGGGTAGATGTTGACCCCCAGAATCGGTAGCCATAGGGCGATTTAAAGTCGAAAAGATAGTGTTAATTGTAATAATAATCCCTGGGGGTGGGTTACCCGATTCCACCCGTAGCATTGCCTAGAACCCCGCGTCGGCCATGGTCCGATTTCCCACCTAGGGCAGAATTGCCCGTAGGGATGATGGCAGTCGCCGTAGGGGCTTACGGGTGATCAGATCCACCGTGGCCAGGGTAACCTGAGCCTCTACACAGAGCATTTGGGTATCGGTCTGTTGAATTTGGTAATGCCACACCAACCGTACTCCTCGGAGAGGCTCTAGCCGGGTGCGCACCACAGCCTGATCCCCCAACCTCAGGGACTGGCGATAGTGCAGGGAGAGATTCACCACCGGCAAATCCACTCCAGCCTTGACCCAGTCGGCAAAGCTCAGTCCTTGGGCCATCAAGTAGGCAACCCGAGCCTCCTCTAGCCAGGCCACGTAGGTGCCATGCCAGACAATCCCACCATAGTCCGTGTGGTGGGGCTGGACCACCATTGGGTAATCAAACCAGGAGAAGGTATCCACAATATCCGTCGGTCTCGGTGGTCAGCGAACTCTCCCTGGACTCTACTACAAATTATGAATGGTAGAAAACCAGGGTCCAGGGCCGTGCCTATGATGAACATGGCAGCTATTGCCAGTCCCAACGGCGTTTTGTAATAGAGTGAGGCCTCCATGATTGAAAAAATTCTTCTGGCGAACTCCGGCACTGGTAATACCGAAGCCATGATGAAGACGCTGATGGACCTTCCCCTGATTCAGCGGGCGGCGGTCACCGTGCTCCATGTCGTCCCCTCCCAAGTTTCGGCGGAGGCCATGGCGGCCAAGTGGGAAGAGGGGGGGCGAACCCTGGCCAATACGATTAGTCGCCTTAACCTTGACCCCAACCGGGTCACCGCCATGCTGAGGGAAGGGGACCCTAAGGATTTGGTCGTGCAGGTGGCGGATGAAGTCGATGCCAGCCTAATTATTATGGGTTCCCGCGGTTTGCAGGGTTTAAAGGCCATCCTGGAAAATTCTGTCAGCCAGTATGTGTTCCAGCTGTCTTCCCGGCCGATGCTGCTGGTTAAGGATGATCTCTATGGGATTCGTCCGATTAAGCGGGTTATGGTGGCTATGGATAAGTCGGACTCCGCTAAGGGTGGGTTAAAGCTGGCCCTCGCCCTACTGCGCGATGTTCCTGGGGGTGAACTGACCCTGGTGCATACCATCCCTAGTCTGAAGGCTAAGCCCTTTGATGTGGCCAGCACCGATCCTAACCAGGACCCGATTTTGCTAGAAGCGGCCGCGATCGCTCGACAGGCTGGCATTCCCTACAAGCTGCTCGCCCCAGAGGGCAAGCCCGGCTACCGGGTCTGCCAACTAGTGGAGGACCGCAACATCGATCTGCTGGTGCTTGGGTCCACCGATCGCCGCCCCACCATCGCCCGCGGGCTACCGGACCTGGATAAGGTGTTAGGCGAATCCCTGGCGGACTTTGCCCGGGTCTATGCCAACTGCCCAGTGTTGCTAACCCGGATGGCGGGGAGCTAGGCCATTGGTTCTAGGGGTGGGGTACCCAGAGGATGGATTTGACCGATCGCTGCACCACCTCCCCGGCGGCATTGACTCGGCCATGGTAGACCGCCCCATCGTAGACCAGGGTGGCGGAGCTACCGCCATCCAGGTTGAGGGCCTGCACCGCCCCCCGTTGGGCCATAACCTGGGCCATCTCCGCCA
>CAYVMR010000204.1:0-4602 GCA_964452545.1 uncultured bacterium
TAACCCTAACGCCTATATTTTTCTATCCCACAGATTTAACACCTAGACAAGAATCATCCATAACCCAATGCGAATGAAGTTTAAAGGGTAGTCGCTGATCATCGAAGGATCGTCGCTCACCATCGACGATCGGTTATTTATCCTTAAAGAACGATCGCTCGTCAAGCTTGAAGGGTCGCTCACCATCGACGTTTGGTTATTTTTCCCTAGAGAACGATCGCCCGTCAAGCTTTAAGAGTCGCCCGTCATGTTGGGCAGGTCGCTCGCCATGCTTGGCGGGTCAGCCTAAAGGGTGCCAGGTCTTTTATTCCCTGTCAACCTGCGGAATCTAGGAATATAAAGCAAGACCCTCCCTTCACCGATGCCCTGACCTTTGTCCGCCGCTATCTATGGACCGCTCGGCTTTTTCAGACATCACCAGATGACCTTGAGTAGGTTAAAGTCCCTCGCCCTAGCTTCGACATCTGGACTGACCTACTTTGCCATGCCGCCTGATTGGATAAAGTCGAGCTTAAGCTAATACCCTTTCCAAAAGACTGCAGAGAAAAAGCAAAGTCACAGGCCGGAGTTTTTTTCATTTTCCTTAAATAAACTCCTAGAAAAGGCTATTTTTATGAAGTGATGGCAAAGAATACCCGACATTCTCCCTAAGATGTATTGCCTCTCCAAGATGGCTGACATAAAACTGTATTTAGATAGAAAATCTTACTTGAAAATTTAGAATTTTGAACATAGTCTCTCCCACTAAATTACAAGATGTTTTTTGCTTATCTTGGTTTAGTACTCAGAATTTTATTTAGTTTAAGTTATATCCCATTTACCTTGAAGCCGCCATGGTTATGAAATCCTTGGCGGGATAACAGAAGAAATCATGTTGCTTGACGCCTATCCTATTAGTTTATCTTTACAAAATATATGTTGATAGATTCTCGGAATTTACCTGAAGGGCATACCATCAAAACCGATATCTGTATAGTTGGATCTGGTCCAGCTGGTATCACCCTGGCTCGAGAGTTAGCTAATTCTTCAAACCATATTGCCCTACTGGAAAGTGGTGGTGTTACTCCAGATCCAGATATTCAGGATCTAAGTAGGGGTAATACCGTTGGAGATGATTTTCTGTCCTT
Source organism: uncultured bacterium (assembly GCA_964452545.1). GTDB lineage: Bacteria > Cyanobacteriota > Cyanobacteriia > Phormidesmidales > Phormidesmidaceae > Nodosilinea. The sequence continues at coordinate 1,128 of CAYVMR010000204.1, forward strand.
GCAGGCAACTAGAAACCGCCAGGTAGGTGGAAACTCTAACGTCTGGTCAATTAAGTTAGATCGCTTACAAAACCGACAGTGGGAAATGGGGGTTCGTTATATTCCCCTAGACGATCTAGACTTTCAACAGCGAGGCTGGGTTCCCCACAGTGGTTGGCCCATTAATCGCGAGGACCTCCTTCCTTACTATGAGAAAGCCCAACAGGTAGCCCGTTCCGGTCCCTTTGCCTACAACTCTCAAGCCTGGTCAGATCACCATATTAAGCCGATTGAATGGGCGGATAATAGTTTTACATCGAAGGTTTACCAATTTGGTCCTCGCCAGGTTTTTCACCAAGATCACCTAGAGGAGTTACGCCAGAGTCAAGGGGTCAATATCTATCTTTATGCCACTGCGGTCGAGTTAGAGTTGCGCCCTAATAGTCAACTGATTGAGAGAATCCGATACACTAATGGTACTGGTAAAACCTACTGGGTCGAGGCTCGGTTATTTGTCATCGCAACAGGAGGGATAGAAACTGCCAAGTTAATGCTGGCCTCTAACCAACACCAACCTTCTGGGATCGGCAACGAAAATGATCTAGTGGGTCGCTTTTTCATGGATCATGTGCTCTTAGACATTGGCAGTCTTTATCCTGATAGTGTTGGGCTATTTACTCAATTAGCCTTCTACGACAAACGTCAGGTCGATGGCTATTCCGTGATGGGGCATTTAGCGCTCCAAGAGGAGACAATGGCTCAAAATCACTTAATGAATAGCACTATCGTCCTGTTTCCCCGGCCTAACCTGAGGCAGACTAGAGGTATGGCCGCGCTGAAGGATTTAGTGGAGCAGGGATATTTGAAAAAACCATTGCCCCAACATTGGCCCCTGATTGCACAAAAGCTTTTTCAGGTGGCTGGTGGGCTTGACCATATTGCGACGGCTGCCTACGTGGGTAAACGCTATGATCAATCATTGTTGCCTGGTTTTGGTCGAGGGGGTTGGGCTGAGCACCCCCATACCCATCATCGGTTTAAGCGTTTTGAAGTATTATTGGTGACCGAACAGGCTCCCGATCCAACTAACCGGGTATTACTCAGCCGAGATCGCGATGCCCTCGGTATACCCAGGGCAGAGTTGCATTGGAGGTGGGGACAATTAAATATCGAAAGTGCCAAACGCATCCAGGATCTATTTGGTAATACTGTCGGCAAAAGTGGCCTGGGACAATTTGTGGCCGCGAGACGAGAGGGTCAACCCTATTTGCCCGGTCCAGCCGGCATGGCTCACCACATGGGAACAACTCGCATGGGCACCAATCCCCAAACTAGCGTTGTCAATTCAGATTGTCGAGTGCATTCCGTACCCAATCTTTACATTGCCAGTAGTTCCGTCTTCCCCACAGGAGGGTATGCCAATCCAACCCTAACCATCCTGGCACTGTCCTTGCGACTGGCCGACCATTTGAAACAGCAAACAGGAAAAACACTGGCTCTGGCCAGCCTACCGGGCTAACTATCTCCTGGTAACTACAGGGTTAGCTTTTATAAGCACCCCACATAGGCAACCAATTGGGACAATCGCTCTCGCAGAGTAGATAGCCCCAGCCGTTCTGTAGCTGAGACAAATAGGGCATTTGGGTATTCTTCATGGGCGATCGCCAGGTCCTGGCTAGACACCCGATCTGTCTTGTTAAATACCAATAGCATTGGACCGGGAGCTACCGGCATGGAATTGAGGATGCGCATCACCCAGTGAATTTGGTCAGGCCAGGCTGGGTGGGAAACGTCCACCACATGGAGCAGGGCATCGGCCTCCGTAACCTCTTCCAAAGTAGCGCGAAAAGCGTCCATCAGAGATTCCGGTAGTTCTTCGATAAAGCCCACCGTATCAGTCAGCACTAGCTGGGTAACCTGGTGATCGCTCTGATCGGCGATCACCAGGCGCCGACTGGTAGGATCAAGGGTGGCAAACAGTTGATCCGCCGCATAGACCTGGGAATTAGTCAGGGCACTCACCAGGGTAGATTTACCCGCATTGGTATAGCCAACCACGGCAATGGAGGGCAGGGAATCAGCTTGGCGTCGATGGCGCAGGCGAGATCGGTGGGCCTGAAGTTGATTAACATCCTGCTGTAGGCGACTAATGCGGCGCTGGATAGCGCGTCGTTCCGTTTCCAGCTTGGTTTCCCCAGGTCCCCGGGTACCAATGCCGCCCCCTAGCCGAGACATGGCCTTCCCCCGACCGGTCAGTCGAGGCATTTGGTATTCCAGTTGGGCCAGTTCAACCTGGAGCTTACCGGCTCCAGTTTTAGCTCGTTGGGCAAAAATATCTAAAATGACCTCCGTGCGATCCACCACCCGAATACCCATCAGGTTTTCTAAGTTCCGCACCTGGACCGGAGACAGATCCCGATCAAACACCACCAGGTTAGCCCCTAGACGTTGGGCGGCCAAAGCGACTTCCTGCACCTTACCCGCCCCCAATACGGTTTGGGGATGGGGGCGAGGACGCTTCTGGTGGATCGACTGCAGCACCTCACCGCCGGCACTTTCCACCAGGCGACCCAGTTCTGCAAGGCGGTGCCTAAAGTGATCGGCATCCTGCCCCTGGGTTAGGAGACCAACCAAAAGGGCCCGATCGCGATCTAAATTCACCTCTCGAGCGACGAAACCGCGACTCAGCTCCTGCTCTAGGGACTCGGTCAGGGTCATAGCATCCTGACCGCTGAGTTGCTCTAGACCCATGGCCTCCGAGACCAGCCATCGTTGCTCTGGATGGGCTACCAGGTGGGCCAAATAGGTAAACTCAATGTAACCCGTTGCCCGGCCACCGCGCCCCTTAAACCCCGTACCAGTAAGCATCAGAATCGCTAACATATCGAGGCGCTGTAGCGCCATGGCCGTTAAGGTTGCCTCACTGGGAGAGGCGGTCTCTAGTTGCGTGGCAATACAACGAATCCCTGAGAGCCGCCGATCGCCATAGCGAGGTAGGTCAGCCAGGGGAATTTGGGTTTGCCTGAGGGTACCCACCCCAACCCGAATCACCTGACCGCGGCGGTTAACATAGACGCACAGCGGCGTGGCAATATCCGTACTAATCGCCGCCAAGCGCTGAGCAAATTCAGGCGTAACAATACAATTCCCAGGAATTCGCTGATGGTATAAGCGCTGTAGCTGCTTAATTTGACTCGGTTTTAACCCCTTGAGATAGCCGTAGATGGTATCGATGGTGTTAATTTACTCCCAATTCAATCGTCAGGATAGACAGACACCCGGCAGAGGAGCCAGGCAACGAAGCCCAACCCCTTAATTATAGCTGTAGCCACTTACCTCAGGACCCTAGGCAACGCTGTAGGTCCGAGCCCCCCATCGCCAAGGGCCTCCCCGTCTTGTCCTAACCGGGCTGGCAAGGCCTATAAGGTCAGTTGCCCTTGCGCGGTTTTGAGACCTTGGGATCGCGGCCATAGAGACGATCTAACACCCGCTTAAC
>CAYVMR010000205.1:0-4572 GCA_964452545.1 uncultured bacterium
CATTAGCTCTATCCTAGGGCAAGGGGAGCCAGAAAACTGTAGCTTGCCTATCCCCCCAGGGCAATCCGACGGCGGCCTACTCTCCGGCCTGCCCCAATTGCTGTTCCACCGTGGCGATGGCGGCATTGAGGCCGGCCAGACGAGCCTCCAGGGAGTCGCGAAAGGCCTTCATCATTTCCAGCTTGTACTCCTGGTATTGACGACGGGAATTGGCACTGGGGGCGAGGCAACCGGAGGGCATACAGAAGGGAAAAAACATGGTTCTACGCCGATAGGGGACTACTCTTAGTATAGCTTTGGCCAAACTGCCAAGGCCAGCCTGGATGGTCCAAACAGCGACTGGGAGAGGTTCTGGTGAGCTGCCGCCGCCCCGGGGCTACAGCGATAACGTTGGCCAGACGGCTGAGTTGGCCAAACTTTCCGATCCCAGGTTGTGGTTTCGTTGTTACACTCACAGACGATCCCCTGAGTTCCTTACCGCCCTGCCCATGGTAGAGCCTCGTCACTATCGGTCCTTGCCCCTCAAACGCGGCCAGCGGCAACGACGCGTTACCCGCCTGTCTGCCCTGCTGATCTTTGCCCTGGGCAGTAGCAGTTTTTTACTGGGAGCCTTTCGCAGTGTGAGCGGCCAGCGGCAACAGCCGTTGCTGCTGACCCAGCGCCCCATCGGCCAGATCGTCAACCGGGCTGAGCTGGCCTCAGGGCTGCGCCAGATTCAAACCGCCAACGGTCGCCCTACCCTCTCCCCCCTGCCCTTGGCGGAGGAGGTCTGGACCTGCGATGTGGTGGTGATCGGCGGTACCCTGGGGGGGGTGGCGGCGGCCTCCCAGGCCATGAAGGCGGGGGCCACCACCTGTCTGCTGGAGCTCACCCCCTGGTGGGGGGGGCAGATTAGCTCTCAGGGGGTATCGGCGATCGATGAATCCCGGGCGATGCGCTGGCGGCAGAATTTCTCCCCCAGTTGGCAGGCGTTCAAACAGCTGATTCAACAACAACCGGTTTACCTGCCCCGGTGGACGGGGTTGGCGGCGGAGCAGCGGGTCAGTCAGGTGAATAGCTGTTGGGTGGGGGACCTGTGCTTTAGCCCCAAGGCAGGGGCGACGGCGGCGGAGCTCTGGCTGCGCCGGGCCGCCCAGGCCGCCCCCCAGAGTCGCTGGGCCACCTCCTCCGCCTTTAAGGGGGCCAGCTTTGATCCCAGCGGGCGGACGATCACGGCGATCTATGGGGTGAAACGCATTCCCCGGGACCCTAACTACGTGCCCAGTGGTCGTCTCTCTACGGAATTGGAGGAGTGGTACAGCTGGTCAGACAGCGATCGCTACAATAAAATCCCCCTGCGGCTGCAGCCCCCCAGCGGTGGCCGGATGATCGTGATTGACGCCACCGACACCGGTGAACTGGTGGGCTGGGCCAACCTTCCCCACCGTCTAGGATCCGACTCCCAGGGCTTTACCGGGGAAGTTAACGCCCCCTTGAAGGACAACCCCGACTGCACCCAGGCCTATACCTACCCCTTCGTGCTAGCCACCCTGAATGACAAGGGAGGCAGTCTACGCCAACTGAAGGCCATCCCCCCTGCCTTTAGCAAGGCGGAGCACCACCGGGAGTTTGATCTGGAGGGCTTTAAATTCTTTCACACCGGCAGTGTCTTTAACTATCGCCGCATGGTCAGTCGGGTACCGGGAGATAGCAATGTCAACAAGACTCGCCCCGGAGAAATGACCCTGATCAATTGGAACAAGGGGAATGACTGGCACTTTATGGACCCTCCCCTGGTCTTCACCGAAGAGGACATTCAGCTCACGGGGCAACGACAAAACTGGCTGGGGGGGTTGTCTACGGTGTCCCTCAACTACGGTGAAACCCATGCCCTGATGTTTGCGGAGTGGCTGATTGAAAAGCATTCCACCCGGCGCCTGCCCCTCGCCTTCTTGCAGGGGGCCGAGGCCCCCCTGGGCACCCAATCGGGCCTTAGCATGGTGCCCTACATCCGAGAGGGACGGCGTATTCTGGGGCGATCGGCCTATGGCCAGGATAGTTTTATGGTTGTGGAGGCGGACCTCAGGGAGGATATGACCGGCGGCCGGGACTTTAGCGCCACCGCCGTTGCCCTGGCCCACTATGACATTGACATCCACGGTTGCCGTTATCGGGTCTGGCGCCCCTCCTACGAAGCCTCTGGGGCCAGCATTAAGGAATTTGTGGTGCGTCCCTTACAAATTCCCCTGGAAGCGATGATCCCCCAGGGGGTTGACAATGTTTTGATTGGCGGTAAGAGCCTGGCGGTAAGCCACATCGTCAATGGCATCACCCGGGTGCACTACGGCGAGTGGAGTATTGGCGGTGCCGCTGGCAGCACCGCCGGCTGGTTGGTACGGCACAGCCAACCCCCTAACCTGACCCCCGCCCAGATTATTGTCACCGGACAGATGGCAACCCTGCAAAAATTCCTGATGGACCAGGGCTTGCGCTTTACCTGGTGAAGGAACATGGAACTATCGCCGGTGTGGTCGAGGAGAGCGCCTCAGGGGAGCTCGCTCCGGGGATAGCCTGTAGTTCAGACCAGCCTGGGCAGGAATATATCGCTTTGGCCATCGCCCCTAGGATAGGGTTGATGGGTGAGAACAACGGTTGGCTAGGTATGCTGGATGCGGCTAACCTGTATTAACCTCTCCTTAAGCCTAAAGGGGGTTTCCCTTAATCTTGTCGATCTGACCTTTAGGCTATTCTAGGAGGTCAATGGTGCAGGACTGACCCAACTTCCCAGCCCGGTTCAGTTCCTCCTAGGTCAGATTTCAAATTTCAAAGCGCACTGTTGGGCAGGATAACTCGGCTATGACCACGGTTTTAGACTTTTTAGTGAAGGGCGGGCCCGTGATGGTGCCCATCCTGGGGTGTTCAGTGCTGACCATTGCGACGGCTCTAGAGCGGGCCCTGTTCTGGACGCGCCTGCTAACTCGAGAGGAACGGGTGGTGAAGGAGGTGCTGGAGGCGGCGCGGCGAGATCTGGGCGAAGCCGCTACCCTGGCGGCCCAAGCCCAGGACCTACCGATTGGTCGCTTTTTACTCGCCCCCCTGCGGTTGAGGGAACCCTCGCCAGAAACCTTTCGCCTGGCCATGGAGGCCACTGGGGACAAGGAGTTTGTACAAATGCGCAAGGGCGACAAAATGCTGGAAACCATTGTTGCCGTTGCCCCCCTCCTGGGGCTATTGGGTACGGTCACCGGCCTGATCGCCACCTTTAATAACTTGAACATTGGTGGCGGCGGGACGGGAGAACAGGCCACCGCTGCCGCCGCTGGCATTGGCGAAGCCCTGATTACCACCGCCGCCGGTATGATCGTGGCGATTATGGCCCTACTGGTGTTTCGCCTAATGGTAAGTCTGCAATCCCAACAGATGGACTATTTCTCTGAGGCGGGTAGTGAGTTGGAACTGATCTATCGACAGTACTGGTATGAACCCCAGGCGGCAGCTAGGGAACGGCTGGTTCGGTAAGAGGTCCCTAGTGCGCTATCAATCTAGGGACTGGTTGAGACCATGGGGGCAGACTGGCAGACGGGGAGCGATCTATGGCTCTAGTCAATCTTGAAGACCCCCAGGGATAGGATTTGCCCTGGGGAGATGGTAGGTTTTAACCTGGAGAAAACCCTACAGTAAAACTATGGTCTATTACTGGTTAAAGTCCTTTCACATTATTGGGGTAGTGGTTTGGTTCGCCGGTTTGTTTTATCTGGTGCGCCTGTTTATCTACCATGTGGAGGCGGCGGCGGAACCGGAACCCGCCCAAACGATTCTCAAGCGCCAGTATGAAGTCATGGAACGGCGGTTATATCACATCATTACCACACCCGGGTTAGTGGTGACGGTGGCCATGGCGATCGCCCTGCTGGTTACCATGCCCGACTACCTTAAAAATGGCTGGATGCACATCAAACTGGCCCTGGTGGGGGTCTTGCTAGCCTACCATGTCTATTGTGGCCGGCTGATCGGCCAACTGCAGCGGGGGGAATGCCAATGGTCCAGTCAGCAGCTGCGGGCTCTAAACGAAGCCCCTACCCTATTGCTGGTGGTGATCGTCATGCTGGTGGTGTTCAAGAACAACTTTCCCACCGGTGCCACCACCTGGTTGGTGGTGGGGTTGGTGGTGACCATGGCGGCAACCATCCAGCTCTATGCCCGCAAGCGTCGCCTAGACCGGGAGAAGCTGGCCCTGAGCCAGGATAGCCCCTAGGCTAGGATAATCGGGGTTGATCAATTGAGTGTCCAGGGGTACCCCTGGGTGCAGTGCGCCTGAGTTGAGGGGCCCCCTGGTCTGGCTGGATGTTGCTAGCGGTTACACCATGGCAGGCACCTTAATGCCGGCTAGGATGCCTTCTTTCTGGGCCATGTATAGCATCAAATCCAACACCCGCATGGAGTAGCCCCACTCATTGTCGTACCAGGCCACCACCTTGAAGAACTGGCTATTCAGGCCGATACCAGCCTCCGCATCAAAGGTGCTGGAGTGGGGGTCGGTGGTGAAGTCCGTGGACACCACCGCCTCGTCGGTATAGCCTAGAATGCCCTTCA
>CAYVMR010000206.1:0-4565 GCA_964452545.1 uncultured bacterium
CCATCCTCCACGTAGGCGGGGCTACGAAACTCGTCCACAAACAACCGCAGGGGTTGGCCCGCCGCCAGGGTGCGCAGAAACCCCTGCAGGAAGCACTCCGCCGTGGGGGTGGCGGGACCGTAGAGCAGGGGTAGGCGACAGATGGTGGCGGTGGGATGGATCTGGCGCAGCAGCTGTTCCGCCGCCAGCTTATGGCGGCCGTAGGTGTTGATGGGGTTGGGGCGGCTGGTCTCGTCATAGGGGGCGGCGGTGCCATCAAACACCTGATCGGTGGAGGTGAAGACCAGGGGAATGGCCTGGGCGGCGCAGTACTCCGCCAGGCGGCGGGTGGCTGCGATGTTGATGGCGGCGGACTGATCGGGCTCCTGCTCACAGCGATTGGGCTGGGACAGGGCCGCCGTGTGGATCACCGCCGCCGGCCGGATCTCCCGCAGCCAGGCCCCCAGGGCGGCGGCATCGGTCAGGTCTAACCGACTCAGGGCCAGACCGGGCAATTTCGGGACATGGCAATGATAGAGACCGTGGACGGGCCAGCGTTGGCTGGCTCGACGGCACAGGTGCCAGCCCAGGAAGCCACTGGCTCCGGTAATCACCAGGGGGCGATCGCCAGGGTCGAGAAGGTAGCCCATAGTCAGCAGACGTCAACGATGAATGGCCAGGCGGGTCACCAGGTAGACAGGATGTTCTCTGGCCTGTAGATCACAAAAACAGTTAATCTAGATCTTACAAAACTGTATAAATCCTGTAAAAATAGCCTAGAAAGATAATCTTTCCGAGCTCGATTTGCTTTTATGGTAAATGTGTAACCCTGTATAGCTACTACTATTTCTAACCCTTCGCCATCTATTCTTACCTTCCCTAGGTACGCCCTGAGGCGATAGTTCCGTAGATCACAGGACCGATGGGCTTGACCTTAATCCTTGCTCTTTCCCTGTATCGAATTGATATCAATTAAGGAATAAAGAAATCTTTATCTATGGCAGATTCCCTACCCCAGTCCTCAATTTCTCCCCAAGTCGGTGTATACGAGTGCGAAATTACCCTAAAGTTTCGCCTGCTTGAGGAGAGCCAGGTCATTAATAACCGTGAGCACCTCCTGGAACTGTTAATGGATGCGTTCTCCTACGGGAACGATGAATTTGTGGAAACCCTGGATTCCCACGTTGATATCGTCGAGGTCCCAGCGGTGGACGCCTCTCCTCTGATGCGTCGTCAGCTCATTCGACTGAGCAATCGATCGCGAGATTAAGGCTGGCTAGATTGAGTGGAGAAGCGCATGGTGCCCGTGTCCATGTTCAGGTCAATGAATAGCTCCCCATCGCGGAAAAAGTAGTTGCTAGCCCCCGGCAAGGCCCTGAGGAAATCATTACTAATCGACCCAGGGGGGCAGGCGGCGCGAGTGGTCGCCAGGTTTTGAATCGTCAGTCGCCGGTCCTGATCGGCGCTAAATTGCCCCCGACCTCGATTGCAATCGGCCTGCACCGCCAGGCTGCCATCGGCTAAAAACTCCACCGTGTAGCGCTCAGGGGGGTTCGCCACCGCCAGGGTGCCGTCATTAAATTGGATTTCCTGGAGTTGCCACACCGGGCCGACCAATTCTGGAGTGGCGGCGGCCGGTGAGAATTCCATACTGCCTCCGTTCATGGGTAAATCCATGACTAGGTCCTGATCGTTGAAAAAGTAGAAACTTACCTGATTCAGGGCATCGACAAATTCCTGACCCAGGGATCCGGGGGGGCAGGCCGCCAAGGTCGTGGCTCCCAGGGTAATGTCTAAACCGCCACTGACTTCACTGAATTGACCAACGGCCCGATTACAGTCGGCCCGCACGGCCACCTGACCCGTCTCAGAGAACTCAATGGTGTAGTTCGCCGGGGATTCAATGGTTAGGGGCTGGCCGTCCTCAAGCTGTAGGGTTTGTAGTTGCCACACCGGACCGACCAGGGTGGAGGAACTCTCTAGATCCACGGGAACGGTGCAGGCGGTGGTACCTAACAGCACCCCGGAAATGACCAACAGGGTAGTGGAGCGGATAGCAACCATGGGTAATCCTGACAATAGCGTCAGTAATTTACCACAGAAGCGGGGGTTAGGGAGAGATTTATTGCTCAATTGAAACCTGATAGACGGCTCCTTTATCCAGGCCTACCGGTGTTGAGGTGGGCTGCGGATTGCGATCGCTATGTCGATCTCTAGATCGTTGAAGTTGCGATCGCTGTTAGGTCCAAGCAGATCCTCAAAAGCCAATTGACCATTGTTGACCCGGACAGGATCCAGACCGTCTGGATTAGCGGCGGCAAAGTAAATAGCACGGTTTTATCCTGATCGTTGCTGGCGCTGCCGTTGACCCCGATCAGGGGGGTATCAAGATTTGCCCCCCGCCGGGAAAAGTTCATCATATCTACAAATAGGGGGTCTCACCCCTGATGACATTCGCTTGTTACTATGTATTGCAGATGCACCCTGATGGAGGGAGAGCCTGGGTGCTCTCCTTTTTTCTTTTGGGGCAGTCCGATCGCCCCGACCCGTGACAGCCTTCCGCATAGGTGTTGGGAAATAGGTTGCGCCATTTAGATTAGGTAGATCAGGACACCGAGTTAGACGCCTGGTCTTAACCGACAGCCAACGGTATCGCGATCTGGTCCTGGCCAGACTGGTGACTGCTATAGTGGGGGCGGCGATCTCTATCCTGCTCCGCCCCGGTTTTCCCTATGGTTCAGAATTTGCAGTTTGAGTCTGTTAGCGATCGCCTGCCCCCCCAAAATGTGGAAGCCGAAGAGGCCATTCTGGGGGGAATTTTGCTAGACCCGGAGGCGATCGGTCGGGTGATGGAGATTCTCTCCCCCGAGGCCTTTTACATCGCCACCCATCGAGATATCTACCGGGCCGCCCTGGACCTACACAGCCGGGGCCAGCCCACGGATCTGATCACGATCACCCTCTGGTTGCGGGACCACAATAAGCTCGACCGAGTGGGGGGCCAGGTGCGCCTGGCCCAGCTGGTGGATCGCACCGTCAGTGCGGCTAACATCGATCAGTACGCCACCCTGGTGATGGATAAGTACACCCGTCGCACCCTGATTCAAGCGGGGGGAGAGATCGCCCAGTTGGGCTATGACACCACCATTCCCCTGGAGAATGTGTTGGACCAGGCTGAGCAACGGCTGTTTGGCATTACCCAGGTACGCCCCCAGGGCGGACTCACCGCCACCGCTGACATTTTGATCGACACCTTCTCAGAGATTGAGCAGCGGTCCCTGGGGGTGGTGCTGCCGGGGGTGCCCTGCGGTTTTTACGACCTGGACGCCATGACCCAGGGTTTCCAGCGATCGGACCTGATCATTGCCGCCGGTCGCCCCTCCATGGGGAAAACCAGCTTCGTTCTGAACATGGCCCGCAATATTGCGGCGCTGCAAAAGTTGCCAGTGGCCATCTACAGCCTGGAAATGTCAAAGCTGCAACTGGTTTACCGTCTGCTCTCCAGCGAAGTGGAAATGGAAAGTAGTCGCCTGCGCACCGGTCGCATTGCCCAAAATGAATGGGAAAAGCTAGGTCATGCCATCAGTGTGCTGTCCCAAATGCCCATTTTCATTGACGACACCCCCAATATTTCCGTCACTGAGATGCGATCCAAGTGTCGTCGCCTGCAGGCGGAGCAGGGGGGAGCCCTGGGGCTGATTTTGATCGATTACCTGCAGCTGATGGAGGGCGGTAGCGATAACCGGGTCCAGGAATTGTCAAAGATTACCCGATCGCTGAAGGGCCTGGCCCGTGAGCTCAACGCCCCGATTATTGCCCTATCCCAGCTCAGCCGCGGGGTCGAATCCCGCACCAACAAGCGACCGATGATGAGTGACCTGCGGGAATCTGGCTCCATTGAGCAAGATGCCGATTTAATCATGATGCTGTATCGGGAGGAATACTACGAGCCCGATACCCCCGATCGCGGCATTGCTGAGGTGATCATTACCAAACATCGCAATGGCCCCACCGGCACCGTCAAACTTCTGTTTGAGCCCCAATTTACCCGCTTTCGCAACCTGGCCAGCCCAGGGGCCTAGGGCTAAGGACACTGGCCATGGACCCCATGGCCAGTATCCCATCCCTGGTTAAACAGGGTGAGTGATCGCCCTAGTAGTCAAAGTCACCACCACCCATGCCAGCCCCGGCCCCCGCGGCGGGGGCCTTAGGTTCGGGCTTATCCACCACAATGCACTCGGTGGTCAACACCATGGAGGCGATGGAGGCGGCGTTTTGTAGGCCAGAGCGGGTCACCTTAGCCGGATCCACAATGCCCGCTTCAAACATGTCGACAAACTGGTTGATGGCGGCATCGTAGCCCACATTGAACTCCTTCGCCTTCACCTGTTCGACGATCACCGCCCCATTGACCCCGGCATTTTCGGCAATGCGGCTGAGGGGAGCGGTGAGGGCGCGGGTGACGATCTGGGCCCCCAGCAGCTCCTCACCACTGAGGTTGGCACTGGCCCAATCCGCTAGTTGGGGGGCTAGGTGGGCCAGGGTGGTGCCACCGCCGGGCACGATGCCCTCCTCCACCGCCGCCT
>CAYVMR010000207.1:0-4529 GCA_964452545.1 uncultured bacterium
TGACCGCTGGGGCAGTAATGCTATTGTTGGACCTGACCGCTGGTACAGCACCGGATCCCCCCCCTTGGCCGGGTCGATGAAGCGGGTGCCAACGGTCAGGTCCAACAATAGCATTACTGCCCCAGCGGTCAGGGCGGGGAGGCCAAATAATTGGATGATCTGGGCCGCCATCACCGTCCAGCAAAACACCGGCATCTTGAAAAAGGTCATGCCTGGGGCCCGCATCCGCACAATGGTGGTGACAATATTCACGGCGCCCATAATCGAGGACACCCCTGATAGGGCCACCGCCAACAACCAGAGGGACTGGCCGTTGATTAAATGGCCGGTGGGGTTTTGGAGGCTGACTGGTGGGTAGGCCCACCAGCCCGACTGGGAGGGACCCCCCGGCACCAAAAAACTGGCCATCAGGATCACCCCAAACACTGGCACTAACCAAAAGGCCACCGCATTGAGGCGCGGAAAGGCCATATCTCGGGCCCCAATCATCAGGGGTACCAGGTAGTTGGCCAGGCCATTTAACACCGGAAAGGTCCAGAGGAATAGCATGACCGTGCCATGCATGGTGAACAGGGCATTGTAGACGGTGCGATCCACCAGATCCGCCTCGGGGGTCACCAGTTCCCCCCGCATCACCATGGCCAGGAAGCCCCCGACCAGAAAGAAGATGAAGGCGGTGACGATGTACTGAATACCAATTACTTTATGGTCGGTGCTAAAGCTGAAAAAACGACGCCAGGACTCAGGCTCCCCGGGCTGGGGTTCGATCCAGTTGGGGGCAAGGGTTTGGAGGTAGGTGTTGGTCATGGTAGGTAGGAAGGGGGAGGGGAGTATTAGAGGGGGCTACCGGGATCGTTCACCTGGGGTGGGGGAGCTGGCGCAATGGTTTTCCAGCCCGGCCGGACCCCCTTCTCCAGGCTGGCCTGGTATTCCTGGTAGGCGGCATTAGGGGCCGATTGGCGGGGTTGGCGAGCGGCCTGCTGGAGCCACTGCTGGTAGGCTGAGGCAGATTCCACCACCACGTTAGTCTGCATGGCGGCGAAGTAGGTGCCGCTGTACTGGGAGTCCCGCAGGCGGTAGGTGCCCTCTTGAATGGGGGTAAAGGCAAAGTCGATGGCCCGGCCGGGAATAATGTCCTGCTTTAGGCGAAAAGCGGGGATGTAGAGGCCGTGCAGCACATCCTCTGAGGTGAGGGTCAGGTTAATGCGTCGGTTATTAGGCAGGTGCAGCTCGGTGCTGGAGACCTGCTGCTGGGGGTAGTAAAACTCCCAGGCCCATTGGCGGGCCCGGACTTCGATGGTCTCCGCTGGGGTGGCGGTGGCGCTCTCGGTTATGGGGGCGGCCATGGCGCTATCCATGCCCACGTGGATATGCTCCATGGGGCCCAGCACTGACATCTGGTCGTAGACTCGGTAGCTGGCGATCGCCAGCCAGATAACCAGCAGGATGGGAACCACGGTCCAGACCACTTCCAGGGTAGTGTTGCCTTCGATCGGCGGACCGTCACTGTCATCGTACTTGCCCGCCCGCTGAAATACCATGGCGTAGAGTAGGGTGCCGGTCACCCCCAGGAAAATAAAGCTGCCCAGGGCGGTCATCAAACTAAACAGGCCATCCACCAGTAGGGCTTCGGCGGAGGCGGGGGGCGGGAGCCAGTGGTAAGCCTGTTGCCCCATCCAAACACTGATCAGGGCGAGGAGGGTGGCCACGGCGGCCAATTTCAACAGCAGCGATCGCGTCATAGCCAGAGCCCGATTAACGCAGGGGGAATGACATTCAAAATCGATAGGTCCTGCCCCACCCGTAACAGGCGATCGGCACTAATGTGGACGCCAAACTCCGCCGCCAGCTGAGCCCCCAGGGTGCCGTGGGCAAACATCAGGGCAAAAATGGCCAGACCCGCCACCAGGTAGGACCACTGCACCTGCCGGGCCCGGTCCTGGCGCCAGAGGTAGCGCTGAAAGCCCCGCCAGATGGCCATAGCGACGATCAGGGCCAGGAGCAACACCCCCCCCACCCCATGCCAGACCATGGTGGAGAGACTACCCAGACCCCAGGCACTGACCTCATCGCTGGGGGGTTGGGCCAGGAGCATTTCGTAGAACCCAGCCGCCACCGTGGGAAAGGTGATGATCGCCGCCGCCACCATATTGAACCACCCCACATCAAAAAAGTTGGAGCGACTGGCGGGAATGGCCAAAAACCGAAACACCCGCTTTTCCAGGGGAAACAGGGCCCCCACCAGGTCAAACCCAATGGCCACAATAAATAACCCCAGGGTGAGGTGGACCAGGTTAGGGTGGAGGGGAATCGGGTAGGGGAGACCATTGGCCCCCAGGGCATCGCCAAATTGATTAATCAGATCCGGACTCATTGCAGCACCCCCTGACGCAGGGCTTCAACCACTTCGACGGTGTGGAGGCCATAGATCCAGACTAGCTTATCCCCCAGGTAGGTTTGGAAAAATACCAGACCAGTGAGCAGGGCGCCCGCCCCCAGGTAGGCCAGGGGTAGGGTTTGGCTGTCCCGCGATCGCAGCACGTAGCGCCAGCCGGTAATGGCGGCAATGATCCCCGACAGGGACCAGCCCAGAACGGTGTGCAGGTTGAGGGTGGCCTCGGCGGGGGCGCTGTAGGGCTCCGCCAGCCCCGCCTCCACCTGGCCAAAGATCACCGCGATAAAGATTGACACCGTGGCAAAGGCCATATTCCACCAACTCACCTCAAAGTAGCGGGGGTTTTTGGTGAGGGTGCCCACCACATCACAGACAAAGGCGAATAGGGCCATGGCGATGACGAAGTGCACCACAATGGGGTGAATGGTGTCGGGGTAGGGGAGGTTGTGGTTGTTGAGGGGAGGAAGGTAATCGAACATCGGCGCTCCTACCAGGGAACTCAAACTCCAGCATAGCAAGCTGATCACTTTTAGGCGGTATCCCAGGGATCATCTGGGGCCCCTACCCCCCGTTGATGGGCCCCTGGCGGGCCTCCTGGCCGGTGGCTACAGCCTCTGAAGTGCAGGGCAAAAGCTGATGTCATAAGGGTTTCCGGCAGTTTTGTAGATTGCAGATGTTGGAGCAGGGCGAGTCGATTATTGGTATTCACCCATAGCTAGTCCAGGGTGAGAGGGCAGGGGATTTAGAATAGCCTTACTTCTGTCATATTCCCAACTGACCAGGCATTCTGGCTTGTTGCTGCCCCGAAACCAGGGGGGATGAGGCGGTGGCGCTGGCCCGATGCCACCCCATCAACCCCTTCAGCGGTGACATAGTGGGGGGTAACCGCCAACTCGCTTGAACCGACGACGGCGGACTAGGACCCGGGGACTTTGCCCACAAATGCTTCCCCTGGGGTGTTCTTCAGCACCGCCCCGGGCCTGGCTGGCTGGGCTATAATGACCTGCAAAGATGAGGTGACCATGAGCCTATACGCTGAACTGCACCGCCACCTGGGGGGCTCCGTGGTGCCTCGGGTGCTGTGGCGTTACTTTCAACGCAATCGCCCGGATTTGTCCGATCAATTTGCCGACTACGGCGCCTTTGAGGCTTTCTACACCCGCCCCCGTAATACCCTGGCGGAGTACCTGGAGCTGCACACCCTGGTGGAGAGTGTCCAGACCCGGGAGGCTCTGCCCTATTTTATCTATCGCCTAATTCGGGGGGCCTACATCTTTGAAAACCTGGCCTACCTGGAGTTGCGTTACACCCCCTACCTGCGCACCCCCGAGCACCTCTCCCAGGCCCAGCGCATCGATGCCATGGCGGAGATTGTGGAGATCGTCGGTCGGGCCAGCCAGCAGCCAGAGTACCCCATCGTCACCCGCCAACTGCTCTGCCTCCACTCCCAACTGCCCCAGGCGGTGAACCAGGCCATCCTCGATCTGGCCGCCCAGTATCCCCAATACGTCTGCGGTATTGATGTGGCGGGGGGCGATCGCCAGTACGGCGATCGCCTGGAGGACTTTCTGCAACTCTACCAGCGGGCCCAGGCCCTGGGGCTGAACACCACCGGCCACCTCTACGAAACCGGGGATGGCTGCTACCCCCAGTTGCTCCCCTACCTGCAACGGATTGGCCACGGCATCCAAATTCCCCTGCGCCACCCCGAGCTCCTGCCCCAGGTGGCGGCCCGGGGCCAATGCCTGGAGGTGTGCCCCACCACCTACCTGAAAACCGGCACCCTGCAGGAGATCCACCAGCTCAAGGTGGTCTTCGATCGCTGCTTTGAGGCGGGGGTAGATATCGCCATCTGCACCGACAACGCTGGCCTCCACAACGTTCGCCTGCCCTTTGAGTACGAAAACCTGCTGACCCACGATGTGATCGACTTTGCCGGGCTACAACGCTGTCAGGAGGCGGCCTTTCGCCACGCCTTCGCCTGGCCCCATGGCCAACCCCCCAGCGCCCTGCTCACCGGCCTACTCCAGGTGCCCGCCCTGGCCAGCCCCTGACCCTTGACGCGCCGGCCTCAGCTGGATAGCATTAACCCCTTACTGCCCTTGCCCGTGACTGCCGCCGTGACCGCCCCCGC
>CAYVMR010000208.1:0-4528 GCA_964452545.1 uncultured bacterium
TAACTGGGCCTGGAGGGAAACCGCCTTAACCAGACCATGGGCTAAGAACAAATCCAGCATGGAGGCCTCATCGACGATCAGGGCATCGGCGGCGATGGGGTTCTCACTATGGCGCTGAAACTGGTGGCGGCGGGGGTCAAACTCTAGCAACCGGTGCAGGGTTTGGGCCGGCTGCCCGGTCACCTCCGCTAGCCGTTGGGCCGCCCGACCGGTGGGGGAGGCCAGGGCCACGGTTTTGCCCATGGCTCGCCACAGGGCGACAATGGTGCGGGTGGTGAAGGTTTTGCCACAGCCCGGCCCCCCGGTGAGGATCAACAACCGCTGGCTGGCCGCCAGGGTGACCGCCTGGCGTTGCTCCGCCGATAGGTCAAACCCGGTTTGGGTCACAAACCGATCGATCCAGCGCTGCACCCGATCAACCTCCACCACCAGGGGCTGGGCCCGCAGTTGGCGAAGCCGCTCCGCCAGATGCACCTCGGCCTGGTAAAAGGCGGGGGCATAGCTAATTAACTCTCCCCCCCGGGCCTCCAGCACCAACTCCTGGGCCTCCCCCATCTGGCGAATCAAGGCCTCCATCACCGCTGGCTGGGGCTGGTGGTCCGGCAGGGCCAGCCGCTGCACCGCCCGTTCTACCAACTCGGCCTGGGGCAAGAAACAATGGCCCTCCTCCCCGGCCTGGCTTAAAACGTGCAGCATCCCACTGCGGTAACGAAACTCTGACCCCGGGGCAATGCCCAGGTTACGGGCAATGGCATCGGCGGTAATAAAGCCAATGCCGTAGATATCTGTGGCCAGGCGATAGGGGTTTTGGGTAACTACCGTAATGGCGTGATCACCGTACTGCTTATAGATTTTCACGGCATAGGTGGTGGAAACCCCGTGCCCCTGCAGAAACACCATCACCCCCTGGATGACTCGTTGGGCGGCCCAGGCCGCCTGGATGCGGCGCACCCGGGCTTGACCAATACCTGGCACCTCAATTAAGCGGTGGATCTGGTGTTCGATGATATCCAGGGTTTCCAGGCCAAAATGGGCGACGATGCGCTTGGCCGTGACTGGCCCCACCCCCTTGATCAGGCCACTGCCCAGGTACTTCTCCAGGCCGGTGAGGGTGGCGGGCCGGGTTTCCTGGTAGTGGGTCACCTGAAACTGGGGACCATACTTGGGATGTTCCCGCCATAGCCCTTGTAGCTCTAGGGTTTGACCCGCCTGAATATGGGCAAAGTTACCGGTGATGGTAATCAACTCATGGGTGCGGGGGGCTTTAAGACGAGCCACGGTATAGCCCGAGGCCTCGGAGTGGTAGGTAAGGCGTTCCACCACCCCCTGCAAGGACTCCGTTGACGGGGGGGCAGGTGCCCCCGGAGGTTGGATCGGCTGAGTCACCGGCGAGGAGCTGAAAATCTCTTCCTAGTGTATCCCCTGAACCCGATCGGTCATCCTCCCGGGTTGCTCACCACCAGAGGCCCCTTGGCTGTCCTAATTGCCCCAGCCAAGGCAGCTAGGCGGATTCATCACTCTGGTTCAGGTCCGCCTCTGGTGGCGCCTTGCGGGGTTTCACCACCGGCCGATCGCCCGGCGTGGAGCGCAGCGGCCGATCGCCACCAGGGCGCCGGTTAGGTCCAGGACGACGGCCGGTTTTAGCCCGTTTCTTAGGCGGTACGATACCCACCAGGCTGGCCCGTTGGACCATGAGAATCTTACCCTGCCGTTGCAGGTGAAAATCCCAGAAATAGCCTACGGTGCGCCCTTCGATGCGCCCCTGTAGGGTTAGCTTAAAGGACTTAGGCGGCCCCCCTGGGGAGCGTTTCACCCCCTGCAGGATCTTCACCGTGATCGCCTGGCTATCGGGGGAGTACTTCATCACTTCTCCCCGCACGGAGAAGAAATTTTCCTGCACCGTGGGTAGGTCTGGGGCGGGAGTCGGCTGCGGCTGCGTGGGTGGGCTGTCCGCCTCGACCCCTGGGGTCTCTCCGGGCAGCCCCAGGGTTTCCGGCTCCCACACCCCCACAATCTGCAAATGCAGGTCCGGATCGAGGTCATCATCGGTCTCATGGCGGGTGCGGGGATACACCACCCAGAGGTGGGGTAGATCCAGGTCTAAATACTTTTTCACTAAACTGGTGACCCGCCCTAGCAGCACTGAATCAATAGTGGCCCCATCGGCGGTAACCAAATTACCCCGATTAAGTTGAGTGGGGTCTAGGGGAGTATAGGTGCCCCGCACCAGACCAATGGCCCGGTACTGCATGGGCTCACTGGGGGGGGCAATGGGCAAGTTATGGTACTGCGCTAGGGGGGGCGCCACCGTCTCACTGGTGGCCACCAGAGACGAGGCACTGGCGGCGGCTAGCGGGGTAGCGGCCGACGGACTGCCTGGCCCAGGTTGAGACGGAGAGGGGGTCGGGCGAGGTGGGGGCGCCACCAGCTTGGGACGAGTGGGAGGGGTCTTTAATTCGCCCCCATTCACCACCGGTTCAGCCCCCGGTTGGGGCTCACTCAGGCCTGATGCCTTCTCTTCTGTCCCACTCATAACCCCACTAACCTCCTGATGACCTTCACCGACTGGGCTAAGGAATCCCCTGTTTTGCCTTGTAAGCCTAGCGTAACATTGGAATTTTGGTATGACCTGATTGGTTTTGCCCCTCATCTTAGAGCGATCGTTAGAGCGATCGCCGGCCCATCCAGGGGCAATGGCCCATCTGCCTATCCTATATTTCCACGCGTCTCCCCTGGTATCAGCAGGTTTGCCCCCCGCTTTACCTAAGATTTCCCGATTTTTATCCGGAAACTATCGAGGGTTTTCCTAACCTTGACAATTGGCGACGGATCTGAACCGATGGCGATTGCCACCAAGACCGATGAATTGGACTGGAATTGTTTGCTACTGTAGCCCTGGTAAGACACGATCGTGAGGCTTGACTGTGAACCGCCAACGTAACCGCTGGTTAATTGGAACTGTGTTAATTTTGGCCCTGGCGGCCTTCCTCTCCCTCTCCCTGCTGCCGATTCTCGGCGGCAATGGTGGGCGTCAGGGGCGGGCCCCGGGGAATGACTCGCCCGCCGCCGACCCCGCCAGCCGCCAGGGAGAACTGGAGGCCCAGGCGCGGGGCTACGAGCTGGTGCTGGAGCGGGAGCCCGACAACCAAACCGCCCTCAAGGGGCTGGTGGACACCCGCATCCAACTGGGGGATCTGCAAGGGGTGGTGCCAGCCCTGGAAAAACTGGCCGCCCAAAACCCCACGGTGAGCGACTACCAGGTGCTGCTGGCCCAAACCAAGCAACAACTGGGGGATCTGGATGGGGCGGCCAGCCTCTATCGGCAAATCCTTGATCAAAACCCCACCGACATGAACGCCCTACAGGGGCTGACTGCCCTGCTGGTGCAGCAGCAGCGGCCCCAGGCGGCGATTGGTTTGCTGCAGGATACCCTGGCCAACGCCACGAAGAACCCGGACGCCGCCCCAGGGGTCGACACCCTCTCCGTGCAGCTGCTGCTGGCCCAGGTTTATGTGGAGAGCGACCAGATCGACCAGGCCCTGGGCCTCTACGATCAGGCCATAGCCAGCGCCCCCCAGGACTTTCGCCCAGTGCTGGCTAAGGCTCTGGTACTGCAGCAACGGGGCGATCAGGCGGCGGCCCAGGCCCTATTTGATCAGGCTACGGCTATGGCCCCGGCCCAGTTTAAGGATCAGATTGGCCAGATGGCCAAACAGCCGGCCCCGGCCAACCCTGGCCCAGATACACCGACCACGGCTCCCCCCGAGCCCCCTAGCCCCGCTGACTAACCTAGCCGATGGCGGGAGCGGCGGCCGATGGCGACGTCCCCGCCGCCGCACTGACCACCGCCACTGGCTCCACGGGCTGGAACTCAATGTGGTTGACCAGGGTGGTGACGAAGGCAAACAGTAAAAAGGGCAGGGATAACACCAGAATCAACCCCACTGTGGCCAGGGCAAAAATGGGCTGGCGGGCCCCCATCAGGGCCAGGGAAGCGGCCAAACTAATCAATAAAATCACCAGCCAGGCAATGATCTGACCGTAGATGTCGCCAAAGGTTAGGGTACACCGGAAACGATATCTTGTTTCTGTATCCATAGCGCAGTCCTGTGGTAAGAATCGGTTTAATGACGCTGAATCAAGGGGTATGTTTCAGCATATCGGCCCAACCCCGAGGGTCCGATTTTCTCAATATTTCCACAAGACTTGACATAAATTGTTGCAAAGGGAATTGTGGCCAAGGGCCCTAGGCCCAGCGCCACCCATCCAGGTCGGGGGGCACATCCTGCCAGCGGCCGTTGCCCACCGCCCGGACCGCCTCCCGCAGGCTGAGGTCGCCGGTGTAGAGGGCTTTCCCCAGGATTACCCCAGTCACCCCCTGGGGCTCTAGCCGCAGCAACTGCAGTAGGTGACTGAGGTTCCCCAGGCCACCGGAGGCAATGATGGGCAGACTGACCGCCGCCGCCATCGCCTCCAGGGCCTCCAGGTTGGGCCCCTGCAGGGTGCCATCCCGGTGGATATCAGTGTA
>CAYVMR010000209.1:0-1091 GCA_964452545.1 uncultured bacterium
ATGCGGAAACGATCTTCGTGATCCCGCACTGCCTCTAGCTTGCCCCGGGCCTGATCGATTTTGCGATCGAAGGCCGCCACTCCGGACAGTTCATCAATGATTTCCCGGCGCTCCCGGGAGTTCATGGAAATAATCCCGGTGACATCCCCCTGGAGGACCACGTTATAGCCTTCGGGGTAGATGTGAAAGCGCTGCAGCTGTTCGTGGAGATCGTTGAGGGTGCAGGGCTCACCGTTAATGTAGTAATTAGAGGTATAGGTACCCTGACTGGTCACCCGCAACCGCCGGGTCACACTCCATTCCCGGGATACCGGCAAGGGTACCACCTTAGTCGTTAAAGCCGGGGGGCGATCGCCCCCCGGGGAGTCCAGATCATCCGACCCCTGCCCCCGCTCAAGGAGAACACCACCATCATCACCCTCCTCCGGCAAGAATAAATCGGGGGAAACATCAGCCAAGTCAAAGGTAACAGTGACACTGGCCTCCGCCGTGGATCGCCGACCAATCTGGTTTTGATTCACCAAATCAGGCAGCCGCTCAGCCCGCATCCCCTTGGAGCTAGCCAACCCTAAGCCAAACAGCAGAGCATCCAAAATATTCGATTTACCCGATCCATTGGGGCCAGAAATAACCGTAAACCCAGGCAAGAGGGGAACCTGGGTTGTGCCACCAAAGGACTTAAAGTGAGACAACTCGACGCGCTTAATGTGCACTGGCTGGCCATGCCTCGGACATAAAACAAGCGTACTATAAGTTTAGCACGCGTTCAACGGATTGGCGACTGTAGACAGGCAGGGGATCGCCGCTAACTCCAGGAACATTTCCGAGAAAACCCGAGTAAAGCACTAGGACCCTCTAAATCAATCTCATTAAGTTGCCGTGACCTACCTACCATGACGTTTTCAAGCTATGTCGCCTAAGTTTAGTGCAAATACATCAATTTGAACGGCAGAAATCGACACATTTAGGCAAGGCCATAGGGAGCTAGGGCATTTCAACCTGATCATCACCCCTAAGCGGCATCACCTGGCCTCCCTCCGGAAGGCCGCCAATCCAGGATACCCCATTATCTTCAGAAACATCCTGAGGAA
>CAYVMR010000209.1:1191-4478 GCA_964452545.1 uncultured bacterium
TCCGGAAGGCCGCCAATCCAGGATACCCCATTATCTTCAGAAACATCCTGAGGAATATCCTGAGGATAGTTTTAAATTGTCCTGAGTAATGTCCTGAGGACATGTTATAGTGTAGGGGTAAGACGAAAGACTGAAGGGCCCAAGGAGTTGAGATGAGCTTGGTAGGGGCGCCCCTACCAAGCTCATCTCAAACCGCCTCCACTGGTGGGTAACGCTCCCCCTGGCCAACTTTTTGACGATCCATCGTGGGGTTAGTGCCTCTGGTCTATTGTTCAGGGCAGAGGTCAGCCAAAGGAACAGCTCAGGTCAAGCGACTTACTGCTTGACCTGAGTCCCAACGGGCTGTCTAGGGCGCCCACTAACCCCAAAGCGGTGCCCGTCGTCAAAAGCCAGAGTGGCTAACAGTCCATTACCGACTTTGCGGCTGGCAAGCAGACCCGTGGTCTAGCAAACGCCACTACAAAACGGTGATGCCAGTGCTAACACCAACATCACCAAAGGAAACAATCAACCGTTACGTTATCTACAGATGGGACCGGCAGGTTTGATGCGACTGATCATCAAACAAGCTGGTCTCTTTATCTTAGGTTTTCCAGAGCAAAAGCGAAACCTTATGTCACTAAAATTAGTAGCGCCATAGCTAGGGGAAAACAGGCTGGCCAAACTAATATGGCTTTAGACGACTTGAGGCTCGGTGGTCAAAACCGGTTATTTAGCCCGCTTGGTGACACGCCAGGCCACCTGACCGTTTTTACGATAGCCTGATCGACTAAAAATAAAGCCGGCCTCAAAGAAACTATCGCCATAGCGCTCAAGCTCAGCGGGAGAAACATCGAGGAGATCCCCTAACTCCGTGGTACTAAATAGCCAGCCATTTTGAGCGGCGGCCTCTAACCGGTCAAAGTACTGTAGCCGATCGCCGGAAGGCAAGGCCCCCAAACCATTAAAGACCTCGGTAACAATGCTGCGGACAAAACTAGCCAGGTCGGTCGGGGCCAGGGCAGCCCCGTTGTCACCGATATAGCCGCCGTTGCCTTGGGAGGGCCCTTTGGCAGTCGGTCGCCGCAACCCACGGGCCTCAATAAACTCCGCCGCACTGCCGGATTGATGGTTAATAAAGGCGTGCAACTCATCCATCAAAGCGAGGTCTCGGCCCGTAATGAAGGACCGCTTACCGAGCCGTTGGGGCGCTATTCCCAACTGTTCCATGCGCTTGTAGACCGCGCTACGGGCCAAACTATAGCGGCCCTCCAGTTGACTGACTGGGAACCGATCAATTTCCCCAGGATTCATGGTTATCCTCTGGATAGTCCTCAGGATATAACCTTAGTATGGCCTACTTTTGGTTTCCCTGGGTGATTTTCCATCAGCCCTAGCCAGCCCCAGAGCACTACCTACCCCCCGTCATCCTCTCCCCCTTCGCGCCGATGCAGGAACTCAGGCGCCGTACCACCGGCCTGAATAAAGCCCTGCAACTCATCCATCAAAGCCAAGTCTCGGCCAGTAATAAAGGCCCGCCTGCCAATCCGACGGGACGTAATGCCCAGTTGCTGCATGCGGGTATAGACCGCACTACGTGCTAAACAATAACGGCCTGACAACTGACTGACGGGAAAGTCCTGGGGGAAGTTTATACTCATAATGTCCTCCGGAAGGTCCTCAGGATACATTATAGTATAGGTGAACTATTAGCCGGACAAAAGATCCTCAGTATAGTCCTGTGGACAAATCACCTAGGGCTGGCAACGATCGCGCTGTTTTGAGATCGCGGACTGGAGTTGTGGCGTCATCCCCAATTGGGCCTGATCATAGAGGCGGTCAAACTCCCGCTGGTAGTGGGCCGCCACCGTGGCATTACGAATCACCAGCAGGGTTTCATCATTGGTCCGATTGGCCGCCTGACTCCAATTGTGAGATCCCACCACCACGGTTTCACCGTCGATCACCGCAAACTTATGGTGCAACTTGTCGGTTGGGGCCAGGGTCGGAATTCCCACCGTGGTGAGGGGTTGAGACCAGGGCTGGTTGTGGGCCTCAAACCGGCAGCGTGGATCGGGTAGGGCCAGACCCAGCATATCCAGGGCTTCACTGTAGCTACGGTAGGCAAAGCCAGGGTCAATCAAAGCTTTGACCGAGACCCCCCGCCGGCTCACAGCCTGGATTTGGTTGCTCAGGCCCTGGTCAGAAAACACAAAGAGGGCCAGGTTGAGGCTGTGGTAAGCCCGACTGAGGGTACGGGCAATCAAGCCATTAACGGTATCAGTCCAGGCTAAGGTACTGGAGGTGGGGGAGAACTGCAGGGCGATCGCCGATCCGGGCAAGGACACCGTCACCGGCGGCCGATAGGGCTTTTGTAAGCCAAACCGACTATCCAACTCCCCTCCTGGCCCATCCCCCCAGAGTAGATCAAACTCCCGCTGCCAAACCTGGGCCAGCACCGGACTCTCCAGCACCAGCAAACTATTGGCATTGCCACGACTGTCCGGCTCTAGGAAGTCCCCATGGATGCAACTGAGGGTCCAATTTGCCGACCCCGTCACCACCCGGTGGCCATCAATGATCATGAACTTGTGGTGCATCAGACCACTCCCCCGGCTGCCATCGGCGGTATCGTCCAGGCGGGGCACCTGGGCTTGATCAAGGATAGTCAGGGCATCCCGCTGGGCCAGTTCATCGGCGCTGAGCTGACCATCCTGATTAGCATCAATAAAGTCATAGAGAGCCTGAAGCTTAGCCCGATGGTAGGGATCGCGGCCGGCCACCGACGGCCGGTTCTGCTGGGCGATCGATTGACTATACTGATTTTCCAGCACCACCCTCACCCGTACCCCCTGGGCCTGGCGCTGGGCCAGAGCCTGGGCAATACCCGGCAAGGTCAATTCCTGCACCGCCACCGCAATGGTCGCCTGGGCGGAATTAATCCCATCGATGATCACCTGCTCCAGGTTGTCACCGTAGCGAGTCATCCGACGGTAGGGATCGGTATACACCGCCGCTGGATTATAGTTAAAGTAAACCTGAAGGTAGGGATCCTGGGGTAGAGGATCACGGGTCGGAAGCTGGGCAGTACTACGGCATTGACTACTGATCAGTAGCACCATCAGGAGACCAATCGCAAAACCAATCCCCCAACCCAGACGATTAGATTTTAGCAAAGGCACAGTAGAGCATAGACTAGCATCTCCCCTAGTCAGCCCCACTGGATAGCCAGGCTACCCACCTAGATAAAACTTCCGCTAGACAGCGCAAACCTGAGCAGGGCAGTAATCGCCCTTAGCCCCTAGTCA
>CAYVMR010000210.1:0-4474 GCA_964452545.1 uncultured bacterium
GCGGTATTCAGTATAACGGTGCCCCAGCCCAGTACTTCATCAGGGTCAGCTCCTCCGGAGAGGCCTTGATCGAGGCGATCAGCGCCAACGGCACAATTCTCATGTCGGAGCCCAGGATTAACACCAGTCCGCTAATCACCAATATCCCCTTGGAAGACCGGCCCCAGTGCTTTGGTTCCGGTAACCCCTCCACCAGCCCCAGCAACCTATCTCCCTTCATTGCCGCCGTATTTGGAGGTGAGACAGAGCTAAATCAGTTGAAGCAACTGGTGACCTCAACCAACCTAGGCGGTGGCCGCGGCATTAGTGGTGGCACCTGTGTGATTGACCCCCGCATTGAGGGGGCCCGTCAGGGAGACTTTATCAGCGTGGCGGAGTGCGACAACCGTAACGATGCCGGCGCCGTGGTTAATTTCCTGCGGGGTCGGGGCTATAACTCGCGGCTAGTTTACCGTAACTTCAGGTATCGCTAGATT
Source organism: uncultured bacterium (assembly GCA_964452545.1). Lineage (GTDB taxonomy): Bacteria > Cyanobacteriota > Cyanobacteriia > Phormidesmidales > Phormidesmidaceae > Nodosilinea. The sequence continues at coordinate 477 of CAYVMR010000210.1, forward strand.
GTTCTGGGCGAATCAGAGGGGTCAGAACTCCGAATTCTGACCCCTCTTTTTTTGTGCCCCTAGGGCTGTACGTGACCCGTGCTCCCCATATTCGCCATCAAGGCACAGGCGGCAACATCTAGATAGAGTTGGCTATTTGGTCCAGACAAACTCAACTCGGCCAAGCGTTTCAAGCCCCAGGCGTGATTTTTACCCCTAATGATGCCATCATTCCCGATGTCGTTTGGGTGAGCAATGAACGTCTAGCCAGCGGCGTTGATGAGGCCGGACATCTCGTTGTTGCCCCGGAACTGATTGTTGAAGTGCTCTCCCCCGGCCCGTTAACCCAACAGCGAGATCGGGAAGTCAAACTCAAACTCTACTCGCGGCATGGCGTTCAGGAATACTGGATCGTCAATTGGCAATTGGAAACCCTGGAAATTTATCGTCGGTCGGAGGCCCAACTCCAACTGGTCGGTACCCTTCTGCAGGGGGATGTTCTCACCTCACCCCTATCCCGGGTATAGCCCAGTTCCTCCGCCAGGTAGGCAGGAGGGGCCGTGGTGGTCAGGGGTTGGCTGTGGTGGGGGCCCAGCTCCCAGCCGAGGTCCTCGGCTAGGCTAAGGTGGCGAGGATCTGGTACGCCTTAGTGAGTCATAATCTCGAGGATCTGGTGGGAATTGTGGAAGCCTGGTGGAAATCTCAGAATCGATCGGTCAATTTAGAATTCATCCGTTACAATAACCCCAGCCATGGGGCTGGCCTTTGCATTGGGCTGTGGCTACCTTAGCTGGCGATCTATTCATCCATTGGTTTTTTACCGTTTTTCATGACCGCTGTTCCTATCTCCCCGGGTTCCTCGCCCTCCTTCGATGCTTCGGGCAACCCTGGTTTGCCCGATAGCACGCCGGTGTTTGCCCTCAAGGAGTTGGTGGCTCGCCTACAGCGGGAACAGGCCAAAATCCAAGATCTGCTTAGCTCCCTGGGGTTTGCCCTACGTAGCTTAAACAATCTCAATCAACTGCTAGAGCTGATTCCCATGATTGCCACCCGGGTTACCGATGCCAGTGGTGGCGCCCTGGTGCTGTTTCGGCCGGACGGCCAGGTGAAGCTAGAGCAACTTCACTGCCAGAGCCCCGACCAATGCCAGAATGTGCGATCGGCCCTGGAGGCCGCCACTCGCCAGGTTACCGCCAGCTTCCAGGCCGCCCCCGAAACCAGCCTGATCACCATGGCCCGTAGCGCCATGCTCTCCCTGGATCGCCAGGTCAATCGCTACCTGGGCAACGATGTCCAGCTGTTTGGCACCGCCATCATCGTTCAAAATGTGGAACGGGGTCGCCTCTATGTGTTTAGCTGCGAACCCGACTATGGTTGGACCGAAACCCGTCAAAAGCTGGTGCGACTGGTGGCGGATCAAACCTCCGTCGCCATTGAAAATAATGAATTAACCGCCGCCCTACGCAAAAAAGAGCGCCTGGATCGGGAAATGGAGATCGGCGCTGAAATCCAGCTGCAGTTGCTGCCCCGGCACTGCCCCACCATTGACGGGATGGACCTGGCGGCCCGCTGTAAAACCGCCCAGCGGGTGGGGGGCGATTACTATGACTTCATTCCCACCAGCTATGACCAACTGCGCCACCCGGGGACGTCCCTCTCCGCTATGGCCTCCTGGAGTTTTGCCATTGGGGATGTGATGGGCAAGGGGGTGCCCGCCGGCCTGATTATGACCATGATGCGAGGCCTGCTGCGGGCGGAGGTTTTGAATGGTCAATCCCCCGCCCAGATTCTGCAAAACCTTAACTTTGTCATGCATAGCGATCTGGAAAACTCCAATCGCTTTGTCACCTTGTTTTACGCTGAATACAATCCCAAAACCCGGGTTTTGGCCTACGGCAACGCCGCCCATAATCCTCCCTTTCTCTGGCAGGCGGCCACCAATAGTATTAGCCGTCTAGATACCCCCGGTATGCTCCTGGGGCTGGATATGGATACCCAGTACCATGAGGCCCAGGTCAGTCTACAACCGGGGGATACGGTCATCTTCTATACCGATGGGTTTACCGAGGCGGCTAACCAGCGGGGGGAGCGATTTGAGGAGGAGAACCTGGAACGGGCTTTGCTATGGGCCTGCCGTAATTGCAACTCCGCCGAGGCTATTCTTAATTACACCTTTGATTTACTTAACCGCTTCATTGGGACTGACCATAGCAACGAAGATGATATGACCCTGGTGGTGATGCGGGTTAAGCCGGAGTTGCAACTGAATTTATTTCATTAAGTTACGTTAACTGTAGCCATGTCGCTCAGGACATGGGGCCATGCGATAAGGCTCAGCCAGCCTAGGGCAAATGGCCCCCCAGTTTTGTCCTAACTGGGCGGGTGACTACTATACTTCGCTTACCCCCTTGACTCTCCAGTAGACTGGATGATTCAAAATACATCCATAGAGAGTTTAGGGATCGGCCATGGGCATTGAATTGACTATTCCGGATCTAGCCTGTGCGGCCTGTGTGGATACCGTCACCAAGGCCATTCAGGCGATTGACGCCGCCGCCCAGGTGCGGGCTGACCCCACCACCAAGCAGGTCGAGGTGATCACTCAGGCCTCTGAGGCGGCCATTAAACAGGCCATTGTCGAGGCTGGCTACCGCGTTGCTTGACGGACTTAGGCTTGATCGCTTTGGCCATGGGGGACCTATCGATGCAAAACCAACGGCTTAAGCTGCTGGGTATGAGCTGTGCCGCCTGCGCCAGCACCATTGAACAGGCGATTGGTGCGGTACCGGGGGTTGAGGCCTGCCATGTCAATTTTGCGGCGGAGCAGGCCGCCGTCACCTACGACCCCCACCACACCGACCTGACTCAAATTCAGGCGGCGGTGGCGGGGGTGGGCTACGGCGCCTACCCGATCAGCGATCACCCCTTGGCGGCGGAAGAGGATGACGAACGGCGCGATCGCGCGGCCCGCGATCGTCAACTGAGCCGCAAAGTCATGGTCAGCTTGGTGATTGGCGGCGTCCTGATGATCGGCGGGCTGCCGATGATGACCGGGATTCCCATGGCCTTCATTCCCACCTGGTTGCACAACCCCTGGGTGCAACTGCTGTTGAGCCTGCCGGTCATGGTCTGGGCCGGCAACCACTTCTTTATCAACGCCTGGAAAGCCTTCCAGCACCGCTCCGCCACCATGGATACCCTGGTGGCCCTAGGTACGGGCACCGCCTTTTTGTACTCTCTATTTCCGACCCTTTACCCCCAGTGGTTTGTAGACCAGGGCCTGCGTCCCGATGTCTACTTTGAGATTACCGCCGTGATCATTGCCCTGATTTTGTTGGGCAACCTGCTGGAGAACCGGGCCAAGGGGCGAACCTCCGAAGCGATTCGCCAGCTGATCGGCCTGCAGGCTAAAACGGCCCGAGTCATCCGCCGCGGTCAGGTGTTTGATATCCCCATCGCCGCCGTGGTGCCGGGGGATCTGATCCTGGTACGCCCGGGGGAGAAAGTGCCGGTGGATGGGGAAATCATCGCCGGCGCCTCCACCCTGGATGAGGCCATGGTGACCGGGGAGAGTTTGCCGGTGCAGAAAACCATCGGCGATCAGGTGATTGGGGCGACCTTGAATAAAACCGGCAGCTTCAAATTTCGGGCTACTCGGGTCGGCAAGGACACCTTTTTGGCCCAAGTTGTCAAGCTGGTGCAGCAGGCCCAGGGTTCTAAGGCTCCGATTCAACAACTGGCGGATCGGGTAACGGGCTGGTTTGTGCCGGGGGTGATCGCGGTGGCCATTCTCACCTTTGTGATTTGGTTCAACCTCATGGGCAACCTCAGTATGGCGCTGATTACCACCGTGGGGGTGTTGATTTTAGCCTGCCCCTGTGCCCTGGGGTTAGCCACCCCCACCTCCATGATGGTGGGCACCGGCAAAGGCGCAGAAAACGGCATTCTGATTAAAGGGGCCGACAGCCTGGAGCTGGCCCACAAAATCCAGACCATTGTGCTGGATAAGACCGGCACCA
>CAYVMR010000211.1:0-4472 GCA_964452545.1 uncultured bacterium
TTGCTAAATCCTAAAGCTTTGTTAAGACTTTGGCCATGGGCAGCCCGTCCGACGACGGCATGGTTATTTGGGATCCTAGCCCCCTGGCCAAATCCGACTTCGGCAATAGCCAGGCGGGCTTTGACCGGGGCCTCGGAATCAAATGTGACGGGCATGACGACGCCTGAGTTTACTTGGGCTTTATAATTCAAAGACTTTAGTTAAGCGAGGAGTTTGCAACCGGTATCTGTGATCAGTCTACTTGTCCTGGTTTCTATTCCCTAGGGCTCCTTGCTATGGCCCTAGCTCCCGATCATGGGGCAGACCGCTGCGGCGTAGGCGCTCAGTTGAACGAACTCAGCTATGTTACCTACCCGGCCTGTGCTTCTTGATGTTTCTGAACAGACGATCGGTTTGTCAGTGATGGGACATCCACCGATCAATTGTGGCTTAAGCGTTCTGGTCAACGCTATGGAATAGTTCGATACCTATGCAAAATTCCCTCAGTTCGCTCCGACGCATCCTAACGGGGATCATTATCTTTCTGCTGACCGGTATCACGGCCACTGGTGGCTATATGATGGCGGGCTGGCACTGGTTAGATGCCCTTTATATGGTGGTGATCACGGTGTTTGGCGTGGGTTACGGGGAGGTAAGGCCGATTGGTTCGCCGTGGCTGAAACTATTTACCATTTTTGTGATAATTGCTGGAGCCCTAGCCGTAGCCTATATTGTTTCAGGCCTGGTGCAGTTAATTACCGAAGGGGAAATTCGTCGTGCCCTCAATTTAAAGCGTATGACCCAGGAAATTGAACGTCTTGACAAGCACGTTATTGTTTGTGGTTTTGGCCGCATTGGCCAATTAGTCGCCCATCGGTTAAAGGCTGACCGCCAGCTTTTTATCATTGTTGATAACGATTCTGAACGGATTACCATGGCTCGGGAAGAGGGCTATCTGGTGTATCAGGGCAACGCCACCGATGAAGGGGTTTTGGAGGCGGTTGGGGTGATGCGGGCCCGCTCCCTAGCCACCGTCTTGCCCAGTGATGCGGCGAACGTGTTTATCACCCTGACGGCGCGAGAACTGAATCCAGCCTTGATGATTTTAGCTCGGGGGGAAATGCCCTCCACGGAGAAAAAACTGCGGTTGGCGGGGGCCAATCATGTGGTCTTGCCGGCCACCATCAGTGCCCTGCGGGTAGCCCATTTGATCACCAATCCCTCAGCGGTGGACTTCTTAGCCCAAACCGATGGCCATCACGGGTTGAATGAGTTCTTAGCCGAGTTGGATATTCAGCTCAGTGAACTGGTCATTGACGATGACTCTTCCCTGGTTGGCGGCACCATTGGGGACATTGAGTTGCGGGGGCAGGGCACCTTTATTATTGTGGCTCTGCGCCGGGCTGATGGGGAGGTAATGATTCATCCCAATCGTCATACCTATCTGATTAAGGGGGATTCTGTGATTCTGATGGGACATCAAGGTGATATGCCCAATTTTGCCCAGAAAGTCCTTCTGAAGAAGCAAATGCGTTATCGAGGGGCTCAGTTTCGTTAGGTCCATGGCTAAAAGCTTGATGGCTGGTCTATCTAGTCCCTTAAAAAAAGCACCCCGGCCGGGGTGCTTTTTTAAGGCAGATTGTCGAGCCTGCTTTTAGGCGGACTGGTGTAATTCTGCTTCCAGCTGCTGAACTAACCATTGGTTACCCTGGGATCGGGCCACCATGAGGCGATGCTCTAGTGATCGCTGGATATTGCGATGATGGTTTTCCGCCGCCTGGAGCAGGGCTTGACGGCGAACGCGGTGGGGGGATTGATCGGCGGTTTGCATTGGGGTTGGTGAGGAGATGGCGGTTTGTCTTGCTCCGTCGCGCGTGGTGCTGTAATGGACCCCCCGGTAGGTGAGGTCCGCCACCGGTTGGGGGACGGAAACATGGGTCGTGTAGGCAAAATGGACGGGACGACCCCGGTAGCAACCGGTGATTTCACTTTCCTTGACCTCGAGGGAGGGAGAGGTATGTTCGTAGTCGATGCCGCGGTAGGTTAATTTCATTAGAGTGACTCCTGTGTGAGCAAAATCAGAGCATTTGAGGCCATGGCGCCTTGGCGCGTTCCTTCAGGAGGCCATCTCCTTACTTCCGTCCAGGGTCGGTGAACCAGATACCCTGAGTGAACGTGGTGATATTTATTTCTGTAACTAATTTTACTATTTTCTGCCCATGGTCAACAACCCATGGGTTTTGTAATAGTTTCCTAACATCTTCCGTAAAGCTCTCTCTGAGCGGGTTCCGCTACAGGGAGGGCTTGACCTGTGTTAAATCTTTACACTGCAAACCGATGGGCAAAGCGAAGCGTGCCCATCCTGCCGATCCGGACCTGAGTCATAACCATTTCGCCTCCCCGGCAGCCGGCGAACAGCTCGTTCACCCAACTGCTCAAATTCGCGGTAGACGTCGTCAACGTCGCAGAAGATTTGGGTCAGGTCGAGGCGCGCTAGACTTACAGGCATGGCTGAGGTGCTTAGGATTCAATACTTTAAGCGTAACCCCTCAGCCTTTCTTGCAGCGCTCTGAATCCTTGTCGAACTCAGGTATGGGTAGGCGCCTCGAGCCAGAGGTCTCCTGATCACTGAACCTTGATTACTGACCCCTCGCCCCCTGCTACCGGGCGGTGTCATCTTCAAACCGGTAGCCCACACCGGTAACGGTTTTGATGTAACTGGGCTGGGTTGAGTCAGGCTCGATTTTCTTGCGCAGCCGGGCGATGTGGGTGTCGACCACCCGTTCATCGCCAAAGAAATCATTGCCCCAGAGTTTTTCAATCAGATGTTGTCGGCTCCAGACCCGCCCTGGATGGCTCATGAACGTGGCTAGCAGGTCAAACTCTAGGGGGGTTAGATCCAGAGGTTCGCCTGGGCCTTGGCTGCCCTGGCGCTGGGCGACACGACGGGTCAAGTCAAGGGTAAAGTGGGGGGTTTGGTAGGTTGGGTCAGGCACTTCCCCACCATGGCGCAGGTTGCGCCGCAGCAGGGCCCGCACCCGGGCGACCAATTCCCTGGGGCTAAAGGGTTTCACCAGGTAGTCATCGGCCCCGGTCGAAAGGCCGATGATGCGATCGATCTCCTCTCCCCGGGCGGTTAGCATTAAAATGTAGGGGTCCTTGGCGCCAGGATGCTGGCGAATCCGGCTACACACCTCCAGCCCATCCAGCTTAGGGATCATCCAGTCCAGGATAATCACGTCCGGGTGGAGGGTTTGTTGGTAATGGAGGGCGGTTTCCCCATCTTCACAGACTTGGCAGGTAAACCCCTCCTTTTCCAGGTAAAGCTGAATCAGGCTGGCAATCTCGGTTTCATCTTCGACGATTAAAATCACCATGGATTGAAGGGGTATAGGGGGGCAAGGAATGGGGTTGCCAGCCGGGGGGCTGTCAGGCCGGGTTCTCTAGCCGTCGGTAGACGACCATACTTTGGGGCCAGAGGGATAATTCGGTGCCAGGAGCTAAGAGCTCAGGGCAACGGCTGCCGGGACCTAGCCATAGGGCATCGGCAGAGTCTAACTGTTGCTCCCACGGCCCGTCAAGGACGGGCTGATCGGACACTACCTCGGGTTGAACATTGATCAGGAGCAGTATGGCCGGCCTGGGTTGCCAGCGAATCAGGCCCCCAGGGCTCGTGGTTTGGGCCCTGGGGTAGGGTTGGGGTGGACTGGGGGTGGCGGTAATCAGCTGCGATCGCAGCCTCAGCAGGGTTTGGTAGAAGCGCCACAGTACCCCACCCTGGCCCTGCTGCCGGGTTTCCCAGTGCAGTTGGCAGCGGCGGAAGGTCTCCGGGCTAGCCGGGTCCGGCGACGGGGCAAGCCCGTGAAACTCCGCAAACTCCCGTTGCCGTCCCTGGCGCACCGCCTCCAGCAGATCTGGATCGCCGTGATCAACGAAATAGAGGAAGGGGGCGGTTTCGCCGTACTCCTCCCCCATAAACAGTAGGGGCAGGTTGGCGGATAGGATCACCGTCGCTGCCGCTAGTTTGAGTCCTTCCCAACCCACCAGGGTGCTGAGCCGATCGCCCAACCGGCGGTTGCCCACCTGATCATGATTTTGGCCGTAGACCACAAACTGATGGGGCGATCGCTGGCGGGGATCGTTGCCATGGCGACGATCCCGATAGGGGGAGTAAAGGCCATCGTAGACAAACCCCTGGCGCAGGGCCTTGGCCAGTTGATCGAGGTCGCCAAAATCCTGATAGTAGCCCTCGGCTTCGCCGGTCAGCAGGCTATGGAGGCTATGGTGCAGGTCATCACTCCACTGGGCATCCAGGCCGTAGCCCCCCTGGGCCGCCGGAGTAATGATGCGGGCATCGTTCAGGTCACTCTCGGCAATTAGGTAGCAGGGGTAGCCCCGCCGGGCTGCCCGTTCCTGGACTAGGGTTTGGAGTTCCGCCAGCAGGGGCAGGGCGCTGTGATCGTAGAGGGCGTGGATGGCGTCCAGGCGCAGGG
>CAYVMR010000212.1:0-4466 GCA_964452545.1 uncultured bacterium
ATCGCCCTGGCTCTCCACTGGCTGGGTTTCTAGCTGGTCCAGCACCAGATCTAGCATGGCCTGACCGCGGGGGTTGCGCACCACAATCCATTGCCAGCCAAAGGGCGCCCCCATGTAGCCCACCACCAGATCCGCCAGACCATTCACGTAGTCAAAACAACTCATGCAAGAGGGGGCAAAGACATCCTTCAACTGGTTGGTTTTTAGACCAAAGAAGGGCACCGTTTCCGTGGACCCATCCTCGTGCCTAAAGTGCACCCGAAAGTCCTGCATAAACTCATAGTGCACCACCGTCTCGGGGGAGCGACTGGTGGTTTCCAAAAACCGTTGCAACCCAGCCCGGTTGACATTATCTACACAGGGGGTGCCCAAGACGTACAACTGCTCCAGCCCCAGCTTATCCTGCACCGCTCGCAGGGCCTGGATCTGACACCCCACCCCAATCACCAGCAAGCGCTTGAGACCGGAACGCTCCACCTGCTCCAACACAGACAGGTTGGGGGAGAGGGTGGGTTTATTCACCCGCGCCGCTAAAATTTCCGCCGGTGTGGTCGCCAGTATGGGCTGGGGCTGGAAGCGATCGGTCTCACTATTTTGCACACATACCACCCCCTCCACCAGGCCCTGGGTGAGCAGGGTGGTGGCGATGGTGGTGACAATACCCGTCCACTGGGCACCGGCAATCGGCTCCCGTTTACGGGCCGCCACCATCCCCTGGTGAACTCCAAAATAAACCTCCGAGTCTGACTCCAGTTGTCGGGGCCGGCCATGGCTCTGTTCCTCCAACTGGGGAAACTGTTGGTTCAGAAAGGCACAGGCCTCCCTCACGTAGTGGATGTAGTAGGTATCGCAAAAGCCGCACTCACTGCAAAGCTGCTTAGCCGGACGGGGGACACCCGGGCGCAGCGCCCGGGCTTTGTGGTGGGGCTGGGAGGAGGAGGGCTGAACCAGAGTCATGGGGGCAACAGGACATAACAACACCTACCCCCCACCATATCGCAAGAGTCGAAGGGAATACACCGCTAGGCCTAACTTGTAATAGCCAAGACTTTAGCTAGAACTCTTAGAACAGGGTTAATCGCTGAAAGCCATTAGTCTATAGAAGATTCGATTGAGCCATAATCTCCCCCCGCCCCTCCTGCTTCCCTCAATTAGTCTCCTTTAGCCTCCTTAAGGGTGAGAGAACACCGCTAGGTCCTGGCATCAATCCACCTACCTCTCCTGGCTCCTGGCTTCCCACTCCCGCCCCCCGCTTGAAGGGCCACCAAATTTACGCCGCGTAGCACCAGGCCATACTCCCCCTTGCCATAACAGTACGGATGCATTACTATCAGTTCACATGTACTCATCTGTGCACCCATGGGGACAGATGGTTCCCTGTCTGTCCCTGTTCCGTCCTCTCATCACCAATCTGCCATGACCACCACCAGTTCTACCCCTAAGGCTAGATCGGGCCGCTCCAGCACTGTCGCCAAGGGCAGGGTTACCCCGGTCGTCTCCGCCACCTGCCCGGTGCTGGCCCTTGATGCCGGCAACTATGACCTCAAGTTCTATGGCGGTGACGGCCATCCCAAGGCCATTCGATCGGTGCGTTACCAGCTCCCCCAGGGGCGCGATGCGGTTAGCTACTCCTCCGCCTCTCCCCTGATTGAGTTGTCCGATGGCCGGCGCTTCCACTTTGGCGCCCAGTCTTACAAATACCGACGCCAACAGCAAACGGTGATTGAAAATAAGGTGGAGCTCGCCCGCCTGCACCTCTACGCCTGTCTGGAGCCCCTAGGGGAGGAAATCGCCGACTATAATCTCAACCTACTGGTGTCCACCCCCGACCCAGGTCGCCATGGTGAGGCCATCCAGGAGCAACTCCTGGGGCTACACGAGTTTACCCGCAATGGGGTTCCCTTTCGGGTGACGGTGGCCTCAGTCCAGGTGGAGCGGGAGGGCATGGGGGCCTACCATTACGCTAAGGAGCAGGGTTTAATTCCTGGCAATGGCTACACCATTGTGATTGACATTGGGGGTGGCACCTGGTTAACCCGTCTGGTGGACGCGGCCGGCGAGGTGATCGACGAAAACATCATGGATCGAGGCGGTACCTACGAACTGGCCACTGCTATCAGCTTCGATCGCCGCCTCACCGATCACCTGGGCAACAGTGCCGACCCGTGCATCGTCATGGATGGCTTCCGGGTGGATCACGTCTACGCCGACACCGGCCTGGCCTGGAAGGACTGGTTGGATGAATACCTGGATCCCTGGTTTAAGGGCATCTTTCAAACGGTCAAGGCCCAATATACCCCCTACATGCCACGAGTCACGCGGTTTCTGGTCACTGGCGGCGGCTCCCACCTAATTGCGGAGCGGCTCCAGGGCCATCCCCTATTTGCGGTGATGGGGGACCCTCAGTTTGCTAATGTACGCGGTTTATTTTTGATGACCCAGGATACCCAGCTATGCATGACAACAAAGTAAGACTCAGTCAAGATGTGTTAGAAAAGGCCAATCACATTGCCCAGGAATGGGGGTTGAAAAATGCCCGGGCGGCGGTGGAAGCGGTTTTCCGTCGCTACTGTGATGACTACCTCCATGGCCGCCCCCCTGGCATGGGGGAGGCGGTGACGGTCCCCTCCCTGCGATCCCTACCGGCCTCCTACCCCACTGGGGGGGCTCCCTGCGAGGCCATCTCAGCCCTAGATCAACTCCTGGCCCTATAGGTTGCTGATCCGCGGCAATCTTGATTTCTGGGTCAAGATTGCCGCGGGTAAGGAGCAGTCAGAGGTTAAAATAAATTCACCTGGAGAGGTGGCAGAGCGGTTGAATGCGGCAGACTCGAAATCTGTTTTGAGGTCAAACTCAACGAGGGTTCGAATCCCTCCCTCTCCGTTGAACTTTAAAGCCTTGGGGCCATGGATGCGTGATCTTAATCTTTTGGCAGCGGCCAGAAGCCTTTGTCCCAACGGAAGCACACTAGCAGGGTATCAAGGTTCAACATTTAAGAGATCATCTCCCCCCTACCTATCGCACCAGCCACCTTAAAATACTAAATGAGTAGACCGCCAGCCCCCCACGCTTCAAGCCTTACTCCCTAGTTGGGCTTGCATGGCGACAACACTGGGATATCCGCAATAATTGGCGATCTGTGTCAAGGGCAGACAACCCACCCCCACCAGTAACTGGGCCCGCTGCCGCCGTTGTTCTGCCACGTATTGATAAAGGGAGCGACCCATGCGATTCAGAAAGGCCCAGCAAAGGGTTAGTTCTCCCATGGCTAGCTCCTGAGCAATGGCGGTCAGGTCGATCGGCTGGTGCAGGTGCAGCTCAATATACTCGAGTAGCCGCTGTAGACGCCGGCCATCTAACTCCCCTGGGTCCACCAGGGGGAGGCTCCGACTGGTGTAATGCTTCACCAGATACATCACCAGAGCCGCCATCAAGTGGTCATAGGATAGGTGAAGGTGAGCCGGGGGGGCGGTTTTGAGTTCCACCTTCAGGGCCATAGCCAGATGGTAAAGATGGGGGTCATGGATAAGGGGGCGAGGGATAAACTCCAGCCCATGGCTAGGGATCATCTCCGCCGCCAGTTGATTGACAAACCCCTCATTGATACAAAACACCGTGTTGCAGAGGGGTTGATGCCAGGCCGCCTGATGGGATACCCCCGCCGGGCAGAAAAAGGTAGAACCGTAGCCGTGCTGGATTTGGACTGGACGCTGCCGACCCAGGTCCACCTCGAAATCAACCCACCGGGGTTGGCTAACCACGGAAAACAGGTGATGCCCCAGGGGAACGTACTCTGGCGTACTAGAGGGGGCGAGGTTTTCATAGTCCATCATCACCACTCGGTTTTCCTGGGGACTCCAGTTGGTCACCGTGGGGGACCGAGACAGGATGGGGCGGAGTCCAGGAGCCAGACCAGGATTAATCAGGAGAGGAGACTTTCCATCCGTCATTGCTTCGCCAAACTGTATTTGAATATACAGGAAATCTGATAATACATAGTAACTGCTAATCTAGCATAGATTCCAGGACAGTCCGAAGATTGGATTTACGGATAGGTTGACCCAGGATAGGGGATAACCATTGCCATAGGTCGGCGGCCACCTTCTTCAGGTAAGCGTCGGAAACCCGGGCTTCCTGAGCGATTTGGCGGTAGCTCCGACCCTCTAGGGCGCCGGACAGCACTCTAAACTGGTTATTACTTAATGACGTACCAGTTTCGGTCAACACCCGGTGATTAAGTCGTCGCAAGAGCCGTGATGTTGCCAGGGTTGGGCTAAGGTCTGGGCCCTGGGCAGCGGTTGGGCGATCGCTGGGGGGAGGGTTGACGCTGTCTGCCATCAGGCGGCTAAGCAGCTGGTGGGCTCGGGCTTGATACCGCTGCTGCAGGTAGTGCTGCAGGGGCATACCGGTGGTCTGGTGAAACCCCCGGTCTAGCTCCAGGGGGCTGAGCCCCACCAACTCGGCTA
>CAYVMR010000213.1:0-4451 GCA_964452545.1 uncultured bacterium
GGGGTTTGATGGTCTTTCCGGTGGATTTACTCATAGGTTTTCCTCCTCCAGGCTCTCATGGGTATGGGGGTCACGAATCCAAAGGTTGACGGTGGCTTCTACATCTCGCAGGCTGCGCTGGGCTTTAAACTTTTGTTCATCGATGCGTTTCTGATTAGCATCAGGATCCAGGGGATCCACCAGCAGGGAGGTGGCCAGTTCCGTTTCCTTCTGGTACTGCAGGCGCTGGTCCCGCTCTAAAATGCGCTCCCAGGTATCCAGCAGGTCTATCACCTGGGCCCGCACACTGGTCCTCAGATCCTCGGCGGTGTCGGCGTTCAGATCGGGGCTGTGGCCCTCGGCCCGGCGGGCGATCGCCTCCAGGGTGGCTTCCACCGCCCCTCGCTGGTCTCTGATGTTAGAGGCCCCCAGGGGGCTGGTCATGTCAGGAACACCCAGGCGAGCCAGGGCGACGGTAACGCCGGCTAGGCCGCGGTCCAGGGCCCGGGCGGAAAAGGGGGTAACGCTGGTGGCTTCGACGGCACGGTAAAAGCTCCGGTGCCAGGCCTGGAAGCGTTCATAATGGGAGCGATCGCGGGGGCGATGGACATTCAATAGGGTGACCACTAAACCAGGGCGCTCAGCATCCCGGCCCACCCGGCTGGTGGACTGGATATATTCAGCGGCGGTCTTGGGTTGGCCCAGCACCACCATCAGCCCCAGGCGAACAATGTCCAACCCCACGGAAATCATATTGGTGGCCAGGGCGACATCAACCCGCTCTTCATCGTGGAAGGGAAGGGCCAGGCGACGTTTAGTATTGGCGACTTTGGTGGTAGCCACCCGTGAGGTGAGTTCCTCGGGGTCTTCGTCAATCTTGCGCTTGGCAAAGGGGCCTACCAACTCCCCCTGCCGCCGCCGCTGATCATAGCGAGACAGGCCGGAGTTAATTTCATCCTCAACAATCCGGCGACTGCCCCCCAGTTCCCGGAGGGAGTTAAAGTAGCCCACCAGGGTCATGTAGGGGTCCGCCGGGTTGGTCTGGTTCCGTTTACCCCCCGCCTCCTCCCATTGCTTCTGGGCGGCGGCTAACAGAGGTAGGTAGGTCTTCAACATCACCACCTTGAGGCTACGGCCCTGGGCTGCTAGACCGACGTAAAGGCGACGGGGGTTATTAAAATCGGTTTTGGCAAAGTAGGAATCATGGCGGTCGGGGCCGGGGGGCGGGAAAATGTCCACCTGGCTACGGCCAAATAGGGCCTGGATTTGCCGCTCAGCACGACGGACGGTGGCGGTGGAGGCAATCACCTTAGGGCGGATGGTGCGACCATTCTCGCCATGGCTACAGAGGGCGTCAATGGCGGTTTCATAGAGCCCCACCATGGTCCCCAGGGGGCCGGAGATCAGGTGCAATTCGTCTTGAATAATCAGATCAGGGGGTGGTAGGTAGTGGCCCAGGGGGCGACCGGCTTTGGTGGCATCCCCCGGCCCGTAGAAGCCCTCCTTTTCCTCGTAATGGGTGACCCGTCCAAATAGGTTAGTGGTTTGACCCACCCAGGGTAGGCCGGCAAATTTATCCACCGTGGCGATCATGAAACAGGGTAGGCGGCGATAGATCGGTTCATCTACGACCAGAATGGGCAGGGGGTTCTGATTTCTAAAGTCACAGCTGCGGCTAACACATAGGATCCTCAAATCCTTGGGGGCATCCTCATTCGGCAGCAGTTGGAAGGAGTTGGTGGTAAACTTACTGCCACACCAGGGGCACTTTTCCAGGGGAACGGGCAGGGGTTTACTCTTACTATCCCGTTTGTAGGCCAGGGTGCGTTGGCGGGCGGTGTCTGTTTTCTTGTCGCCCCGTTTACCCATACGGTTAGAGGTGGTGGTTTGACCCACCCAAAGACCGATTTCAAAGGGCCATTCGCCCAGTTTATGGGGTGCCTTTTGTCGTTCTAGTTCCAGGGCACAGATCAATCGAGATGCCCGTTCTAGCTGGTCCAGGGTGAGCAGGCGCAGGGTATAGCGCATCAAGACGCTGACCCCAGCCGATTCGATGCCTGGGTGCTTAAGTCGCCGCAGGATCAAGATGAAGGCGGCCAGGCCCAGGTAAGCTTCGGTCTTACCCCCACCGGTGGGGAAGAACAGCAGGTCTACCACCTCCCGATCAGGGGACTCTGGCTTGGCCAGTCCCACCAGGTTGAGCAGAATAAAGGCTAACTGGAAGGGTCGCCAAATGGGGGCTTCACAACTCTCTGGCGGTTGGTTCCGCTCCTGGCCAAGCTGTCGCCGCCGACCGATGGCGATCACCCGGTTCATTAGCTTGAAGGCCTCCAGGATCTGAGGGTCCTCCAGGGCCTTAAGGCCTGCCTCAATCCGATCGCAGGCGTGGTTGGCCTGGTCCATCAAGATACGGGCCGTATCAGTGGCCGCTTGGGAATGGATCGCCACGGCTTGCTGGCTGGTGATCCAGGCGCGATAGCCGGTGACGATGGGGCCCAGCATGCCACGGATAGTGGCGGCATCGGGGGCGGCGGCCAGGGCCTCCATGCCGAGCTGGACGTTCTCTAGCTTAGCCGGTTCGACCCTGGGTACCTCGGCGGTGGGTATCCAGGTGGTGCAGATTTCATGGCAGCGCTGCCCCACGACATCATGGGCCAGGGCGGAGGTATTATGGCCGACGGCAAATTCGTAGTCGTTACGGTACTGCAGGGCGGCGACCCGTTCATCCTTGTCGTCGGTGTCGTTGCCACGGGGGTCAACCCGGGGGACAAATCCCTCCTCGCAGTTGATCTGAAGTCGGGTTTGAAAGGCATAGCTGGCGTCCCGTTTTTCCTGTTGTATAAACTTTCGGTAGTTGACCAGGAAGATAGAGACCGACTTGGTGCCATCGGGGAGGTGGGTCGTGTAGACCGGGCGACAAATCATCACCAGGTTAAGGCCATTGCTATCGCTAACCTCGATCGCTTCCGGTTCTGAGTTGATCTGAATGGGGATGGAAATCACCGCCTGGTGGGGCACCCGTTTCCAGCCAACAGGCTTTTTGCGAGGTTTACGGCCTTTTTTCGGTTCTTCTCCCTCCTCCCCTAACTCTTCAGACTTGGGAAAGAGCGGGATGTAATCACCCCAGGTAACGGTGGCGGTGACCGTAGTTGTTTTGCTGGGCAGCAAGAAGCTCAGGCCCATGGAGGCGGGGAATAGGGCCTTACGGGCGGCGGAGCGGTCGGGGTTGGCGCTATCTTCGCTGCGATCGCTCTGGGCTATTTCTTCGGGAATATCATCATCGGCATCGTCATCAGAGCGCAGCTCCAGGGGTGCTTCAAAGGGGGCTAAAAAGCCGGTTAGGTACCACTTAGACGGGGCCTGGTCAAGGGTTTCCTTAGCATGTTCGGTGTCATCGGGGCCAGGGCCCACCAGATCAAGGTGGAGGGCATCCACCAGGGTTGAGCGGATTTCAGCGGAGGTGGTCATGGTGTAGGGTCCTTATGGGCGGCCAGGGGGCAGGGAGTTGGCTGGGTGACTCCCTGGCCAAGGCCAGTATTTAGGGGTGATGATAATCAGGATAAAAAGCCAGGTTCTATAGCGATTTTCTAAGGGGTAATGGGGTCGAAGCGCCCTGGGTTGTTAGCTTAAATATTGGGTAGATGAATAGTTTTATGGATAGTTTGGCTGGGGGCTAACCGCTGTCAAAATAAGGCATTCTATAGTCTCCAAATCAGGTAATCGGTAGGTTTAGCTGGGGTCGGGTTCTAGACAATTCTGTAGACAACGGCTCCATCCCTCTCCCGGTTCCCAGTTCTCAGCAGGTCTTGACCTTCCAGTTGAAATAGGGTTTTCTTCAGCTCCTCTGGTTGCTTGCCAGTTTTGAGGACACAATCAGCCATGGTCATTTCCCCTTTCTCCTGGGCCAGTTTGAGCAGGGTGACGGCCAGATCGCTAAAGTCTTCGCTAGGATCGCTTGTAGTCCCCAGCCCTTTAGCTATCTCCTTGGCCTTGAGGACGGTGACAACGTTTTCAATGGTGGCTCCAATGATTAAAAAGCCCAACAGGGTATTGAGGGGGCCATCGTCTGCTTCGCTCAAGATCAAGGGTAACCAGATGAACAAGGTAATCAGGGCAATTTTCTTTCGGTCGGTGTACAGGTAGGCGGCGGGGGTGAAAAAGACGGCGAGCAGGCCTGTGATCCAGACTGATTTTTGGGCAAGTTTTCTAGCTTGTTCGGAGGTCTTAACATCAAACATGGTTCATATCCTGGAAAAATGATCGGTCAACAAGGCCAGGTCGGGGTTCATTCCTCTAGCTCCAGTCCAGGAATACTGGGGGTATCAGGGGAAGGTTGGGTAGAGGTCCTGGGGGCGGCTTTATGACCCCGTTTCTCTTCCCGGTAGCGCTGTTGATTTAATTCCAGCAGACGAGCTAGAACTTCATCGTGGGTGGCGGTGGGCCATTTATAGCGCCAGGGGAGTTTACGTTTA
>CAYVMR010000214.1:0-4447 GCA_964452545.1 uncultured bacterium
AAAACGTCAATCCCGATGAGGCGGTGGCGGTAGGGGCGGCGATTCAAGCCGGCATCCTCACCCAGGAGGTGCAGGATATTATGCTACTCGATGTCACCTCTCTGTCCTTGGGGCTGGAGACCATCGGTGGGGTGATGAAGAAGGTGATTCCTCGTAACACCACCATTCCAGTCCGCCGTTCCGATATTTTTTCCACCTCTGAAAATAATCAAACCTCGGTAGAGGTGCATGTCCTGCAGGGAGAGCGGGAAATGGCCGCTGATAACAAGTCCCTGGGGCGGTTCAAATTAATGGGCATTCCCCCTGCCCCCCGCGGGGTACCCCAGGTGTTGGTCTCCTTTGATATCGATGCCAATGGTATTTTGCAGGTGTCCGCCATGGATAAAACCACAGGCAGGGAACAGAGCCTGACGGTGCAGGGGGCCACCAACCTGGAGGAAAGTGAAGTACAGCGCATGATCCAGGAGGCGGAGGAATACGCTGAAACCGATCGCCTGCAGCGTGAACGGGTAGAAAAGCGTAACCGAGCGGAGGCGCTGACTTTTCAGGCAGAGCGCCTTCTGCGGGAGGTAGCCTTAGACTTTGGTATGCAGTTTGGTCGCGATCGTCGCCGTCGTATTGAAGCACTGGTCCAGGAACTACGCGATCACTTGGAACAGGGAGATGAACGGGGCATCGATATGACCCAGGTCGACCTTCAGGATGAACTTTACGATCTAAACCGAGAAGCCTATCTTTACGAGGCGGAGGATCAACCTGAGGGGGGTATCCTGGGCCAGATTGGTAACACCCTTAGAAAAACCTTTTCCTTTGATGATGACCTGGAGCCTCGCCCCAACTATGGCTACCCTGGCCCATCCTCCTGGGGTAGTTGGGATGAGGATTGGGACTACGATAACCGCAGTCGGGGGAATTCACCCCCTTTCTATCAATCCCCTGGCTATGGATCGTCCTCGCCCTACGGTGATCGTGATTATGACCGGAGTAACTACGGTCAGTCCGCCTACGATAATCGTCCCCAGGATTTCCCTGATCAGGGCTATGGTCGTCAAGACTATGGTAACCCCAGGGACCGTCAGCCAGCCTATGGCAACTCTCCCTATGATCGCAATCCTGGTTATGGTTACTCAGGTTACTCAACCCCCAATCAGGGGGTTGAACATTACCCTGGTGACGCGGTCTCAGGGTATGACCAACCTCCCTATACCGCTAATCCTGAGTCAAAGCGTTCTACTCCTCGGTCAGGGCAGGTCAATCGAGACTACGACCCCGCGTCTACCCCATCCGCCAATAGGAGCTCACCGGGCCTGGCTAGCAACCCCAAGTGGGACAGTGATCCCTGGGATCAACCCCCCGTTGGGAACGGACCGGTTGAAGATCTCTGGGATGATGCCCCCCCACCCCGTCGCCGACCACGCCAGCCCGAGTCTGACTACGATAGCAATTGGGATAACTAAATCTATTCACCCTAACCTGGCTGATTTCTGATTTAGGTTTTATCCCCTGCGGCAGGAGATGGCTGGGCGGCTCAAGGCTTGGCGGTAGAGCTATTATTGCCTCCAGGTCAGGGATTAGCGACGATCTCTTGGTGGGACTCTCTCAGGGAACTCATAGCAAGTACTAGATATGCAAAACTTTCGGAACTATTACGAGATTCTGGGAGTTTCCAGGGAAGCTGATGTTCTAGAAATCAAGCAGGCCTATCGAAAACTGGCTCGTCAGTACCACCCGGACTTGAACCCCGGTGATCGCGCCGCTGAAGAGCAATTTAAGCTGTTAGGAGAAGCCTATGAAGTGCTCTCCGACCAGGAGCGACGGGCCCAATATGAAAAGTTTAGTCAGTACTGGCGACAGCGGGGGTTTACCGCTGCGTCTGGCTACGAAGGCAATCCGGTCATTTCTGAGGAACGGACTGGCGGTCGACTCTCCTTGGAGGACTTTAACTTTAGTCAGTTTTTGGACTTCAATAGCTTTGTTGATCAACTGCTCAATCGACAGCCAAGTCGCGTGTCCTATGGAGGGGCAACTGACTATGACCAGTCTCCCCAGGGGCAGGCTCGCAGTGGCGCTGATCGTCGCCGTCGAGATGCGGAAGCTAATTTGACCATTCCTTTAGAAAAAGCCTTCCAGGGAGGTCGAGAGCGTATCCGTTTGGAGGATGGTCGTTCCCTGGAGGTGAATATGCCCGCTGGCATGGTAACCGGTCAGCGTATCCGTCTCCGTGGTCAAGGGATCGGCGGCGGTAACCTTTACCTGAGAATTGAGGTGGAACCCCATCCCTATTTCCAGTTGCAGGGCAGTGATATATTTTGCCGGTTGCCCATCACCCCTAGTGAGGCGGCCTTGGGCAGTACCATTGAGGTGCCTACCCTAGAGGGCCCCCTCCGTACCACCTTACCCCAGGGGGCTCAGACCGGACAACTGGTTCGTCTGGTGGGCCGGGGCTATCCGGTCGGCCAGGACCAGCGGGGTGATCTCCTGTTGGAGTTGGAGGTGGTGGTGCCGCCTCGCCTCAGCGATCGGGAAAAGGCGATTTACCAGGAACTGCGGCAAGTAGAAACCTTTAACCCACGCCAAAATTTATAATTTTGGCTAAAGCGCTTAGGATTTGATGGGTCGGTTCAACTAAGGGTTGGATCTGTTGGATCTGGCCGTGCTTGGTTTGCCTGAGGCTTCGACGACGACAGTTTGGTAAACTTAAATGAATTCCTTAGCCAAACCGCGTTTAAGCCTGCCATCTCTCTCACGCCGAGGGCTGAGATCCGCCCCGTTTCAACTGGCTACGGTTATACTTCAGCGATAGGTAGTCATGATTATTACGCCGCTAACATTAAAGCTTTTATCAAGGTAGCGCCAGGGTGGCAGATTTCAGATCGTCCACTGTAGAATGGAAAAAGGCGGAGACGAAAGTTTCCGTTCACTCCTCACACCACATTTCGCCTGAGTTAATCAACTCAGGCGCTTTTTTTAGGGGACAACTCGTTAACTATGTCTCAATCTGTTGCTGATCGGCCCAAATGACGTTTTTTTGGCTATGGTAAAATTGCGTGTGTTTAAGCAAGGAATACTAGGCATGGCAGCCGCTGAGGTTACAGACTCTACGTTTAAGCAAGAAGTACTAGAAAGTAAAACGCCCGTTTTGGTAGATTTCTGGGCGCCCTGGTGCGGGCCCTGTCGCATGGTGGCGCCCGTGGTTGAAGAAATTGCTGAGCAATACTTGGGTAAGGTCAAGGTCGTTAAGGTTAATACTGACGAAAATAGTGGTGTCGCCAGCCAGTATGGTATTCGGAGTATTCCCACCTTAATGATATTTAAAGATGGTCAGCGGGTTGATATGGTGGTCGGGGCCGTACCCAAAACGACCCTTGCGACTACCCTAGAAAAGCATTTGGCCTCTCAGGATCCAAAATAGCTCAGTTCATTAGACTATTGGCTTCCACCCGCCCTAACAGGATGGGTGCTCTTTTGCTTAGAACCCGCTCTACCTATCCGGGTGGTTTTTCCGGTTGCGATTGAACCGAGGGGACGGTGATGAGCGTCTAG
The DNA here is from genome assembly GCA_964452545.1 of uncultured bacterium. Classification (GTDB taxonomy): domain Bacteria; phylum Cyanobacteriota; class Cyanobacteriia; order Phormidesmidales; family Phormidesmidaceae; genus Nodosilinea. The sequence goes on from CAYVMR010000214.1 coordinate 3,544, forward strand.
ATTGGGGCTAACTATCGCTTGGCCAGAATTTTTAGCACAGAGTTGATCTGTTTAAGCTAGATCTGGGTTGCCCTGCTTGACTGAGATTGCCACGGTGAGACCTGTGGATTGAGCTCAGGTCACTAAGCTCCTCCGATCCCTGCTTACGGGGGGTGTTCTAGTGGTTCCTGTTAGCCTGGCTGAACGCATGGGAGTTTGGCCAGGCTACGGCCATGGGGGTAGAGGCGAGAAAGGCGGCTCTAATTGTAGATAAAATTAGGATGCTGCCACTCAAAGGCGTTTATGGTCTCCTATCTGTCTAACTTGCCGCCCCACATTCAAGCTGATCTAATCGCCTTGCTTGAGCATCTTCCCTCGATGGAGCATGGCAAGCTGATTCGTCAGATATTAGAAACTATTTTGCGCATGATGGGACGGGAGGCCGATCGCCTGGATTGGAAGATCCTCAACTATGCCCTCCTAGATATGGAACAGGGCTTTCAAACCTTCTATCCTTACCGCCATATTCGTAAAATTACAATTTTCGGCTCCGCTCGTATGGCGGCTAACCATCCCGATTATCAGTTAGCCAAGCAGTTTGCCCACCAGATTACCCAGGCTGGCTTCATGGTGATGACGGGGGCCGGGGGCGGCATTATGGAGGCGGGCAATCTGGGAGCTGGCCATGATCAATCCTTTGGTCTCAATATTCAACTGCCCTTTGAACAGGGGGCTAACCCGGTAATGGCGGGCAACGCCAAGTTAATCAACTTCAAGTACTTCTTTACTCGTAAGCTTTTCTTCCTACGGGAAAGTGATGCCCTGGCCCTATTCCCTGGCGGATTTGGCACTCAGGATGAGGCCTTTGAATCCCTCACCTTGATCCAAACCGGCAAAGCTGATCCGATGCCGATTGTCTTGGTGG
>CAYVMR010000215.1:0-4403 GCA_964452545.1 uncultured bacterium
GGCCTGGGGAAAGATAACATAGCGCATGGTTTCCACCGGATTCATGGCTAGGGCTGCCGTAGCCTCATTTTTCATCTCAAAGGGAGGAAAGGTGGGCTCCGTCCCCACCTCCCAGGTTGTCTGGGAAGTCTGGGCCCGATTCGGTGCCTGGCTCAGGATGATCACCAGGGTCATAGCGCTGAGCAGAATCAACAGCCGTCGTAGCCACCGCAGGGAAGGTTGGGATGCCATGGATTGCTTGGTCCAGATTAATTGACAGCACTCTATAGGCTCTGCAACCGGATAAATGTTTTTTGCAATACAGATTTCCCTGGTTTATGGGCGATTCTTGAGTATGGGCTTTGTGAGGTTACCTTTCCCATCCCAGGGGGTCCTATCCCCGGTGGGCCTTGCCCCTGTCCCCTACTGATCCTGTGCCATGGCTACCCCCTCTGTGCCTGTGATTGCCTGTGATAATTTGCATAAAAGCTACGATGCCCTGGCGGTGTTGCAGGGGGTGACTACGGCCTTTGAGCAGGGGGACGTGGTTTCTATCATTGGCCCCTCGGGCTGTGGCAAGAGTACCTTTCTGCGCTGCCTGAACCGGTTGGAGACGATTAACCAGGGCAGTCTGCAGGTGATGGGGCAGGATGTGTCAGCCCAGAAGCTCTCCTGGCAAGCCCTCTATCACCTGCGCAGTCAGGTGAGCATGGTGTTTCAGCATTTTAATCTCTTCCCCCACCTGACGGTTGTGCAAAACCTGATGCTGGCGCCCCGGAAGGTGCTGAAGTTTCCGGAGGGGGAGTGTCGCGATCTGGCGCTGCACTATCTGGATAAGGTGGGTCTCGGCGATCGCGCCCAGGCCTATCCGGAACAACTGTCCGGTGGTCAGAAGCAACGGGTGGCCATCGCCCGGAGCCTGTGCATGAAACCCGAGGCCATCCTCTTTGACGAGCCCACTAGCGCCTTGGATCCAGAATTGGTCGGTGAGGTGCTGGGGGTGATGCGGCAATTGGCGGAGGACGGTATGACCATGGTGGTGGTCACCCATGAAATGCAATTCGCCCAAGAGGTTTCTAACAAGGTGCTGTTTTTTAACGCCGGGGTGATTGAGGAGGAGGGCGCCCCGGGGCAGGTGTTTAGTAACCCGAGCAGCGATCGCCTGAGGGCCTTCCTGCGTCGCCTCACCCCCTAGAAACCCTAGGAAAGGTGGGGGATGGGGGAAACACTCTGCTAGGATCAGGGTAGTTTACCCCTGACCTGGAAGGAGTTGCCATGTCTCAGCCTGCCACCACCGGCGCCGATGCCGTTGATGCTGCCATTGCCCAAGGCATTGATCTGGATGGCACCCCGATTCCGGCGGCCAAGCTGGACCTTTACCACACCGTCATGGCCAAGGAGGAGCAGCGCCAGCGCAGCGGCGTCAGCAATTCCATGCGATCGCGGATTGTCCGGATTGGGGCCAAGCACTTCTGCCAAGAAGATCTCAACCAAATGCTATTAGACGCCGAGTTTGCCCCCCTAAAACCAAAGGAAATTGCTTACTTTTATGGGGGTTAAGTAGGCCCACAACCACCCCGTGGGGGGGTCCGGTGCTGGATAGCCAGGATGCTATCAAGGCACCGTCTGCTTTGTCCTAGAGCTACGCTATAGCCCTAGGTTAGTGAAGGTTAGGCAGAACGCCTATCCAGCCCAGGCTTGGGGACATCCCTTAACCCGAAACCAGCCGGTCAGGTAGGCTGAAGGGAGCTGGCCGAACCTTCGAAACATCAAATCGACCGATCAGCTCTCTTCTCAGCGTACTGACCCAAGGCATGGGTCTAACTGGTCTGCCTTAATACTCTGGCTTAACGACGATGATCACCCAGGTAACCCCCACTGATTCAGCAACCGTCGCCGGTAGTGATTGGCGTCTCTTTCTACGTCTTTGGCCCTACCTCTACCAGCATCGCCAGCAAATGATCTTGCCCTTGCTGCTGTTGTTGCCCCTCTCCCTGGCCAATGCCCTACAACCGGTGCTGATTGGCCAGGCGATTTCCCTGATTCGTCAGGAACCGGTCATGAGCTTTTTGGCTAACCAGACCCTGCAGGGGGGGCTCAATCTTCTGATTATGGCGCTGCTGCTGACGGTGTTGCTGCGGCTGGGATTGGATGGCTACCAAAGCTACCTGGTCCAGGAAGTGGGTCAACAGATTACTGCGGACATCCGCCAGGACCTGTTCACCCATGTGCTATCCCTGGCGGTGCGCTTCTTTGACCGCACCCCCGTCGGCAAGCTAGTTACCCGGATTACCAGTGACGTTGATGCCCTCGGCGATGTCTTCTCCACCGGTGCCGTAGGGATTATTACCGATCTATTCTCGATTTTAGTGCTGTTGGTGGTGATGTTTACCATGCAATGGCAATTAGCCCTGCTGCTGCTGCTGCTGCTGCTGCCGGTTACCTGGGTAATTATTTACTTTCAACAGCAGTATCGTAAAGCCAACTACAAAGCTCGCGAATACCTCTCCGAGTTAAATGCCACCCTACAGGAAAATATTGGTGGGATTAACGTGGTGCAGCTGTTTCGACGGGAACGCTACAATGCTGAACTGTTTCGTCGCACCAACCAGCGTTATATCAGTGCCGTAGATAAAACCATTTTCTATGATTCTGCGGTCTCCGCTACCCTGGAGTGGATTTCCCTGGTGGCGATCGGCGGTGTCCTCTGTCTCGGAGGACTGCTCGTTCTGCGGCAGTCCGTCAGCTTCGGCGTGCTGGCCTCCTTTATTTTGTTTGCCCAACGTCTGTTTGATCCCCTGCGCCAATTTGCCGATAAGTTTACTGCCATTCAGGCTGGCCTAACGGCGGTGGAGCGGATTACGGACCTGCTCAATATTCCAGTCGAGATACGCGATCCCCAGGGGGAAACGGGGAATCCCCCCGCCCTGGCCGGGCCTCCCGGTTACGCAGCTACCGCCGCTTCAACCGCCGCGGAAATCTGCTTCGATCACGTCACCTTTGGTTACAAGCCCGACGAATATGTCATTAAGGATCTGAGTTTTACCATCCATCCCGGAGAAAAGGTGGCCTTGGTGGGGCCAACTGGAGCAGGGAAAAGCTCTATCATTCGTCTCCTCTGTCGACTTTACGACATTCAACAGGGGGCGATTTTACTGGATGGGGTGGATATTCGCCAGATTCCCCAGGCGCAGTTGCGGCGACGTATGGCGGTAATCCTACAGGATGGTTTTTTATTTGCCGGCGATGTGAAGAGCAATATTACCCTGGGGGAAGCCTACCCGCGGGAAGCGGTGGTGGATGCGGCTAGAAAAACTAATGTTCATTCCCTCATTGACGCCCTGCCCCAGGGTTATGATACCGAGTTGCGTCAACGTGGGGCTAACCTATCGGGGGGGCAGAAACAACTGTTGGCCTTCGCCCGGGCCGCCATTCGCGATCCGGGCATCTTGGTTTTGGATGAAGCCACCTCCAATCTGGACGTGGGCACAGAGGTGATGATTCAAGATGCGCTAGAGCGCTTGCTCGTTAACCGTAGCGCCATTATCATTGCCCATCGGCTTTCTACGATTCGTAATGTGGACCGCATCCTGGTGTTGAAGCAGGGCGAACTGGTGGAGTCCGGCAGTCACAGCGCCCTACTGGCCCAGGACGGGCTCTACGCCAGCCTCTATCGCCTACAGCAGTTGGTTGACCCTGGCAGCAAGGATAATCCGCCGATTGCGGTTGGTTAGCAAGGGAACTGACAAGGCGATCGCGCTTCGCTTTGGTCTCAGCCTGTAGACCCCTGCCAGCGGTTCACCACGATCGCGGTTGAAACTCTGCATCGTTGGCCAGGGTAACGGTGTCGCCGGTTTGTTTAATCACCCACAGCCCTCGCTGGTAGGCGTAGCGGTCGACGCCGCGATCGATTTCAATGGCGGCGACGGCCCCGTAGATGCGGTAGTCGCCGTAGTGGGGAAAGGCCAGGCGAAAACGGCTGAGGGTATCCAGGAAGTCATCCACATCCCCCCGGCTGAGGCGAGATTTAACCTCGATGGCCACCGCTACGTCCCCATCTACGGCCCAGATGTCAATTTCCATGGGGGCCTCGAGCCGGTTGGATGTCATCCGGCGAGCGGTTTCCTTCACCTGAATGCCCCGTGCTTGAAACAGGCGCACCACGGCGGGCTCCACCAGGTTTTCGACAAATTGGCCCCAGCGGGTGGTGAGCCCGGCGACTTCACGGCTGGTGTTAGCCGCCACTTTTTCTAACTGTTGTAGCCGACGGTCGGCTTCGGCGGCACGACGGTCGGCTTCGGCAGCCCGTTCGGCAGCCAGTCGATCAGCTTCAGCAGCCCGTTCGGCAGCCAGTCGATCAGCTTCAGCAGCCCGTTCGGCAGCCAGTCGATCAGCTTCAGCAGCCCGTTCGGCAGCCAGTCGAT
>CAYVMR010000216.1:0-4362 GCA_964452545.1 uncultured bacterium
TGAGTGTGATCATCAATGCCCCGCCAACAACTGATGCTATCCTGCAGCAACAGGGGGTGCAGCGCCGTCCGATCCTGTCGGTCAACCCGGCAGGAGTCTTAAACATTTAGGCTGATGGACCGGGCGCTAGGAGTCAGTGGTCAGAAGTCAGTGGTCAGAAGTCAGAAGTCAGAAGTATGGATGTCCTTGATCGCCAATCCCTCCCCGCTATCACCAATGCGGCGGCTAGTCCTCAGGCTTTGCGGCAGTTGGGCCCTAATCTAAACCACTGGTATGTGGTGGCCCAGAGTCTAGAGGTGGGGCCTAAGCCTCGGGCCGTCACCCTTTGGCAACAGCCCCTGGTGCTTTATCGAGATGGCCAGGGCCAAGTCCACGCCATGGAGGATCGTTGTCCCCACCGCCAGGTAAAGCTCAGTGAGGGGCAGATACGGGGGGATCACCTGGTTTGTGCCTACCATGGTTGGGCCTTTGACTCCCAGGGCCACTGTGCCCAGGTGCCCTACCTGGAAAAACGACAAAAGCTACCCACCTGTCGGCTGCGCACCTACCCCGTGCGGGAGCAGGATGGGTTTATCTGGGTGTTCCCGGGGGATCGGTCGGTGGAAAGCTTACCCCTCCCCCTGGGGGTACCGGAGTGGGAGCACCTTAACTTTATTGGCTCCGTTACCACCATGGATGTGCAATGCCATTACTCTTTTTTAATTGAGAACCTGATGGATATGTACCATGGCCACCTGCACGGTGCCGCCCAGGTTTGGGCCAACCCGGTGCTGACGGACCTACACGTGGATGAAGAGCAAGTCCATGCCCACTACGACGCCGAGAGTTACTATCGGATTGACCAAATCTGGTCTGCCATTCAACTGATTGTCCCGGCCCTGCGCCAACGCCACCCGGCCTCCCTGGATGTGTACTACCGCTACCCCCATTGGGTCGCCACCCTGGGGGAGGAATTTAAGCTCTACTGTCTGTTTTGCCCCGTCAGCCCCACCCATACCCGCGCCTACCTGCTGCACTTTACCTCCCTGCAAAACTTCCCTAAGTTGCATAAAACCCCCCTGGCGGTGCGACGGTTCTGCAAATCCCTATTCACCAACTCCGCCAGTTTTGTGCTGCGCCGTCTGGTGCGGGAAGACGTATTAATGCTAGAACAGGAGCAACAGGCCTTCAGTCTGGACCCCACCTACCGCGGCCCGGAACTGAACCGGACCCTGACGGCGGTGCAGCAGCTAATTCGCCACCAAGCCAGTGGTGCAGCCCCTGTCCATGATTCAAGGTAGCAACAATGATGGTGATGGATGGACGTGATGGGGCTAGGGGTGTCAGGACAACCAAGGGGGGGATTAGGCCAGGAGACCATCGAGGTGCCCGTGAGTATTGCGCCGATGATGGACCGCACCGATCGCCACTATCGCTATTTCATGCGCCAGATTACCCCGGGTACCCTGTTCTATACCGAAATGGTGACGGCCCAGGCCATTCTCCATGGCGATCGGGAGCGGCTGCTGGGTTTTACCCCGGCGGAAAAGCCTCTGGTACTGCAGGTGGGGGGGGATGACCCCAGCAGTCTGGCCAGCTGCGCCCGCCTAGCGGCGGAGTTTGGCTACGATGGCATCAACCTGAATGTGGGCTGCCCCAGCGATCGGGTCCGCAGTGGCAACTTTGGCGCCTGTTTGATGTATGAGCCCCAGCGGGTGGCGGCGGCGGTGGCGGCGATGGCGGCGGCTAGCCCCCTGCCGGTGAGCGTCAAGCACCGGATCGGGGTGGACGATCGCGATCGCTACGAGGACATGGTGGATTTTGTCAGCACCGTAGCCGCCGCCGGTTGTCGTCACTTCACCGTCCACGCCCGCAAGGCCTGGCTGCAGGGGCTCAGCCCCAAGGATAACCGCACCCTTCCCCCCCTGCGCTACGACGATGTCTACCGCCTCAAGCAGGAATTCCCCCACCTGTGGATTGAAATCAACGGCGGCATTACCCACCTGCCCCAGGTGCAGGACCATTTGGGGCGGGTGGACGCCGCCATGATCGGTCGGGCCGCCTACGACCACCCCTACCTATTTGCCACGGTGGATGGGGCGTTTTTAGGAACCCCGGGCTGGGGGCGATCGCGACCGCAGGTAGTGGAGGCCATGTTGCCCTATATAGACACCTGGCTGGGAAGGGGACTAAAGCTCAACAAAATCACCCGTCACCTGCTGATGCTGTTCACGGGTCAACCCGGCAGTCGTCGGTGGAAGCAGCATCTTACGGAGCAGTCTTGCCGGCCAGGGGCCGGGTTGGAGGTGGTAACCCAGGCCCTGGCGGCGGTCAAGGCGATAGATTTGGCTGGGTGAGCACCGGCTGGGACTGCCGAACCGGATCAGCATAGCTAGAACTCAACCGATCCAGGAAGCGTAGGGCCTCGTCATACTGAAAGCGAATTTGGGGGACGCCGTCAACGATGAGCACCCAGGCACCCTTTTGGCAGGTCAGGGTCCAGGGGGATGCTTGGGTCTTTATCGACTTAGGTTCAATGCGGTGTTCTCCTTTCTCAGAGGCAATACAGACGAGGCCGCAGGCTGAGGCTTTACTGAATAGCTGTTGAGGTAAGGCAACCATAAGAAAACCCTCAAGATTGAGTGTTGCCCTTTCCATACCACTAAACCATAAGGAAGTAATAAGGCCATGGCCTTCCCCAGGGAGGTCATGGCCTGGTCTCAAATGCTCTACGTCACAGAGGTGTTGATGGCCCTCAATACCCATGGGGTAGAGGCGCGAGGGGCCTTTGTCACCGTTGATCATGCCCTACATCAGCCGGGGTCAACCATGATGGATGATAGTGCTCTGCCGCTGTGGCTGACAGGGGGCCCAATTCCACCATTTTTGGCCGATTCCCTCAGGCATCACTCCCCATGACCAGGCCCGCCATTCTCCAACCCGATCAGTTCTACACCTTGTATCCATGGCTATACTGAAAGCAGTCTTGGTGAGGGTTTTGTCATGGTTCTTCTAGATGTCACCCCATCTCCCATCGATGAACCCCTGGCTGAGGCTGCTGCGTTGCCAACCCACCTCGATAGCGACGAACCCCCCTTGGAAACCGATTGGCACCGCAACCAAATTGACCTGTTGATTCGCTTGCTCAAGTATTGGTGGCGCGATCGCGACAATTTTTATATCTCAGGTAACTTGACGGTCTATTACAACCAGCAGCAACTTAAACACCGGGATTTCCGCGGCCCGGATCTGTTTGTGGTGCTAGGGGTAGACAACCGCGATCGCCGCAGTTGGACCATTTGGGAAGAAGGCGGCAAATACCCCAACCTGGTGATTGAGCTGCTTTCCAACTCCACCGCCAGCGTCGATCGGAGCACCAAAAAAGATCTGTACCAAGATATTTGGCGAGTGCCGGAGTATTTTTGGTTCCACCCTGAGACCTTAGAGTTTGCCGGGTTTCACCTGATCAATGGCCGCTATCAGGCCATTCCGCCCACCGAAACCGGATGGCTATGGAGTGAGCAGCTTCAATTATATTTGGGCATTCATGGGCAGCAGTTGCGCTGGTTGACCCCACAAGGGCAACTCATTCCCCTGCCGGAGGAGGCAGAACGCCAGGCTAAGGAACAGGCCCAGCAGGCTGAAGCCCTAGAGCGCCAGGCTAAGGAGCAGGCGCAACGGGCTGAAGCCCTAGAGCGCCAGGCCAAGGAGCAAGCCCAACGACGGGCTGAACAGTTAGAAGCCCTGTTGAGAACGCAAGGGATTGATCCTGAACAGCCGCTGGAGTTGTAGCGTACCGACCTGACAAGGGAGCAAAAGGGATAAGCCAGCGCTTTGGCCAGAACCCTTAGGAAAAGGGGAATTAATCAACTTCATGTCTCGTAACTGACAGGCGTCATATTACGAGACATGAAAATGCTAAGACGGGGTAGGCGGCTTGGCTCGCCTCTGCTCCCTTACCGGCGACTACAGCTAGCTAAGCCGGGGATTCCTGGGCTTGGGTCGCCGGTTGGCGCTTCTGAATCCCCTGCAGAAACATCGGCACAAAGGTTTTCAGGAAGGCCTCCGGGTCCCGCTGCCAGGCACGCTGGGCGGCGGTCAGCCGAGTCTTTTGCAATTCGGGGGCAAATAGGGAGCCGGGCAGCCGCTCCATCAGGTAACCGGGCCGCTCCCAGAGGGGCAGGGTATTGGCGATATCCAGCAGTTGGCTGAGGCGGCGCAGCTCAGCCCCCAGGGTAATGTCCATACCCGCCTCAAAGGCACTCTGCTCGATCGCGGTGTATTTCTGCTTAGCCAGCTCCACCTTCTCGCGGCTAGCGGGGCTCTGGCGGGCAATGGCAGCCAGACGGCGGGTACCCCCACGCACATGGCCCGCCTCCTCCG
>CAYVMR010000217.1:0-4334 GCA_964452545.1 uncultured bacterium
GCTAGAAAACTGGCCAAGACGATTTCCCGACCTCACTACTCACTAGTTTATCCCAACTCATAGGCAGTGAGGGATCTACCCATAGCACCTGTGACTTCTCCGCAGAGAGGGAGTAGGGAGTAGGGGGGCTGTTAAGCAACCGAGTCGCAAGTGAGTCACCCACCGATCGCCCCTATCTTTTCATTCTTCTTTTTTCGTTCTTCGTTCTTCCTTTCCTCCCCCTCTGCCACTGCCCACTCCCGACTCCCTATTCCCTCTTCTTTTTTCTTTTTTCGTTCTTCGTTCTTCCTTTCCTCCCCCTCTGCCACTGCCCACTCCCGACTCCCTATTCCCTCTTCTTTTTTCTTTTTTCGTTCTTCTTTCTTCCTTCACTCCCCTCTTCCGGTTCAACCCCCAGGGCCCGTAACTGGGCGGCTAGGCGATCGGCCCGTTGGCTTTCCTGCTCGGCCCGTTGGCTTTCCTGGGCAGCCCGGGCTATTTCAGCCCTAGCCACCTCCTCCGGGGTGGGAACCAACATACCCGCCAAGGAGAAGTAACGTAACTGGCCGGCTTCAATACCCAGGAAAAGGCCCAGGGTTTCGCTCCATAGCCAACCCCGATGATTAGCTGCGATCGGCTCGTAGTGGTTGAAATTCAATCTAAACCCCTGAAACTCCAGGGTCTCAGGGGAAAAGTAAAAATATTCCGGGGTGTGGAACCGTTCGGCATAGAGCTGTCGCTTTGTGGTGCGATCAACGGTGGCGGTGGAGTCGGAGAGCAACTCGATGATTAGATCGGGATATCGACCATCTTCCTCCCACACCACCCAGGAAGAGCGGGGCTCCCGGGTGGTATTTTTGACGAGGAAGAAATCAGGACCCCGAAAGTCTCGATGTTTGAGCTGTTGCCGGCTAAAGTAAACCGTCAAATTCGCCCCAATGAAGAAATCCTGCCGTTCCCGCCAGGCCCATTCTAGGCTGGTCACCAGCAGCAGCAACTGCATATAGTGTAGGGAACTTTCCATCTCTGGCTCATCGCTCAGCAGCCGGCGTCCGTCAGGCATCTGGGCTTCGAGTTCCTGGGCGGTATAAGCGGTCATCTTCGCCATATCCACTGATCTGAGTTGATTCTAGCTTGGCGAGCGCCAGGTTTATTGCCCCCCGTGGCCCACTACACGATTTTTCACCCAGACCGCCCAAAACACCATCACCATGGCGGCCAGGGCGGTGATCAGGTTGAGTAAGCTGGTGTATCGTTGACCGATCGCCACCATGCCCAGGCCCCAGGCCACCGCCAGGCCAAACCAAACATCCTCGTAGCGAAACACCATCAGCGCTGACCCCAGGGTCAGGGCCAGGATCACCACCAGGCCCCAGGTCGGCTCCGTCGATCGCCAGCCCAGGCCGTATAGGCCCATGGCCACCGTCACCACCGTCAGCACCGCGGCCCAACCCAGGTAAATACTAATCGGGGCATGGCATAACCAGGCCCGGCGGGTCGAAGTCCATCGCCGACCAATTTCCAAGCGCCGATAGGCGGCTATTAAACAAACCAAAACCGGCACCAGGGCCACCGCCGCCAGCAGCCAAAGCTGGGCGGCAAACAACCCGGCCCATAGCGCCTGGCCCAGCATCGCCCCGGTTAAAAGCCGATTCACCCCCTGAAACAGGGGCTCCCGCCAGCGGTGGTGGCTGACCCGCTGGCCCCGGCCCAGGCCAAACTGATAGGCGATCGCCGCCAGCAAGCCCAAATAAATCGCCCCCCAGATCGCCAGACCGTAGGCCGCCGGGGCGATGCTCAAGCCCCCCAGCCCCATGGACCACTGGTGGGCGATGCCAACCCCCACCAGATCGCTGAAGGTAAACAACAGATTGAGAAACAAACTGAGCCCGATCGCGGCGATCGCCACCACGGGCATAGCCAATGTCACCATCCTAGCTCCCTCCCTGGGGGTCACAGAACCTTGAAGTGCCGCCGGCCAACCTGACCCCCAGGGGCCCCATGGAACCGGTGGGATGTCAGACCTGATTAGCACCCCTACTGATGAGCACCCCTATGAATCACACCGCCATTAATCAAAACCAACCTCCTAACCGTCACTCAGACAGACCAGGCCGATCACCTCAGCCGATTAAGCCAGATCGCCATGGCCGTCCTATCCCCGCCGCCCCAGGAAGAGGGTCGGTCGAGTCGGGAGGAGCTGAGATCTAAGGACCATCGAATCTCATCCCCAAACCTGGCCACGGCGCCAGGGCGCCCTACACCAGGGGAGTTGCGGTCAGACTAATGTCGGCACTGGCCGATTAATCTGAAATAAAAATGTCAGCTAAACAGGAGTGGAAAGGACAACAAAAGCCGCCCTAGTTAAGGCAATGCACCCTCAATCTGCACCATCCTGAAAACCCTGGGATAGACAGAATAGGCCAATATTAAATAGCCAACCCTCATCAAGATTAGTAAAAAAAGAATTAGCCTAAAACCGAATATCTATAGAATAAAAATGCAAGGGCAATTATAAGAGATGGTCGCTTTAGAGCAAAATAATCTAAGAACGAGATAAAGATAAATTCCAGACTTTCTAAAAGTGCTTAATAGCGTGTTAGTCACATAACTGCTACTAACATACCGAGGAGGGCCGTCACCGGCAATTCTGCGAAAGTAGTAGTTTTCCCCGGCAAATCTAGCCAACTGATAGGTGTCTGACTCCCCCTTAAGGGCCTCCGCTCCAGGGCAAACCCCTGGCCAGGCGAGGGTTAGGGGCACCAGAGTCCCATTTAATTTGCCGTCATGGTGATGTCAACTGGCTAAATTGATCTGAACATCCCAGGAGAGTACTACTAAATAAGTAGTGCCGATCAGGTCAGTATGATTGGGCACAGAGCGATCGAGAAAAATTAGTAAATGTTAGCTATAAACGTTAGTTTCTCCGAAAACTAGTCTAGACTTTTATTAAGACTTAGATCTTTACTAAGATAGCAAGGTCCCCTGTTTTTGCAGGACCCAATATGTCAGTTACGAAGGTTAGAGAACGACCCTATGGTGCCTATAGAACGTCAACTCTCCCTGAGAAACCAGTCCCCCTTTCAAGTTGCGGGCCCAACGAATTTGCCCCTAGGCCTTTTTGGCCTCAGGCCTATTTTTCTGTTGTGGTTTACTTAATCCCGTTCGTTGTTTTCTAAAAAATAAAGGTTTTTGTATCTACACTTTTAATCTCTCGTTATCGGTCCACGGGTTTGGAATAGGATTATGGCCAGCGAAGCATTCATCAATCAATCCAATCGCGCCAAGATTGACCCCGGCAACCTAGAGCAACTTGGCCTGGGCAAGCGCGAGGCGGAGGTGTTGTTTTGGACGGGCAAGGGCTACACCGCCCAGGAGGTGGCCGAAATCATGACCATCAGCGAGCTGACGGTAAAAAAGCACCTGCAGAATGGTTATAAGAAGCTGGGGGTCAAAAATCGCACCCTGGCCATCACCACCAGCCTGGAACGCCTGGGGCTGCTGGAGGCTAACGACTGGACCTCATCCTAGGTCTACCCTGGCCCTGAGGGGTCCTGGGCGGTGGGCGCCAGGCGTTACCCGCAGGAGCAATTCCTGCGGGTAACGGGCTAAAAACGGCGCGGAGGCCCTACATACCCATGATGCAATAGCCCGAATCCACGTAGAGAATCTGCCCGGTCATGCCACTGGACAGATCACTGCAGAGGAAGGCGGCCGCATTGCCCACCTCGGTTTGGGTGACCGTGCGGCGCAGGGGGGCCACCGCCTCCACATGGTGGATCATGTCTAAAATCCCCCCCACCGCCGAGGAGGCCAGGGTGCGAATCGGCCCCGCCGAAATCCCATTCACCCGAATGTTGTGGGGCCCCATCTCCGCCGCCAGGTAGCGCACATTCATCTCCAACGCCGCCTTGGCAATGCCCATGACATTGTAATTAGGCACCACCCGCACCCCCCCCAGGTAGGTGAGGGTGACCATGCTGCCGCCATCGGTCATTAGCCCCTTAGCCCCCCGGGCCAGGGTGACCAGGGAGTAGGCACTGACCTCCAGGGCCAGCTGAAACCCCGCCCGGGAGGTTTGGCTGAAATCCCCAGCCAGATCATCCCGATGGGCAAAGGCCAGGCAGTGGATCAGGATATCTAGCGTGCCCCAGGCCCGCTGAATGGTGTCAAACACCGCCGTCACCTGGTCCTCCTCCTGCACGTTGCAGGGCAAAAACAGACTGGGCTGCAACGGCTCCACCAGGTCCTTCACCTTGCCCTCCAGCTTGCCCTTTTCATCCGGCAGGTAGGTGATCCCCAGATTAGCCCCCGCCTGGTGCAGCTGCTGGGCAATCCCCCAAGCGATCGAGCGA
>CAYVMR010000218.1:0-4327 GCA_964452545.1 uncultured bacterium
GGCGGAAGGGAGCGATGGGCGAATTCTTTGGTCAACAAGCGCTAATATGCGATCAACGATGATTCCGGTCTTTTCCGCCGCCGCCACCGTCACCTGGATATCGGCCTGGGCATAAAGAGGTTGGCGCTGGGCCCAGAGGTCCGCCAGGGTGGCCGGCCAATCGGGTCGCTGCAGTAGGGGCCGCTGGCGATCGCCCGCCAACCGCTGCTGCAATAGCTGCAGGGGCACATCCAACCAGACCACAATACCGTGGTGCAGATAGCTCCAGTTTTGGGGTTGGGTGACAATTCCTCCACCGGTGGCCACCACCAGCCGTGGGTAGGCGGAGATCTGAGCCAATACCGCCGTTTCCAGTTGGCGAAAGGCGGCTTCACCCTGCTGTTCAAAGATGTCGGAGATGGATTGACCGGCGACGGTGACAGCCACCGCATCGGTATCAAAAAATTGGTAACCCAGGGCCTGGGCCAAGGCCTGCCCGGCGGTCGTTTTACCCGCCCCCATCATGCCCACCAAGTAAAGATTGGTACCCTGCAATCGTTGACTCAGACTGATGGTCATCCCTATCCTCCAGCCCTAGGCTTAGCATTCTCTCCCTAATTATCAGACCTAGCTACCCCCGCATCACTCTCCCCTTTCGCTCGCCAGGGCTGGTCACGGTACTCGCCGGGGTGCGTTCCTCCAGGGGGGCAGGTCGGGGAAGTTTCAACGCACCCCGGGGCAGTGGCGGCGGTGGTGTGATCAAGACGGTGAATGGATATTGACCGAAACCGAACAGGAGCAGCAACGGGCAGACCGCCTGGCGGCTAAGCTAAGAGAACTGGGGATTGACCCAGATTAGGAGTCCTAGGAATCCATCGCCTCCTGCCGGGGCTGACTTTTCACCGCCCCCACAAAGGCGGGGTGACTATCTCCATTGGCCTAGGCCAGCCCTAGGGGCGAGCCACATCAAAGGTATTGCACTGGGCCAAGTCCCCGGTTTCAATACCTCGATAAAACCAGGTGGCCCGCTGTTTCGCCGAACCGTGGGTAAAGGAGTCGGGGGTAACATAGCCCTGGGTCTGCATTTGTAGGCGATCGTCGCCAATCTGACTGGCCGCATTTAGGGCCTCCTCTATATCCCCCTCCTCAAGCACGTTTCTAGCCAGTTGGGCCCGGTGAGCCCAAACCCCGGCAAAACAATCGGCCTGCAACTCCAACCGCACGGATAAATCATTGGCATCAGCCGGCCTCACCCGTTGCTGCAACCGCCTGACCTGGTCTGAAATACCCAATAGATTCTGCACATGGTGGCCAATTTCGTGGGCGACCACATAGGCCTGGGCAAAATCCCCAGGAGCCTGATGGCGATGTTTCAAGTCTTCAAAAAAACTCAGATCCAGGTAAACCTTTTGATCCGCAGGACAATAAAAAGGACCCATGGCAGCCTTGCCTAGGCCACAGGCAGACTGGGTAGCGCCGCTGTAGAGAACCAAACTAGGCTCACGGTAGGAGGTGCCCAGATCCGATTGGAAAATGGCTTGCCAGGTGTCTTCCGTATCCGCCAACACAGTGGCGACAAAGTCAGCCCTGGGGTCAGAGTTGGTAGGAGGAGGAGAGACCTGGGCGTAACCACCGTAACTACCCGGATCAGCCCCCGATTGCAACACCACCGCTGGGTCGCCCCCCAAAAAGGCCACCAGAAACGCCAGAAGGATAGCTCCCACGCCGCCCACCGCCACCCCACCCGTGGGCATGCCGCGACGGTCTTCCACGTTAACACTGCGACGTCCTGACTGCCATCGCATAGGCCCTACTCCTTAAAAACTTTGAGTCTTTGAGTCTTTAAGTTTACAATAACCTCCTATGCCGATTGGCGCCGCATAGGGACTGCCCTACCAGGCAAGGAAGAACGTTAAATAGATAAATCTCAGCCCTAAACTTTAGGGCTGAGGCTAATTGGTCGTTCCATCTATGGTCGTTATGGCTATAAATTTTAGCCATTAAAGATAAGAAACTCCTAAGTAACCAGAAAACCACCTTTATATCAGCCTTATAACTATCCCGTAGCCTGACGGCTAGGATCTTGGTAAATCAAATTAGGACTAACCTTAAAACATTCCATGGATCCTAAGAGACTAACGTGGGAAAGTGCCCTTCTGAGATTTGTAGGAGTGATGAATTATGCCTCTTGGTAAGCGTTGTTTAGCTGAGTTTTTCGGCACCCTTTGGCTGGTGCTGGGGGGCTGCGGCAGTGCGGTTTTCGCCGCTAAGTTTTTAGCTGAAAAAGATACTGCAAACAGTTTCAACATTGGGATCGGCTTCGTGGGCGTGTCCCTCGCCTTCGGTTTAACGGTATTGACCATGGCCTACGCGATCGGCCATATCTCCGGCTGTCACCTTAACCCCGCGGTGTCCTTCGGGCTCTGGGCCGGCGGCCGGTTCCCCGGTGGCGAGTTGCTTCCCTACATTATTGCCCAGGTGTTAGGCGCCATTCTGGGAGCAGGCATTATTTATCTGATCGCCATTGGCCAGCCCGGCTTTGCTGTTGATCCCTCCAGTGGTAATCCTCTGGCGGTAAATGGCTATGGAGTTCATTCTCCAGGAGGATACAATCTGCTGGCTTGCTTTATTGCCGAAGTGGTGATGACCTTCTTCTTCCTCATGATCATCCTAGGCTCTACCGATTTCCGGGCCCCCGCTGGTCTGGCGCCCATTGCTATTGGTTTGGCCTTGACCCTGATTCACCTGATTAGCATTCCGATCACCAACACCTCCGTGAACCCCGCCCGTAGCACCGGTCCTGCCCTTTTCGTGGGTGGTCAGGTGTTTGGTCAGGTATGGCTGTTCTGGGTGGCTCCCATCCTGGGTGCTCTGTTGGCTGGCTGGTTGTACTCTACCTACTTTGCCTCTCCCCTCGAGAAGGAGAAGGTTTAGTCACCTGGTCTAAACCTTTCTAAACGGCTTAGTTTGAAGAGAAGGGGTAGTGGCTACTCCTTCTCTTTTCGATTGTGGAGCCTTCTTGTGACTCAGGGCACCCTGAGGGGGGCGAATGCCAGCGTCGAGGGTGGGACAACAGCGAGAGGATCGGCCGCCCAAAAGACTACCCTTTAGTCTAGAACACACCCATTTTTTAGTCCCTGTCAACCTGTGCAATGGTTGCAAGGGTGAAGCCTGGTATAGCTCTATAGCCGCCTGGGCCAGCTCCAAACCCCGTGGCTAGGACTAAACAAAAAGGCCAAACTAAATAGAATTGACACCACCAGGACAATGGCAGGACCAGAGGGTAAGTTGAAGTAATAGCTCAGGTAAAGGCCTGTGACACTGGCCGCCACCCCGATCGCACTACCCACCCCCATCACCTGATGGAGACGGGGCACCAGCAGGTAGGCTGTGGCCCCCGGAGCAATCAGCAGGGACAACACCAGGATCACCCCCACCACCTTCATGCTGGCCACCACGGTCAGCGCAATCAAGGCCATCAGGCCAGCATTTAACCAGTCAACCGGTAAACCACTGGCCTGGGCCCCGGTCGGATCAAAGCTGTAGAACAACAGCTCCTTATAAAACAACACCACGATCACTAATACCAGGACAGCAATCAGCGCCGTATCCCTGACATCACTGGCGGTCACCCCCAGGATATTGCCAAACAAGAAGTGATTGAGATCGATTTTGTGACTTTTTTGAATGACGGTGATCAGGGTAACCCCCAGGGCAAAGAAGGCGGAGAAGACAATGCCCATGGCCGCATCCTCCTTGATGGGCGATCGCCGATGAATCCAACCAATCAAGACAGTACTGACGACGCCAGCGATAAACGCCCCAAGGAAAATATTCACCCCCAGCCAAAAGGCCAGGGCCAGCCCCGGCAACACCGAATGGCTAATGGCATCCCCCAGCAGGGCCAGGCGCTGCACCATCAGGTAGCTACCCACCACCGCGCAGATTACCCCCACCATCACCGCCACCGCCAGCGATCGCAGCATAAAGCCGTACTGGAGGGGTTCCAGCAACCAATGGGCTAAATCAGGCCGCATAGCCAAAAAAGCTAACATGACCGCCGTAGGCCCGACGGACGTGCTCCGGAGTGAGCACCCACTGGCGGGGTCCAGCCGCGATCAGTTCCTGGTTCAAAAGAATAAGCTGATCAAAATTAGTAATCGATTCCCCCAGGTCATGGTTGACCACCAGGAGGATTTTGCCAGCCTGGGCTAGTTCTTGAAAAACCTCAAACAGCAGGGTTTCAGTTTTTTGATCCACCCCCACAAAGGGCTCATCAAAGCAAAACAGGTCAGCCCCCTGGGCCAGGGCCCGGGCCAGAAAGGTGCGCTTGCGCTGCCCACCGGAG
>CAYVMR010000219.1:0-4282 GCA_964452545.1 uncultured bacterium
ATCCCTCCGGTCCAAGCCAGGTGACGCGAGAACAGGCTTGGGCCTGGGCCAGATTACTTCCCCCCATGATTAGGGAGGTCAGCATAACGATCAGGAACTGACGACGGAGACGCATGGCAACTTCCTTCCCAAAAAGAGATAGCTAAGGTGGCAGATGATATAGCCGTAGCCCTTTAGCTCAGGACACCGAGCCATGGTAGTCCATGGTCAATGGTGTCGCCGTCTTGTTCTAACCGGACTGGCGACTGCGGCCCTATCTTATCGGGTCAGTGGTTTTCAGATCCTTACCAAATTCCTACGATGGAAATGGCTGATAAGTGCGGCTGGTCTCGCCACCTTCTAACGATAATTCGTAAATTGCAATGGTACCGGCCACTCTTCCTGCTTAACCAACTGCAGGGCTTCCTGGAGGTCATCCTTTGACTTGCCGGAGACCCGCACGGCGTCTCCCTGGATGGTGGCGGTGACCTTTTTGAGGCGATCGCGAATCAGTTTGGTAATTTGCTTGGCCAGGTCCTGACTAATGCCTTTCTTCAGGGTGACTGGCTGGCGGACCCGGTTACCACTGGCCGTCTCCACCTGGCCGTAGTCAAAAATTTTCAAGGATAGGTTACGCTTAGCCGCCTTTTGGTGCAAAAGATCCTTCACCGCCGTCAGGGTCATGGAGCTGGCGGTTTCAATCGTAAGGCTTTCCTCCCCTAGGTCCAGGGTGGTTTTAGAATCCTTCAGGTCATAGCGACTGGTTACCTCCCGGCGAGTTTGATCCAGGGTATTGACCAATTCCTGGCGATCAAAATCACTGACAATGTCAAAGGAGTAGGTGGAGGCCATGGTAAGCAGCACAGAAGCACAGGATCATGTCCATCCTACCAAGGGACGCCAATCTCACCAAGGGGTTACGGGTGCTGCCCAGGATAGACCGCCCTGGTTGTAGTGATGGTATGGTTAACGTTGAATTAGGTCAGCGCCCAGATCGGGACGAAATCCGGTCTGTCAGGGTTAGAAGGTCGTAAGCGTCCCCCCTGAGGGATCAACCAAGCTAGGCCGAGGGGGTGGATGGCCCTAGCCCAGGGCTGATTGACAACTTAAAACGTAGAGGATCAGGGTGCCGAGGTTGGCGATGGCAAACATCGGCGATCGCCACCAGGGCAGATCCAGAATATAGAACAGCGGATAGAGAGTCCTGGCCACCAGATAGAGCAGGGCGGCGGTAAAAGCCAGGCCCGACTCCTGCCCCGTCAGGTAAGCCATCAAGGCTGCCGGAGCGTAGATCACCATAGATTCGAAGGCATTCTCATGGGCCCAGGTGGCCCGTTGAGCGTAGGCCGGCAGTTGGGGAAACTGGGCCCGGGGGGCCGAGGGGTTGTAGCCCACCTGGAAACGGCCGTAGGCTACCACCAGGTAGGGAAGATAGACCAAAAATGCCGCCAGGGCGACACTCAGCAGCAAAAAACCTGGCATGGGTAGCAAGGGAGCCATAGGATCAGCCTTCCAGGGGAGGACGAGGGAACAAGGTAACGGTTAGGGAAATCAGGCCAAGGGGATCAGTCGAAGTAAAACAACGTCACCAGCTTGCGTTGATCCTCCGCGGCCTCACAGGTCTGCAGCAGGGTGGTGCTGTCGTGGAAGGCAAAACAAATTAACTGCTGACAGCGAGAAATGATCTCCTGGTTACACAGCGCACTCGCCTCCGCCAGGGAAAGGGCATCATTTGCAGGATTTTGCACCAGGTGCATGACCTGCTCCAACTGCTCTCGCGACTCGTAGGGCTGTCGCTCCAGACTCTGGGGTAGAATCACGGTCAAGAGGTTAGGGTCTGCCTTCATGGCCCCCCGGATCGCGGCGGAGTTAGTACCAGTGGCGCCGGAGGTAATAATGCGATTGCCGCCCAGGGCCAGGGCGTAGGTCATCAACTCAATTAATTGCTGATGAGTAATCGGTACATGGCGCGAACCCAGGATAGCCACCCGTTTTGTCCCCGACTGTTGAATGGCTGCCAGTTCTTGCAGGAATGTATCTACCCTAGAGGATTCTATGGGAGCTTCAATGGACTGACTCAACGACTACACCGAATAGGAAGAAGAACGCGCTTTATTGTATCAGACCCCTGTTATTCCTGCCTAGGGCACGGAAACCGGTAAACGCAGGTCCAGCAGCTGCAGCAGTCGGTCTAGATCAAAGTGATCAGCAATTAACTCCTGGATACACCGCACCTTGATCGGTTCATGGATACCCACGTGGCCGAACAGTTCATCGATCCGCTCAACGGTGGACAGGGTATCGGAGTCCACCGCCAGGATGGGCACCTCCAAATCGCTGGCTCGCTCTAAAATACTGGCGGCCGGAGTAATTTGGCCAGTCAGCACTAAGCATTGGGTGGAGGTTTCTAAGGCGGCTAACTGAATGTCGGTGCGGTCGCCGCCAGTCACCACCGCCATATTTACCCCCTTACGGAAATAGCGCAGGGCAGAGTTGACATTCATGGCGCCGATAGTCAAGCTTTCTACGATCAGGTCGCGACGATCAGGACAACAGAGCACCTCCGCCTGGAGCCGATCAATAATTTCCCCCACGGTGATACTGCGCATGATCGGGGATTGGGGTAGCAGGGCTAGGACGGGGATGCCCTGATGTTCTAGGAATGGTTTTAGGAGGGTGGCGCTGGTCGTGACCGCGGCCTCGGGAATCGCATTGATGATCACCCCCTGCAGTCGATCGCCCAGTTTGGCCTTAGCGGCTAACAGTCGGTCCACCAGCAGCAGGGAGTCGTAGCGGGTCACCAGCAACACCGTGGCGTTGATCAGCTCGGCCATGCGAGGCAGGGCTAAATCCAGCAGAGTGCCCTCCGTCAGGCTGCCCGGACCCTCCAGCAATAGCAGGCTCTCCCCCTGGTCTAGGGTAAAGGACTGGAGGCTAGGGGAACGCCCCTGCTCCAATCCGGCCAGGATCTGTTCGACAGTGGCGGGAGATAGCCACACCGCCGGTGGATAGCAGCGGGAGCTGGGCAGGGCCAGGGTACTGACAATAAAATCCAGGTCTGGGTCTGGGCTATCGGGGTTGTCGGAGTTCAGGGTATTGGCGATGGGCTTACCAAAGGCTAGATCCACCCCCTGGGCTTGCAGTTGTAGCGCAATGCCCAGGACCACGGCTGACTTACCGCTGTAGGGCTCGGTTGATGCAACCAACAAACGTTTGGCTGAATTGGGCACGCTAGAACTCCTCCAGGGCATGATAAACAGCAGTAGGGGCCAAACCCGACCGGTGGCTACCCTCAAGGTTAACTAGATCGGGGTCAAGGATAAAGCCCATCGGTAACATTTATCCTTCTATTCTCCCACCTTAGGGAGCCCGAGGCTCAGACCCGGTCAGGAAAAATTAGCCGATGGTTCAGGAGGGGTTTGTTATGATTATGGTTTAACCCCTGTCCAGGTCAGGTTCCTACCCTACCCCAGGTGCCCCCACCCCATCCCTAAAACCGCCTATGACTGGTAAAACTCGTTTGCTGGGGTTGCAGGCCGTCCAATTTCGGCACCCCCTTGACCAGCAGGCTACCCAGGCCCTACAACGGCTGCCAGGGTTGGATCTGGCGGTGCGCTTGGTGATGGCACCGGTGGCGGAGGAGTTTTTTTACTTGGAGAATATTGCCTCTAGTCTGCGGATTAGCGATCGCCAGCTCCCCCAACTGTACCAGGCCCTGGTGGAGGCCTGCGAAGTGCTCGATATGGAGGTGCCGGAGTTCTACCTGCGGCAACATGCCGTAGCCAATGCCTATACCTTTGCCCTGCGCGGCAGGCGCCCCTTCATTGTCATCCATACCGCCCTGGTGGAGCTGTTGACCCCCGCCGAGGTGCAGGCAGTGATCGCCCATGAACTGGGCCACCTCAAGTGTGACCACGGACTCTACCTGACTCTGGCCAATTTACTCACCCTGGCCGCCGGCCAACTGCCCCTGGGGGAGCGATTGGCCCAAACCCTGCAAATCCAGATGATGGAGTGGGTGCGCTGTGCTGAGCTGAGCTGCGATCGGGCGGCCCTGCTGGTCAGCCAAGATCCCCGGGTGGTGGCTTCGGTGTTGATGAAGCTTTGCGGCGGCTCCCCCAGTCTGGCCGATCAGCTAAACCTGGAGGTCTTCCTCGAGCAGGCCCGAGCCTACGATGCCATCAGCGATCGCCAGATCGGTCATCTCCTCAAACAGCTGCGGACACAAGACCTGACCCACCCCGTGCCGGTGTTACGGGCGCGGGAAATCGATCGCTGGTCCAGCAGTCCAGACTATTTTGCC
>CAYVMR010000220.1:0-4265 GCA_964452545.1 uncultured bacterium
GAGGGGAACCATGGCCAGGAGTTAGGTGGGGCAAGGGGCATCCGGGGATCACCCGGCAGGGGGGGCGGGTCTCCTAGACCGGCTTCAACAGGTCGCCCCGCACCCAGCCCCTCAGATCTCGGTAGGTGACCTGGTACCACAGAAAGCCATCCTCCGGATTGCCCACCCGGTCTATCACCTGCACCACCTCGCGACGGTTAACCTCGCCGACCATGTCACTGCCAAGACGGGGATGGCTCCGCAGGCGGGCCGCCTGGCTGGA
Organism: uncultured bacterium; assembly: GCA_964452545.1. Lineage (GTDB taxonomy): Bacteria > Cyanobacteriota > Cyanobacteriia > Phormidesmidales > Phormidesmidaceae > Nodosilinea. The sequence continues at coordinate 263 of CAYVMR010000220.1, forward strand.
GAGGACGATCGCCCCGGTGCCGGGGGCGAAGTTATTGCCCTGGAAATTGGTGGGGCCGTTGGGTACCCCCACCACCGTATTAAAGCCGGCCTCCCGCCGCACCAGGGAGCCATCGCCACCGCGAATCTCCAACTCCGTTTCGTTGGCAACATTGATCCGAGCGAACCGTTCCCCCTCCCCGACGGAGTTCTTGTAGACCGTTTGATCTCGGGTGGAGGGCACCAGTTCCGCCGGGGCCCGCAGCACAACGGCGTTGATGGTTTTGTCGTAGAGATTCATAAACAGGGCTTGATCGCGGCGGTAGATACGCACCGCCAGGGTCTCCGTTTCAAAAAAGAGGACGGTTTCCGCCGTACCTGCCTGGGCTAACCACAGGGCAGGCGGGTTGACCTCGGGTGGCTGCAGACCAGGCCCAGCGGCTAACCCAGGCACAGGGGATAGGGCGAGGAGGGTGAGGGTGGCCAGGCGGAGAGGGCGCCAGGGGAATGGGTAGGGCATGGTAACACTCCGAAAACGCAGATGGATAGGTCAGGTCAGGGAGCCGCCCCTGGGATTACGCCGGTCGGCCCGCTGACCGTCCAGGCCCTAGGGCCCAGAATTACAGATCTAACTATAAAACAGGCTGATAAGGAACCCATATGCCCTTCACCCCTCCCCCCTCTCCCCACCCACATCCCTGCCTGGGCGGGGGTAGACCTGCACCTGATCGGGGTTCACCTGAAGCCGGACTCGCTGCCCTGGGGCGAAGCTCTGGCGGGCGGGCAGGCGGGCGTAGAGGGCCTGCCCGGAGGGGGTGAGCAGGTAATAGCGGTACTCTCGCCCCAGGAATTGGCGATCGCCCACCCGCAGGGGCCCCTGATCATCGGCCACCAGGTCTAGATCCTCCTGGCGAATCATCAGATCGGCCTGGTCCCCTACCCCTGGGGAGGGGAGGGTAAACTCCCCCACCTCGGTGTGCCAGCCCCCCGCCCGGGCCTGAGCCGGCAGAAAGTTGGCCTGGCAGACAAACTCCGCTACAAACCGGTTGGCCGGTCGGCGGTAGACCTGCTCCGGGCGATCGCACTGTTGCAACCGTCCCTGGCGCATTACCGCCAACCGATCGGCCATGGCCAGGGCCTCCTCCTGGTCATGGGTGACAAACACCCCAGCCGCCTGCACCTGGTGCAAAATCGATCGCACCTCCTGGCGCAGGTAGACCCGCACCTGCACATCCAGGTTACTGAAGGGCTCATCCAACAAAATCAGCCGGGGCCGGGGCGCCAGGGCCCGGGCCAGGGCCACCCGCTGCTGCTGGCCCCCGGAGAGCTGGTGGGGAAACCGGCGTTCTAATCCCTGCAGCCCCACCAGGGTGAGGGCCGCATCGGTTTGTTGGGCCACCTCCAGCCTGGTTAGTCGCCCCTGGCGCTGCAGGGCCTGCAGGCCAAAGCCAATATTTTGGGCCACGGTCAGGTGGGGAAACAGGGCATAGTCCTGGAACACAATCCCCACATCCCGGCGCTCTGGTGGCCAGGTGAGGGGGTCGGTGATCGCCTGCCCCCCCAGGTAGAGGCGACCGTTGTCAGCCTGATCAAAGCCAGCAATCAGCCGCAGCAGGGTGGTCTTGCCACAGCCTGAGGGTCCCAATAACCCAAGAATTTCCCCCTCCGCCAGACTCAAACTGACCCCGTCCACCGCCAACCGATCAGGGGGATAGGACTTAGTCAGACCCTCCAGGGTGAGGGCGGGGGTGGGAGCAGGGGAACGGGTCATGGCCGGCTTAGCGAGACTGAAAAATATTCTGCACCATCTGGCGATCGCAACGGCCCCTGGCCTGGTCTAACTCCGCCATTTCACCAGGATCCAGGTGCCAGCCCAGGGCCCCCAGGTTTTGCTGCGCCTGGGCCAGGGTTTTGGCACCGGGGATGGGCAGGGTGCCCTTGCCGATGCACCAATTGAGGGCGACCTGGGCGGGGGTTTTACCGCGCTCGGCGGCGATCGCCCCCAGCACCGCCAGCACCGGCTGCACCGCCGGCACCAACTGGCGCAATAACCAGCCCCGCAGCCCCGCTGGCCAGGGGCCCTGGGGGCCATACTTACCGGTCAAAATCCCCAGGGCCAGGGGGCTATAGGCAATCAATCGGATCCCCAACTGATCACAGAGATCCTTCAGCCCCAGATTGGTAACCGGGTAGGTGGAGAGGAGGGAATACTGCACCTGCAAACTGATCAGGGGCACCCCCGCCGCCACCAACCGCTGGTGGGCCAGCCGCAACCGGCGGGGGCCAAAATTAGACAACCCCACCCCCCGCACCTGCCCCTGGTGATAGAGCTGGATCAACCCCTCTAGGAAGGGGACCTCCTGCCAGGGGGCATAGTTAGCCGTTGACCAATGCATCTGCACCAGGTCAATCGGTCGCCCCAGGCGCTGGGCGGAGGCCGCCGCCGCCCGCACCACCGCCGCCGGGGTCAGGCGCCAGGGATAGACCGCCAACTTAGTGGCCAGGCAGATTTGGCCCTGGTTTTCCCCCGCGTAGGCCTGGGCGAACTCCCCCAAAAGGGCCTCGCTACGACCATTCAGCCGCCCCGTACCGTAGGAGTCACCGCTATCAAACAGGGTTACCCCCTGGGCCACGCAGCGGTTAAACAGCCGTTGCAACTCCCCATCCATGGCAGGATCGTACCCCCACAGCAGGCGGTTGCCCCAGGCCCAGGTACCACAGCCCATGGGGGGCAGGGCGGCGGCGGTCAGGGGTGGGAGGGGGGAGTTAGCGACGGGATCAGCCATGGACGGTTTGCCGAGATTGGCCCCTCTGGTGATGGTTAGCTGAGGGCCACAGAACTGCGCCGGGCCACCAAATCAATCTCCACCAGGGCGCCCTTGGCCAGACCCGTCACCCCCACACAGGTGCGGGCGGGGTAACGACCTGGGGAAAAATAGGTCTGGTAGACCGCATTCATGGCGTCGTAGTCCCGCTCAAAGTGGAGTAAAAACACCCGCATACTGACCGCATGCTCCAGACCCAACCCCAGCCCGGCTAACACCTGCTTAAGATTGGCAAAAACCTGGTGAGTTTGGGCCTCAATCCCATCCGGATAGGGACGATTATTTTCTTTCCCAACAAATGGCATCTGACCGGTGACATATATCCACCCATCCTGTTCGACGGCGTGGCTATAGGGGGCCACTGGATTAGGTGCGCTGTCGATCACGTGGAAGACCGGAACTGTCGTACCTACTCCCATGGCCATGCAACCTCCCAAGGTATTCTAAAAGTCTTGATTTTAAAAAAGAAATTATTGTTACTTTACCAGAAAATTGACTTCTCTTCAAAGAAATGGCGTTTTTGACTAAATTCCACCAGTTTCCTGTTTCCAGCTGAAGATTGCTGGGGTTTGGCCCTGGTTGCACCGGGGTGAGTTGGCGTCGCCTACCGAGGAGGGCTGCCCCCGTGCTTACCGGCAGGGGGTTTGGACTGGGGGGATGCCGACTGCTTGACTTAATTTTAGAGAACTCTGACATTGCTTGGAAAGTTCTATTAGCTAAGGGGAATTGATCCTAAATTAACGGTGGATCAAGGCGGAAACCCCTTAGAATGGTTGGGATTTTTCCTAAGCCCCCTGCCGCCTATGCCTCGCCGTGATGACATCCATAAAATCCTGCTGATTGGCTCTGGCCCCATCGTCATTGGTCAAGCCTGCGAGTTTGACTACTCCGGTACCCAGGCCTGTAAGGCGTTGCGGGAGGAGGGCTACCAGGTGGTGCTGGTGAACTCCAACCCGGCCACCATCATGACCGACCCGGAGACCGCCGATCGCACCTACATTGAGCCCCTCACCCCGGAATTTGTGGAGCGGGTGATTGAGCGGGAGCGGCCCGATGTCATGCTCCCCACCATGGGGGGGCAAACCGCCCTCAACATTGCCGTCACCCTGGCCAAAACCGGTGTCCTAGAGCGCTACGGGGTGGAGCTGATCGGCGCCAAGTTGGAGGCGATCGAGATGGCGGAGGACCGCAAGCTCTTTA
>CAYVMR010000221.1:0-4228 GCA_964452545.1 uncultured bacterium
CCACCGGCGCCATCTTCAAGCAGGGCAGTACCACCGGCGAAAAGGCCGCCGATGCCGAAAAACTTCAGTTTTTAACCACCGCACGGGAGCAGCATCAATGGACAAGATAAGGTTCGCCACGGTTTGGCTGGCGGGGTGCTCCGGCTGCCACATGTCCTTCCTAGACCTGGATGAGTTTTTGATCGACCTGGCGGATTTGGTGGAGGTGGTCTACAGCCCCGTCGGCTGTGATCTAAAGCAATACCCCGAGCAGGTGGATGTCTGTCTGGTGGAGGGGGCGATCGCCAACGACGATAACCTGGAGTTAATCTACCAGGTGCGTCGCCACACCCAAATCCTGATTTCCTTTGGTGACTGCGCCGTCACCGCCAATGTGCCAGCCATGCGCAATATGCTGAGCAACAGCGCCGAGGGTGTCCTGGAACGGGGCTATCTAGAATTGGCCGACGAGCACCCCCAATTGCCCCACGCCCCGGGGATTGTCCCCGAACTGTTAAACCGGGTAATCCCCGTCCATGAAGTGGTGCCGGTGGATATCTTCATGCCCGGCTGCCCCCCCTCCGCCGATCGCATCCGCGCCACCATTGAACCCCTACTGCAGGGGCAAACCCCCACCATGGCTGGTCGCGCCATGATTAAGTTTGGTTAATTAACTGGCATTCACGTAGACTAGGTTACTGGTTAACTTACCTGAGGAGGAAATGACCATGAGTGTAGACAGCGCAAAGTTTAACGAGGAACTACAGGCGGCCATCGACTACGCCCACCAGATCACCGCCGAAAAGGGGGAAACCTCCCCCGAAGCCGCTGCCGCCTGGGATGTGGTGGAGGAAATGCGAGCCGAAGTCTCCCACCAACACCAGGGACCGAAGAAGACGGACTTTGATCGGTACCTGGAAGAAAATCCTGAGGCGATCGAAGGGCTCATGTACGACACCTAAGGGGTAAGGGGGTGACGGGGTGACCAACGCTCCCACTCCCCCACTGCCCCACTCCCCCCTTACCTGGAGAGCAATCATGGCCAAAACCGTAGTGATCGATCCGGTGACCCGCATTGAGGGGCACGCTAAAATTTCAATATTCCTCGACGACGTCGGGCAGGTCAGCGATGCTCGCTTCCACGTGGTGGAATACCGGGGGTTTGAGAAATTCTGTGAGGGCCGTCCCTACACCGAGATGGCCGGCATCACCGCCCGTATCTGTGGGATTTGTCCAGTCAGTCACCTGATCTGCTCCGCCAAAACCGGCGATAAAATCCTAGCCGTTAACATCCCTGCCGCCGCCGACAAGCTACGGCGGCTGATGAACCTGGGCCAGTTGACCCAATCCCACGCCCTCTCCTTCTTCCACCTGAGTAGCCCCGACTTTCTCCTGGGTTGGGACAGTGATCCCGCTCAGCGGAATGTCTTCGGCCTGATTGCCGCCGACCCAGACCTGGCCCGGGCCGGGATTCGCCTCCGTCAGTTTGGTCAACGGGTGATCGAAATCCTCGGTGGTCGCAAGATCCATGCCGCCTGGACCGTACCCGGCGGGGTCCGGGAGCCCCTCAGTGAGGTCGGTCGCGCCTGGATTGTCGATCGCCTACCGGAGTCCTTTGAAACCATTCGCCAGGCCCTGGACATCTTCAAGGGGTTGATCGCGGGCCCAATGCGGCAGGAGGTGGGGGTATTTGGCGAATTTCCCTCCCTATTCATGGGGCTGGTCAGCCCTGAGGGGCTCTGGGAGCACTACGATGGCCACCTGCGCTTTTCCGACAGCCAGGGCCATATCGTTGCCGATCACCTCCGGGAGGATGACTACCAAACCTTTCTGGGCGAGGCGGTGGAACCCTGGTCCTACCTGAAGTTTCCCTACTATAAGCCGATGGGTTACCCCGCCGGCATTTACCGGGTGGGGCCCCTGGCCCGGCTGAACGTCTGCGATCGCATCGGCACCCCGGCGGCAGACGCCGAGCTCCAAGCCCTGCGGGACTACGCCGGTGGCGTGCCCACCTCCTCCTTCCTCTACCACTACGCCCGCCTGGTGGAAATCCTCGCCTGCCTGGAGCACATTCAATTACTGATGGAGGATCCAGACATTCTTTCTAAGCGGGTGCGGGCCCAGGCCGGGGTCAACGCCCTGGAGGCCGTGGGGGTGAGTGAAGCTCCCCGAGGCACCCTGTTCCACCACTATCGGGTGGATGACCATGGCTTGGTGGAGAAGGTCAATTTGATCATTGCCACCGGTCAAAATAACCTGGCCATGAATAAAACCGTGGCCCAGATTGCCAAACACTACATCCATGGGGAGGAGATTCCCGAAGGCTTTCTCAACCGGGTTGAAGCCGGCATTCGCTGCTACGACCCCTGCCTGTCCTGCTCTACCCACGCCGCCGGTCAAATGCCCCTGCAAGTCCAGTTGGTGGCGGCTAATGGGCAGGTGATCCGGGAGGTTTACCGAGGGTAGGGCGTAGGGCGACAGGCGCAAGGCAACGGGCGTAGGGGAGCAACTAACTGACGTCTCCTGACTTCTGACCCCTGAGGTTTATGCCCCCAGGGACGGGTTCTAGTCCTCTGGATCCGCCCAGGTGGCCGCGCCTCGCAGGGGCTCGGGAATGGTTTGGGAGTGGGGAAATTCCAGGATAGTTTCGCGGTACCCCAGGTAGCCAGACTCGGCAAAGCGGATCAACATCCGCTCCAGGGCGGGCCAAACCAGGGCGGCGAATTCCCAGTCTTGGTTGAGGTAGGCCCGATCAGCAATGGACCGCAGCGCCCAAAAATAACTGTTGCGCACCACCGAACCGGACTTTTTGTAGTGGGGTACATCGTCCTGGTGCAGGTAAAGGATATCGTGGTCAATTCTGGTACGCATGGGCCTGGCCCTGATCATGGACATGTTAGACCAGCCCCTGGGGGCGAGGCCGACCGCTCAAATGGGTGCCCGGTCAGCTGGTCTGACCGACCAGCCTGGGACTATGGCAAACAATTGCTATATGATCGGCAGGGGAGAGGTGTCTCCCAGTCTATCTCTACCAGTGGCTATGGTTACCGCGGTTTGTTTGCAAAATGTGCATAAGGTCTATAATGGCGCCCTGGTGGTGAACGACCTCTCCCTGTCGATTGAGGCGGGGGAAGTGTTTGGTCTACTGGGGCCGAATGGGGCGGGGAAATCCACCACCATTCGCATGCTCACCACCCTCACCCAGCCCAGCCAGGGGAATATTGTGGTGGCCGGCTACGATGTCAACCGGCAACAGCTGGAGGTGCGGCGTCAGATCGGGGTGGTGTTGCAACAAACCAGCGTCGACGGTGACCTGACCGTCTGGGAGAATATGGAGTTCCATGGTCGCATGCACCACCTGTCGCCGGTGCAGCGCCGCCAGGCGATCGATACTTGGCTGGAGTACGTGGAGCTGGCCGATCGCCGCGACGACAAGGTCAAAACCCTCTCCGGGGGTATGAAGCGACGTCTGCAGATCGCCCGGGCCCTACTCCATAACCCCCAAATCCTATTTCTGGATGAACCCACCGTTGGCCTTGATCCCCAGGCCCGTCGTCGGCTTTGGGAAATTATCCAGCGGCTCAACCAACAGGGCATGACCATGCTGCTCACCACCCACTACATGGAGGAGGTGGAGTACCTCTGCCATCGGATTGGCATCCTTGACCAGGGTAAGTTGATTGAAATGGGTAGCCTCGATCAGCTGCGCCAGCGCCACGGTGAAGGCATTGTCATGAGCCAACGGGGCGATCGCTGGGATTACCAATTCTTTCCTACCCTGACGGACGCCAACCACCACCTGGAGGCTCAACCCGATAAGACCGGCATGATGGTACGGCCCTCTAATCTGGAGGATATTTTCGTCGAGTTAACCGGTCGTAATCTCGATTAGGACTTGGGCACGTCAGGGGTCAGCACTCACCAGCCAGGAGACGTAAGCAGATTTCTCCCCGGCTCCCCCTCCCCCCTCTGCCCTAGAAGTGAAAATCTCCGCTACCCTAGGACAGGGTTTGTCGTAAAAGTGCCCATGTCCAGCCTAGCCACCACGATCGAAGCTATCCTATACCTCAAGGGACAACCCCTGAGCCTTGCCAAACTGGCGGAACTAGCCCGTAGCGATCGCCAGGCCATCGAGGCCGGCCTGATCGAGCTGATGGATGACTACGCCCACCGAGACGGCGCCCTGGAAATCGTCGAAACCCTGGAGGGCTACTCTCTACAACTCAAGGAGCGCTATCGTTTTCTGGTG
>CAYVMR010000222.1:0-4227 GCA_964452545.1 uncultured bacterium
TCTTGAGTCAGCGGTGTCCTGGGCAGGTGACTGAGCCGATACCCGATCGCCTGCCCAGATGTCAATTTGGCCTGGGGGCGGCCCACTGGATGCTGGATCGTCCCCAGGATCTGGCGGCGGCCGCCCCCGCGGCCCCCGCCAGTGCCCTACTGCCAGCGGGGCCCGCGGCCCTGGGGGCCTGGCAGCGCCCTTGGCAGCAGGGCCTTTCCACCTTAAAGTGGAAAATTGGCCTGGCCAGCCCTGGGGAGGAAATCCCGCTGTTGCAGCGGCTGGTGCAGGCCCTGCCGGCCGCCGCCGCCCTGCGGCTAGATGCCAACGGCGGCCTGACGGAGCCCACGGCTCGGGATTGGTTACAGGTCTGCGATCGGATCAACAACCAGCCCGGGGGGCCCCGCATCGAGTACCTGGAGCAACCCCTACCGGCCACCGCCCTGGCCACCATGGGCCAGTTGGCCCGCCAGTACCAGACCCCCCTGGCCCTGGATGAGTCGGTGGTCACCGCCGATCAACTGCAGCGCTGTCAACAGCTGGGTTGGCCCGGGGTTCTGGTGGTCAAGCCGGCGATCGCCGGCGATCCCCAGCGACTCCGCCAGGTCTGGGGGACGGGCGCTGCCCCCCTGGTGTTTTCCTCCGTCTTTGAAACTGGGGTGGGGCGGAGGGTGGCCCTGGCCCTGGCCCACCAATACCAGCAGCAAACCGGCCAGTCCCTGGCCCTGGGGTTTGATACCCTAAACCGATTTGAGGATGATTGGGATCAGCTTTCCCCTGACCAACTATGGCCGCGTCTCTAGACCCCCTCCCCGCCCTTGGCCCCTGCCTGGAACGGCAGCGACAGCTAGCCTGGCTCTGGCCCCCCCAGGCTATGGAGCCTTTCTGGCGCCAGCTGGATGGGCTCAGCCAGGCCCTGGCCGCTGCGGCTGGGGAACTGCTGGTGGTGGCGGAACCCACCCCCCTGGGCACCCTGGCGGCGGTGCTGGCGGGGTTACAGACCGGGGTGACGGTGGTGCTCACCAACCCCCACTGGGGAGAGGCGGAGTGGCGCCAGGTCACCCCCCTGGTGCAGCCGGACTGGACCCACCCCCTCTACCCGACCCTAGGGGTCTACCCGGGCCGGGGCCGCCCCCCCCGATCCCAGGTGGATCTGTGGATCGCCACCGGCGGCAGCAGTGGCCAGATCCGCTTTGCCGGCCACACCTGGAGTCGCTTGATGACGGCGGTGCAGGGGTTCCGGGCCCACTTTGGAGTGACGGTGGTGCGGGCCTATTGCGTTCTGCCCCTCTACCACGTCAGCGGCCTCATGCAGGCCCTGCGGGTACTGGCCACGGGGGGCACCCTGGCCCTGCATTCCTACCCGGAGTTGAAACGACAGGGAGGGTGGGACTGGCCCCTGGGGGGCTTCCTCTCCCTGGTGCCCAGCCAGTTGCAATGGCTGTTGGACCAGGGCGATCGCCACCGGCCCTGGTTGCGAAGCTTTGACGCTATCCTGCTGGGGGGAGCCCCGGCTTGGCCGGCCCTGCTCACTCAGGCCCGCCACCTGGAGCTGCCCTTAGCCCCCACCTACGGCCTGACGGAAACCGCTGGACAGGTCACCACCCTGCCGCCGGCGGCCTTTCTAGCCGGAGACAGCAGCAGCGGGCCGCCCCTACCCCATGTCCACCTGCAGGTGCTGGATCCCCAGGGTCAACCCCTGGGCCCTGGGGAAACCGGCAGCCTTAGCCTGGCAACCCCTGCCCTCTGCCACAGCTACTGGCCCGCCCTATCCCCCCCGTCCCCTGCAGACCGGTTGCTCACCGAGGACCTGGCCTACCTGGATGGGCGGGGGCATTTGCACCTGGTGGGTCGCCGCAACACCCTAATTATCAGCGGCGGCGAAAAAATCCTCCCCCAGGAGATCGAGGCCCTGTTGCTGGGTACCGGCCAAGTGGCGGATGTCTGGGTGGTGGGGGTCCCCGATCGCCGATGGGGCCAGCGGGTCTGTGCCCTGATCGTGCCCACCAGTGAGTTTGCGGGCATCGAGGCCCTGGCTGCCCTGGTCAGGCCCCAGTTGGCCTCCTACAAACAGCCAAAGCAGTGGCGGGTGGTGACCGCCCTGCCCCGCACCCCGGCCGGCAAACTGCGGCGAACTGAGGCCCTGACCCTGATCGATGGGGGCGGTGAGATCGGTGTTTAACCGGCGGCGATCGCCTAAAGCCCTAGGCCTTCCTTGCTCTGCTGCAGTCGTTGATACAACCCCTGAATTTGTTGGTAAGCGTCTTCCGGCGACAGCTTGCCACCGGTCTGCAACCCAGAAATGTAGTTGACCCGATGGGCAAACTCCTGCAGGTTGGCATTGAAGGTCAGATTTTGCAGAGAGAACTCGCCGTAGTAGCGACTCCGGGGGCAAAGTAGCTGATTGAGATCCTGCCGATCGGAGGATGGGTTAAAGTCTGTCACGCACCTCTCCTTAACCGTTTGTTAATCAAATGATAATCTTCTGATTAGTATAATCAATCCCACTATAGATTGGTGTATTTTGTCCTGACTCTGCGGCCTCTCCGCCTCTAGAGCCCTGTAGTTTACCATGGGCCTACCCCCGCCTAGTCCTACTTCTTAACATTTGACCTGCTCCCTGAGGGAGTAGGGCGTCGTCAGCCCCTATGTTGTTACCGTTGGACCGGCCAGCCCCGTGACGGGACCTGTTTAGGTGATTTCAGCTCACACCGCTTCCTCCGTTCCCCGTGCAGAACTACGGCTTACATCTCTTTAAATAGCCCTGCCGTGAGTAGGGAGGCGGAGTTAAACCTTGGGATGATCAAGGTACTCCTGCCAGGGCCGGTCAGAGCGCCCAACCAGGAGTCCTTCTACCCTCATCGCAGGCCAGGAGAAGCACCATGGCTAGGGACGATCGCCGTTTGGATGTTTATCTGCAAGAACATAGCCAGCTGAAACAGGAGCAGGGCCAGCGGATTGGCTTTCGAGACAACCTGCTCTATGTCACCCTGGGCACCTACGCTGCCATCCTGGGTTTTGCCCTGGGCAAGGATCCTAATCCCTATGCCCTCTTGATCCTGCCCTGGGTGAGTCTAATTCTGGGCTGGACCTACCTGGTGAATGATCACAAAATCAGCGAAATCGGCCGCTATATCCGCTATCAGCTCACTGGCAAGATTGCTGAGGCCCTGGCCGACAGCCCGGAGGCGCCCCCGATTTTGGAGTGGGAGACCGCCCACCGCAACGATGGCCGACGGGAACGGCGGAAACTGGAGCAGCTGCTAATCGATCAGGTGGCCTTTGTCTGTTCGGGCCTGGTGGCCCTGGGGAGTTTTCAAGCCTGGGCTGCCAGGCCGCCGCTGGAGGGGCCGTTGGCCGTCGCCCTGCCGTTCCTGGTGGGGGTGGAGGCCCTGCTATTGCTGGGGCTGGGGGTAGAAATTTTTCTCTACGCCGATTTAACCAAGGGGCGCTAGGGGCGGAGATTCTGCGGGTAATTTTTTCGGGTGATCTTTAAGGGGGTGCGGCGATGACAGAAACCATAGATTTTGCGATTATCACAGCGATCCAGGTGGAACGGCAGGCGGTCTGTCAGAGCTTTGGCCTGGGGGACCAGCACCGGGTGCACCAGGGGGTGCGGACCTACTGGAAAACCCAGATGGATCTGGGGGAGGGGGAGTTTTATCGGCTGGTGGTAACCCAGTTGGCGGATGCCGCCAGTGTGGACGCGGCCCTGGCGGCCCGGGACACGATCGCCACCTGGCACCCCCGCGCCCTCTTGATGGTGGGCATTGCCGGAGCGGCGAAGGCAACTGTCAACCTGGGGGATGTGGTGCTGGGGCAGGAAATCTGTTATTACGAGCGGGGTAAGACCACCGCCGCTGGGTCCTTACCCGAGCCTAAACAGTACCCCGCCGATAGCACCCTGTGGGACCGGGTGATTACCGTCGCCCCCTGGGATGGGCAGGTCCCCCTACCCCGCCCCGATGGTGGTGAGGGGCGTCCCCGGGTAATTCCTGGGGTGATCGCCTCCGGCGAGCAGGTGATTGCCGATGGGGTGGTGCGCGATCGCATCGCCGCCAGCAACCGCAAAATCGCCGCCATTGAGATGGAGGGTTACGGGGTCAGTGCCGCCGCCTGGAAGCTGGATCAACCGGTGCCCTGCCTGGTGATTCGGGGCATTAGCGATCGGGCCGATGCCCATAAGGGGGATGACTGGCAACCCTATGCGGCCCTGGCGGCGGCGGCCTTTACCCGCCA
>CAYVMR010000223.1:0-4201 GCA_964452545.1 uncultured bacterium
TGCCATAGGACTCTCTTGGTAACTGTTTGCGGGAAAACGGTGGATACTGCTGTGCTGAATTGGGTTGGACAGCCTAGGCCCGATGGCCGGTTAAATCACCGAACTCAGGGGACCTGGATTTGCCCATCCACCCGTCGAAGGCTTAGTCAGCCGCGATCGCCCCTGGACGCTAGTCCAGCATGGCTTGCGGTTAACCTTTCAACAGCGTAAACAACTTTTCCAGAAAGACAGTTGTCCCAAAGGTTTTCTTTAGGCCCTTGGGGGTTCAAGTTATGACTTCCTAGCTTTAGGGGGATAGCAAGGCTAAGAAGCAATCATCAGCCGGACAGAGCACCAGTTGTAGTACGAGGTAGCGCAAACTAGACAACCCTTCAAGAGGGGAGCAAAAGTCAGAACCTAGGAGGCCGCAGGGACAGGTGAACTTGCACCGGGATCTACTTGCCTGCCCCCTGAGGGCGTGAAGGTGTTAAAAAGAGGCGTAGGACGAACTGGCCACCATGGCGATCGCCATAATGCCTTGACGCAGAAAGGACAGTAGCAAAAAAGCCAAAATTGGGGATAAATCGATCCCTCCCAGGGGCGGAATAATAGAGCGAAAGATGTTCAGGTAGGGATCGGTGAGCTGACTGAGAACGGAGAAGGGCGGATTCAGCCAATCCACATTGGGAAACCAGCTGAGTAAAATCCGAATGATCAGCAGCACCGTATAGATGGATAGGAAGGTGGAGAGAGCCTGTACCAAAATACTCATCAAAAACCTCGGCTGTATTCGTTACCAACAATACATGGATAATTGAGCCCTGTCAGCTGAATGTAACGGATTGCTTAGCAGCGGACGACCTACCGTTTAACGGAGAGAACCGGTTAGGGATCTAAGACACTGCCAGGGTTTTCCCAGGTGCGATCAGGGTGGCCGTTAATGCCCCCCAGTTGCTGCCTAACCTCATCAATGGCCTCATTTAATTGAGCAATCTTGGCTTCTAGCCCTAAACGGGCGGCTTCCATGCTATCGTCGCCGTTGGCGTCGAACTCGCCGAAGGCTAGGTTGCCCTGCTTGAGCCTAGCCCCTGGGGAATGATCCAGGGAACTCATGGATTGGCGTCGTGATGCAGTTAGGGCCCCTACTACGCCGCCTAGAGCTGCGCCGATCAGGGTCCCCAATAAAAAACCACCGACGAAGCTACCTTGCTGACTCATAGCCATTTACAACTCAATCTTCTTCTAGTTTACCCCACCTAGCTTCATTCCCAGGACCCTGTCTGGTTTCATCCAGTCGGTGGCCTAGGGAAAAGTCCATTTACTACCCCGTCGGCCTGGCTATTGGCTGCTCTACTGGGGCGAAACTGAGCTACTATCTAAGCCGATTTAGGCTCTAATCATCAGCATCGGGTCGTAAGTAGTAGGTTAGTGTGTCGGTAAAGCGGCTATTTACAGGAGTAGTGGGCTTGGCGGGGGTATGCCTGCTGGGTAGTTTACCCGCTAAGGCGGCCGGACGATTACAGACTTGGCAGTTTGATACCGACCAAAACCGCTTTCGGTTTAGCACCGCCAGTGGCGTCCAGCCCCAGGTCAGTTTTTTGTCTAATCCTAAGCGCCTGATCATTGATTTACCTGGAATCGTGACGGAGGACACTGGCGGGGATCAATTTACCGGCGGTGTGGTTAGGGCGGTCAAGGTAATAGTCGTCGATGCCCGCACTACCCGCATGGTCCTAGAACTGGATCCTGACTATGTTTTCGACCCTCATCATGTTAGGGTCTGGGGGCTGACCGATCAGCAGTGGGTTGTGCAACTACCGCCCTCCCCTTCGACGGCTGATGCTCAGGGGGGGGTTAAGGCCTTCGATACCGCTAGCCCCTCCTCTGCCGGGCCCTTGCCTCCTCGCCTGCAGCGCAACCAGGTGACTTACCTGCCGGTCAGTGCCACTGGCACTCTGATTAAAGGGGTAGAAATCACCAACCATGGCTTTTTTCTCCCGACCCAGGGCTCCACTCCCCAAATTCAGGTCTACCGCACCCGGGACCCTAACCATACTCGTCAACTGGTGATTGATGTTCTAGACGCCGCCCTACCCCCCCAACTCAACCCAGAGGCGTTGCCCAGTCAGCGTTATGGCATCGATCGCTGGGCCCTGACCCAATTTGCCACCATGCCCCCAGCGGTGCGGATTACCCTCAGCCTCAACGCCATCAGTCCAGACTGGCAAATCTACCTGGTCCCTGGCGGTATTGCCTTGACGCCCGTGGGGCTGTCTGCCAGTCAAATCCCAACCCCGGCCACCACCGTCGTTTTGCCCGTCATTCGTTCGGCCCAGACCGCCACTACTACCGTCGTGAATACCGTCACCCCGACTCCACCCCCACCTCGATCCAGCCCCCCCCCAGCGGGGCCGAATCGCCAGCAGGTGGTGATCATGCTCGATCCGGGCCATGGCGGTGCCGATCCTGGGGCGATCGGCATTGGCGGTTTGCAGGAAAAGGGGGTGGTGTTGGCGGTCACTCAGCAGGTGGCCGCCATCCTGCGGCAACAGGGGTTGACGGTGCAAATGACTCGCCAGGGGGATCAAACCGTGGATTTGCAGCCCCGGGTAGATCGAGCGGAGGCGGCCAGGGCCAATCTGTTTGTGAGCATTCATGCTAACGCTGTGAATATGCAGCGACCGGAGGTGAATGGCCTGGAGACCTACTATTTCTCTGATGCCAGTTTGGGCCTGGCCCGGGTAATTCATCAGCGCGTGTTGGGTAGCCTGCGGATGAATGATCGAGGGGTCCGTCAGGCTCGCTTCTTTGTTTTACGTCGCACGTCTATGCCCTCGGTGCTGATTGAAATTGGCTTTGTTACCGGAGCCACCGATGCGCCCAAACTTGGCAATCCCCAGTGGCAAAGTCAGATGGCCCAGGCGATCGCCCAGGGCATCCTCGACTACCTGCGAACTGGATCATAATCACCGCTGAGCTGAGAGGATCTGATCAGGCTTAGGAGGTTGAGGGCAATGCGATCGTGGTTGTCGACACCGCCTGCCATGGCATAGACAAGAGCACAGCGGTATTCATGGCGAATTGTGCGCTGTTCCTCGAGATAGACAAATGGCCTGAAGTGATAAAGGTCTATAAAAATGCCAGGAGGCGGACTTGAACCGCCGACACGAGGATTTTCAGTCCTCTGCTCTACCAACTGAGCTATCCCGGCCAGGGATTTAGATTAACGCCTACTTAAGATAGCAAGCCAGGGTAACCCCTGACAAGCGCTTTGGGTAAAAACTTAGGCCCTCTTCCCTAGGGAATTTCTCGCAGGCGAGCTACCTTCAGATAAAACTTACCGCCGCCGCCACCGCCGTAGGCCTGAACCCGAATGGTGTAGGTACCGGATTCGGTAATTCGGGCAAACAGGAGGGAATTGGTGGTGCCGTCCGGACCATCATCATTTTCCCCCACCGCGGCACCATCTTTATTGATCAGGGTAACCAGGGCATCAAACTGATCGGAGGTCAAGTCGATCGCCACCTGATCTCCGGCTTCTAACATCACGGTGTAGTCGCGGGCGAAGCCACCGGTTCCGGTAGGAATATCCTGAGGCCCGAGGGTATCGTCGATTTCCCGACTGGCGGGTAGGGAAACGGGAGAATACATCCGGGTTTGGGCCTTAACACCGATGCCACTACTGACTAGAAAGACTAGAACAGCGGGAATCCAAAGGGTATGACGCCGGAATAGGTGGGCGGGCATAATGATATTTTCCTGATGGGATCCGATGAAGAATCAGCCAACGATGGCTTAATCCTATTATTCCCTAGATTGGCCGCCAAGCCCTAATCCTTCCCTAGGGCTTGGCGGGCTGACTACCGGGGCTTTTGTTAATGCAGCCGGGCCGATCCACATAGCGGCAGACCCGGTCGTAGAGGCGGGCCCGGTTGCCCGACGGCCCGGCGGAGAACAATACCCGATCGCCGCCGACAATCCCCACCAAAATCTTGACGCCGCAGATCGGGCAGGTCTGGAGCTTGCCTGTGCTCATGGTCCGATTCCCCCAGGTGACAATCTCAGCATCTTAGCGGAGCAGGTGGAGAGACCGGCTGGATCGCAAACTCCTGTAACGGAGTAGGTGGCTGGGCCAGGCGATGACGCCAGTGGCGCACCAGCCGCCCCAGGCTGGGGGGTAGCCAGCTGTCGTACTGGGGATAGACCGGCAAGCGAGGCTGCA
>CAYVMR010000224.1:0-2841 GCA_964452545.1 uncultured bacterium
GGGGGGTGGCATTGACACCATCGGGGCCATTAAAGATAATCTCAGCCCCGATCAACTGCAGCACCTCCTGGATCGCAGCGGTGCCCAGCCAGGCCACCTGCTGCTGTTTGGCGCCGGCCCCACCGCCACCGTCAACGCCACCCTCGATCGTCTACGCCAGGCCATTGCCCGAGAGCTGGAGCTGATTCCCCCCGAACGCCTCAACCTGCTCTGGGTCACCGACTTTCCCATGTTTGAGTGGAACGCCGAAGAACAGCGGCTAGAGGCCCTGCACCACCCCTTTACGGCCCCCCGCCCGGAGGACCTGACGGACCTGAAAACTGCCCGGGCGATCGCCTACGACCTGGTGCTCAACGGCTACGAAATCGGTGGCGGCAGTCTGCGCATCTACCAGCCCGAGGTGCAACGGCAGGTGTTTGACACCATTGGTCTGTCCGCCGAGGCGGCCCGGGACAAGTTTGGTTTTCTGCTGGAGGCCTTTGAGTACGGCACTCCCCCCCACGGGGGCATCGCCTATGGCCTGGACCGAATGGTTATGCTGATGACTGGAGAAACCTCCATTCGCGACGCCATTGCCTTCCCCAAAACCCAGCAAGCTCGCTGCCTGCTCACCCAGGCTCCCGCTGGCGTTGACCCCCACCAGTTGACGGAGCTGCAGGTGGCCTCCACCTACCAACCAGAAGCCCCCGATCCCTAACCGTTCCGGCCATGTTCCAGGCTACCCGCCAACGCCTTGCCCTCTGGTACACCGCCGTCACCGCCGTGCTGTTGCTGCTGTTCGCCAGTGGGTTTTACCTCTATGTCCGCAGCACTCTGGTGGAGCGGGTGGATGATACCCTCAAGCATGTGGTAGAGGTGATGGAGCGATCGCTGGTGATGGAGCCCCCACCGGGGGGAGAGGGGTGGGTGGCTCGGGCGGTGGAGGACGATCATATTGATCTGGAGTGGTTTAGCCCCCAGGGCACCCTGCAGTGGTCTACCCTGACCGAGGCCCTGCCCCTGCCCCTGCACGTTAACCCCGCCGGGAAGACCGTGCGGGTGAAGGGGGATACCCTGCTGCGGCAGGTCACCGAACGGGTACAAAACCAAGGCCAGGTGGTGGGCTATCTGCGGGTCAGCCATCCCTGGTTTGAGGTCACTAAACCCAGCCGCCGACTGATGGTGGACCTGGCCCTGGGCACCAGTTTGATGGTCATGGCGGTGGGGGCCATTGGCTGGCTGCTGTCGGGCATCGCCATGGCGCCGGTGCGCGACTCCTACCAACAACTTAAGCAGTTCACCGCCGATGCCTCCCACGAACTGCGCAACCCCATTGCCGTGATTCAAACCAATGCCCAGGTGGCTCTGCTCGATCCGGCACCGGAGGTGGCGACCCTACAGCAGCAGTTTCAGGTGATCGAGCGGCTTACCCGGCGGTTGGGGCAATTGGTGGATGATCTGCTGTTCCTGACCCGTCAAGACAGTGGTCTACTGGCCCTCACCCCTCACCCCATCGATCTGGATCAGTTGTTATCAGAGGTGGTGGAGGAACAGCAGGTGCTGGCCAGGGAGGGCCAGATCCACCTGCAGGTCAACTCCCCCACCCCCCGGGCCCTGCCCCCGGCCTATTCCGGGGAGCTGAACGCACCCCCCAGTCTGGTGTGGGGAGACAGGGACCAGCTGATCCGCCTGTTTACCAATCTGATTGGCAACGCCTTGCAGTACACCCCCGCCGGGGGCCAGGTCAGCCTGCACTGTCAACGGATCCGTCACCAGGGCCAGCCCTGGTTGCAGGTGGGGGTGCAGGATAACGGCATGGGCATTGCCCCCGAGGCGCTGGCCCATGTCTTCGATCGCTTCTACCGGGCCGACCCCGCCCGTCTGCGGCGGGGCGAGCAGGGCAGTGGGCTGGGGCTGGCGATCTCCCGGGCGATTGTCGAGAACCACGGTGGCAGCATTCAGGTGCAAAGCCAACCCCAGCAGGGTACCACCGTCACGGTACTACTGCCCCAGGAAGAACAGCGGGACGCTTAGGAAACCCTGGCGTCAATCTACCGACTTCTGCGGACTCCTGAGAACTGACTTGGATCTTAAAGGTTGATGGGCACGGGCTCAGACCCGTTGCCCATCCTACCTCTTCTGATGACTGATGACTGACTCCTGACCCCCTCTTGGAGGGTCGTCGCACTAGATCTCGATGAGTCAGGGTGGCTGGTGGGGATGGGAGGAGGGCTTATTCTTTTGTGACAGTTTTATACCGGTCCCCCCACTGCCCTAACCTCGGTTTTACAATGGGGAGGTTCTCACACCCTATCAGTCACCATGACCGTCGCCACCGTCCATACCACCGAGGTCTCCCTAGATAGCTACGTTATGCTGGGTCTGGCCACCTGTTACCTGAGGCAGGAGGGGGAAACCCACGCCCTGTACGTCCTTGAACCGATTCCTTCCGCCTACCTGAATTCCCTCCTGCAGGGGGTGGCCACCTCCTATCGACGGATTTGGGCTACCACCCTGGGGGAGGCCCTGGCGGCGGATCCGGCCAGTTTTGTCGTCCCAGACCATAGCCCCGTCCAACGCTGTGCCGACTTTGAGGAACGCCTGCAGGCCACCGCCCGCACCTACCAAAGTCGCCCTGAGGCCACCGCCGCTATCCCCCTCGGCACTAGTACTGACACCCTGAATTACTCCACCGAGAAAAAACGTATCCTGAACGCCAAAAACAAGGTGTCGCGGACGGATAACGTTAAGCAACATAAATACACCCATGAGGTTCTTTAGCGGCCAGGAATCCGTGGTCAGGAGTCAGGAGCACAAGGGTTTGGCCTCAGTTTCTCCCCGTCTCCCCCTGCTCCCCCTCCA
>CAYVMR010000224.1:2851-4195 GCA_964452545.1 uncultured bacterium
GACGGATAACGTGAAGCAGCACAAATACCCCCTTGAGTTGCTTTAGGGGGCAGGGCCAGAGGTTAGGGCCACCAGATTTTGGCCTCAATCTCTCCCCCTGCCGATCTCATGTAAAACGTAGTCAGCACTACTTTTTTTGGCCGTTGCTTAAGAGGGTCTGTAGGATTCAGCCCTTTCTTCGATCCACTGCCAAGATAGAGAGAGTTAACGCCTTGGTAGCCATGGTTGGAATAGGGGCGATCTCACCAATATTCTACCGAGGTGGGCGGTCTGCCTCCCCTACCCCTAACTATGGCCATCCCCGGGCTTGCCCTTTACCCTGAAAGCCTATGGTATCCCTGCTTGAAAACCCTCTGCGGGTGGGTCTGCAGCAAGACCGGATTCCTGAACCCCAAATTTTAGTGATCTTCGGAGCCTCGGGTGATCTCACCCAGCGCAAGATTGTGCCAGCTATTTACCAGATGCGACGGGAACGCCGCCTGCCCCCGGAGCTCACCATTGTCGGGGTGGCCCGGCGGGAATGGAGCCATGACTTTTTCCGCGAACATCTACGGGAGGGGATCGAGGAGTTTGGTAATGGCATCGGCCCCGAGTCGGTGTGGCAAGACTTCTCCCGGGGGCTGTTCTACTGCCCCGGCGACATTGACGATCCTAACTTTTACCAAGCCCTCAAGGTCTTTCTGGCGGAACTAGATGAACAGCGGGGGACCCATGGCAATCGGGTGTTTTACCTGTCGGTGGCGCCCCGCTTCTTTGGAGAAGCTACCCAACAACTGGGGGCGGCCGGTATGCTGGAGGACCCCAGCAAGCAACGGTTAATTATTGAAAAACCCTTTGGCAAGGACCTGGCCTCGGCCCAGGTGCTTAACCGGGTGGTGCAGGAGGTTTGCAAAGAGCAGCAAATCTATCGCATCGATCACTACCTGGGTAAGGAGACGGTGCAAAACCTGATGGTGTTTCGCTTTGCCAACGCCATTTTTGAGCCCCTATGGAATCGACAGTTTGTTGACCACGTGCAAATCACCGTGGCAGAAACCGTTGGATTAGAGGGCCGGGCCGGCTACTATGAAACCGCTGGAGCCCTGCGGGACATGGTGCAAAATCACCTGATGCAGCTGTTCTGTCTGACCGCCATGGAGCCCCCCAACTCCCTGGATGCCGATAGCATACGCAATGAAAAGACCAAGGTGCTGCAGGCCACCCACCTGGCGGATATCGATGACCTCAGCCAGTCGGCGGTGCGGGGCCAGTACTCCTCCGGTTGGATGAAGGGGAAGGGGGTGCCGGGCTACCGTCAGGAGGAGGGGGCCAATCCCGACTCCACCATGCAAACCTTCTGTGCCC
>CAYVMR010000225.1:0-4145 GCA_964452545.1 uncultured bacterium
GGGTTTGGCTGGCAGAGCGGGCCACCATAGTCCCTCCTCATCGGGGCCGGTGACAGCTCCGTCTGGCCGTACTCCATTGCGGTTAACCAGTGAGGTAGAGGCAAAGGTCTCCTGGTGAATGGTACGGGCTTGATCAAAACTTTTGGCATAATCAACCTGCCAGGTGTAAGTCACCGTGGCGGTGGCTTCGTAGGTGCCCGTTGTGAAAGCCGCCCCAGTCGCTGGGTAATTTTCACAACCAGCCAGGGATAGTAAAGATAGCCCTAGCATAGGTAGAGCATTGGCAAGTAGGGGTTTAGACCTGAGCATAGTCACCAGCACTAAAAACCGCTTGACGAAGTTCTGAAACCGCTTGAATCTGGTAATCGTTTAACTCTTGTAATTTGACGACTTCCTTAGCGAGGTTCTCTAAGGATTGTCGGAGGCTGCTAGCCCCCTCCTGGGCCGGACCAATTAGTTCGTCACAGGAGCCCAACTTAGCGGTTAGGACAGCTAAATCAAGCCGCTGTTGCCGTAGTTGAATCTCAAAGGCTTCAATCTGAGACCGTCGATCCCCCAGATCACCTTCAAGATTAGCAATCTCTTGCCTTAATTGAGCCACCTCTAACTGGGTTTGTTGAACACTTTGCTGTAATAACTGGATGGTCTCAGTGGTTCGTTGTCGTTCTTCATCTAGTAGATTTAAGGGCAACTCTAGATCAGCTGTAACGGTGGGTTGATCCTCCACCACCAACCCCTGGCGTCGCTTCAAAATAGCCTGATGTTGACTGATAATTTCCTCCCGTTCCATCAAGTTGCGCCGTTGTCCCACAAGGGTTTCATTAAGCATCTGATAACGGTCCTGTTCTTCCGCCAACTCAGTTTCTACCTGTAGGCGATCGAAGGCTGGCATCTGGCTAATTCTGACTTGCATTTCCTCAATCCCCTGCTGCAGGGAAGTGAGTTCTTCCTCTTGCTCAGATACAAAGCGAGAGGCCTGGTCCAGGTCCCTTTCCAGATCAGTAACCAGGGCCTCTAGGCCTTCTAAAGGCATCGCTTCTAAACGATTGACATCGACTTTTTTACTGAACCGTACTTTATCAGTAGGGCTCAGCAAACCATAGAGTTGGCGATGTAAATGGGTCTGACTTTGTAAGGTCTGAGAAAGGGCTTGAATTTGATCCTGTAGAAACTTAATTCGTTGTTGACATAACTTGAGAGTTTGCTTCTTGCTAACCAGATCGGCTTCTGACCGATACCACTCAGTCCATCGTTGGGAAATATCTTGATCCTGACGATGGAGATCCTGTTGACGTTCTTCAAGTCCCTGTCGTTCTTTTTCCAAACTTTGACGATACTCACCGAGCAACTGCTGATGACTCGCCAAGCCATCCTGGACACGATTTAGGGGATCCCGGAGGATTTCTATGGGCAAAATTGACTCGGAAAGTCGCTTCAACGCTGCTCCTACTTGTTCTGATTGACCTTTATCTAGCTCCAGGAGTAGGGGTTGATGGCCATCCTGACGTTCCTCCAGTCGTCGCATTTCTCCCTGTAAATGGGCCCAAGCTCCCTCCAGGTCACTGGCCTTACGGTCTAAATCAGTCTGCTGCGCCTCCAGAGCTTGACGCAGTTTTTGCAGCTCTTGCCGTTGGGACTCAAGCTGTTCTAAGTCGGCCTCAGCCTGTTCTAGCTGCTCTTGCCGAGATTCAATTTCCAACTCTCGTCGATTCAGCTCCTGGCTTTGATAGGTGAGAGACTGCTTCCACTGCTCAATCTCCTCTTCTTGAGTTTTAGACTTTTTACTCAAGTTAGAAAAGGTTTGCAAAATCGTCGTCAAGGTCCGCCCAGCCTCATAGTGGCGCTGTATTTGCCGATTGCCATTGACCTCTAGCATCACTAAGGTGCCAGCATTATAAGAGGCGTCATCGGGGGCGGTAATCAGGTCATCACCGTTGATAGCTGTCCAGCTATATTCACTACGCTGACAGGCCAGCAACTTAAACTCTGGTCGTCCAACACCGATAAATCCTGCTTTCTTCTGGACTTCTGCTAGATACAGCACGCTGATGGTCCTCGTTAAGTAGAAATAACCAAAATACCTAATGGTGCTCCTTGGATGAGTCTCATAAGGGAACGAATAAGACTCTGATGGAAATTAACGTCATGCCGTGGACGGGTAAGCTGTCAAGAAACGATGTAGTCAGCAGTTGCCCCACCCACCCCCGGGTAGTTGATCCGCAACCTGTTAATCTCTAAAGCAATACCACCTATACTGAAATTATAAACATTCATCTGATACTCAGGCCTAGGGCTGGTTCATAATCATCTATAGTACTGAAACTTTTGGCCCATGCAGGGTTATCTCTCTGAGATTGATATTCGCAGCATTTTACAGCTGATTGAGCTAGGCCAGCGCACCGGTGTCCTCTACCTGGAAAGCTACGGCTCAAGTTCAATCAAATCTCCTGCCCGGCTCGCCGATATAAATGCAGACCTACCGGAAGTCGGCGCCTCCTGGTTGGTATTCCTGGCTAATGGCCAGCTGGTCTATGCCGGTCCTAACGATAACTGCCTCGATCGCCTGCACGACTATCTCAAGCCCCTAGGGATGGTAGATCACCTGCCGGATCCAGGCACTACATCGACCATCTCCTCTCTCAATTCCCTCGAGTACGGCACCCTCTGGTTGATGCTGGAAAAGCATCTGCTTAGTCCCGACCAGGGACGTACTATGCTCAGCCATATGGTGAGGGAAACCCTGTTTGATCTGTTGAGCTTACACCATGGATCCTTCGTCTTTCAGCTAACAACGGCCCTCAGTCCCCAACTGATGAGCCAGAGTATCAGTACCCTGGTAACGGGACTCACCCAACAAATTCAAACCTGGCACCAATTTCACCCCCTCCTACAGTCCCCTGATCAAGGCTTGACCCTGATTAACCCTGAGGGGTTTACCCAGATCCTGTCTAACCCGACCTACGCCACCCTAACTCGCTGGCTCACTAGTCAGACCTCCCTGCGACAAGTGGCGCGCTATCTCCAGCTAGATTTGGTCACGGTGGCGGAGCATCTCCTACCGGCGATCCAGGCCGGTTATCTAAGCGTGGATGCTAGCCCAATCCGATCCTGTGCCCCTGCGACCCCCCATCAAATCTGGCCCCAGCGGCCGCTTCGGGTGGTTTGCGTGGATGACAGTGCCACTGTCAGAGCTAGCGTGGAAAGTATTTTAGAGCACCAAGGATATGCCGCCACCTCCATTGGCAATCCCCTTAAGGCCCTGGGGTTGCTCTTCCAACTTCAGCCCGATCTAATTCTCTGTGACATTGCCATGCCAGAGTTAGACGGCTATGAGCTCTGTGCTATGCTGCGGCAGGCCAGCGCCTTTCGCCAGATCCCAATTGTTATGCTGACCGGCAAGGATGCTTTCCTGGACCGGGTTAAGGCCCGCATGGTGGGGGCCACTGATTACTTGACCAAACCCTTCGGTTCGGCAGAGTTGACCGCCCTGGTGGAGAAGTACTTGGGACCTGGGGATCTCAACAGCTCTAGCCCTGACCGGTTATTAACCGAGGCGATTAGGGGCGAGGTCGATCTCGATCTGGGGACAATCCCAGTGTAGTCATTTGGATAGTATGAAACAAAGCTTGTTTATAGTACTCTGGCTGGGATTGATCGCCTATGCCGCTATCCTGGCCCCCCCGGATCAACCCGACACTGTCGATTTAATTCGCCGGTTATCCGTTGGGGATTGGCAGGGAATTAACCCAGCCGTCATTGCTTTATTCAACGCCATGGGCATCTGGCCGATGGTTTACGCTTGCCTGGCCCTGATTGACGGCCAGGGACAACGGCTTCCGGCCTGGCCCTTTGTGGTGGGGGCCTTTGCCCTGGGGGCCTTTGCCCTGCTGCCCTACCTGGCCCTACGACAACCCCAGGCGAAATTTCTCGGCCCTAAAACAACCCTTCTACGATTGGTGGATGCCCGCTGGTTAGGGGCTTTGTTGCTGGTGGGGGCGATCGCGGTGCTGAGCCTTGGCCTGGTGCAGGGCGACTGGGCCGACCTTGGGCGGCAGTGGCAAACCAGCCGCTTCATCCATGTCATGGGCCTGGACTTTTGCGCCCTCTGGCTACTGTTCCCCACCCTGCTACGGGATGACCTCACC
>CAYVMR010000226.1:0-4142 GCA_964452545.1 uncultured bacterium
TGAGACGCCCCTGCCAACCAGTCCAGGCGGTCACACTACCCATCACAAACAAAACAATCCCCATCATCAGCGGATGGCCCCAGTGCACAATCGGCTCTGGCACCCCAAAACCAGAAAACCAGTCGGCAATCGGCTGTAAAACATCGCGTATAGTGGAAACCACGTTAACTAACTCCCAGCTTTGACTAAACACTCCTTACTAAGGTGCCATATTTTCAAGCCCTAGAGATAGGGCATGATTGACGCTCAGTAACCCCGCCACTATCCTATCCTTCATGGCAATGTCTACTGGCCTCAACCGGGGTGACCAGGGCGAGGGTTGGTTGACGGCCTTGACCCTGGTCCTGGGTGTGGTTTGGAGGTCAGCCCCAGGGTGGCTGGGGCTGAGTTGGGGAGTACCATGGTGACGTTCCTATTTCGCCCCCCAACGGCAGGTTGGGTACCATCGAGTCGTTGATATTGCCCTAGTCAGCTTTGGCCTGGTTACGTGATTCCATGCTTAGGTCCTCCCATCGCTTAGCACAGCCATGACCCCCGTCCCCCCCTGGTTTCCCCTGCCCCCCGATCGCCCCCCGCGGTCCGGACAAAGATCATGGTTAGGGTGGGTCAGCCTGGGATTGGCCAGTTTATTGGTGGTGCTGATGCTATTTGGCGGCATCCATCCTAGTCTAGCCACCAGCCCAGTTCTACTAGCCCAATCTATTCAAGACCTGCAAAACCAACAGAAAAACCTGAATCAACAGCGCCGTCAAATCGACCAACAGCAACAACAGCTAGAACAACGGCAAAACCACTCAGAAACCAACCTGAAGACCCTACAACAAAACATTACCTACACCGCCAATCAAGTCGCTGAAACGGAGTATCGTTTAGCCCAGGCCCAAAAGGCCCTAGATCGGTTTGAGCAAGAACTCAAAAAGACCGAAACCGATTACGAAAGAGTCCGTAGCGCCACGGTGGGTAGGCTGCAATTTTTGCAGCGCCAGCAGGCCAGTGAAGGCTGGGCCGTCTTACTACAAAGTCAAGATCTCAATCAATTCCTCGACCGTCAGTACCAACTGAAGCGAGTTTATGCCGCCGATCGCCAGGTCCTTGAGGACCTAAAGGTGAAAGCTGAAGCCATTCAAACCCAGAAGGCGACAGTGGAAAACCAAAAAAACCAGGTAGCCCTCTTACGACAGCAATTACTGTCCCAAAAGCAAGAATACGAAGCCGAGGCCAGCGAGGAAAAGCAACTGATCAATCGGCTACAACAACAACGGGAGGCCCTGGAGGCGGCAGAGGCTCAATTGCTCAGAGACTCTGAGCAACTGGCGGGCTTAATTCGTCAGAGACTTGCCGCCCAGTCCGGTATAGTGCGGGGTACGGGGCGGTTTATTGTTCCCGCCAATGGCGGCATCTCCAGTGGTTTTGGCAATCGCATCCATCCCATTTTGGGCTATAGCCGTTTCCATGCTGGGGTTGACTTCTCCGCCAGCTACGGCAGCACCATTCGAGCCGCTGACTCCGGTCGGGTGATTTTCTCAGGCTGGTATGGGGGCTATGGTCAAACGGTGGTGATTGACCACGGTAATGGCTTAAGTACTCTCTATGCCCATGCCAGTCGGCTATTTGTGCGGGAGGGCCAAACCGTTGAGCAGGGCCAACCCGTCGCCGCGGTGGGATCGACAGGGCTATCGACGGGGCCGCATTTGCACTTTGAGGTACGGCGAAATGGTAACCCCATTAATCCCATGGGCTACCTGTAGGGCCGATTTAGCTAGGCGCAACAAAACAGGCCGTTTGCCCTGACGGACTTCTCACCAACCCCATAGGTCTGGCAAGGGCTGGAGCAAGCAAGACACAATAGCTTAAAAACTTGGATTTGGGTAGATGGGCAGGGGGACCTGGGCACCACGATGAGAATCGGTATGATCAGGAAAAAGGCTGGTGGGGTGCATCAATCAACGCCAGGGTGTGGACTGACATGGAAAACGGCACCCCCCCGCCACCCTACCCCCTATATCTATTGGTTAGGTGAAAACCGTGACGTCGTTTGAACAGGCCCCCGTTACTCCTAGTCATGGGTGGAGGGACGCCCCCCCTGACCAGCCCCTGACCCAGGTATTTTTAGCCTACGCTGACGAGGATCTGACCCTGCCCCTGGGGACAAATCCAGTCAGTGCCATTGAGGCGATTCGCCAGTTACTCCTAGAGGCGGGTTTCAGTGTTTGGGACCGCCATTTTAATTGTTCCGCTGCAACTGACCTGGAAACCGCCGTTTCGCGGGCCACTGAAGCCTGTGATAATTACATTTTCTTGCTGTCTGCCAATGCCATTCACAATGCCCTCTGTCTGCAGGGCTTACTGTTTGCCTTGAGCATGAATAAGCGGATTGTGCCGGTTCTACTGCATAATATCGCCGTAGAACATCTGCCCGATCCATTGCGCACCATGACCTGGCTGGACCTACGTCAGGCCCGGCCCCCCCTAGCCAGCAGCCGCGAGGGTCAGCAATTGCTGACCACCCTCAGGGCGGATGCCACCTACCACCGCACCCATACCCGCCTCCTGGTGCAGGCCCTGCAATGGGAGCGACAACAACGTCACCCCAGTGGTTTACTGCCCAAGGCCGCGATCCATCGGTATCGGCGTTGGCTGAAGGCGGCCCAAACCCGCCAACAGTATCGCCCCATCTACCTGCAGGAACTCTTCGTAGCAGAAAGTATTCGCCAGGCCGAGGGCAAAACCGCCGCAACCTCCCAGCCACAAGCCCCGGCGGAGGGCTTTGCCCAGGTGACCCATTGGCTGAGACAGTGGATCGGTGGGTAGGGTGCATCGCCCCTGAGGATGCTGCCCCTGCCAATTCAAGCCGCCGGAGGGCAGCCATGGGGAACGGGGCGGCTAAGGCTAGCGCTTTAGAGTGGGGTTATGGTGGGGGGCTAGGGGTGATGTTCAGAGCCAGTCGATAGATCAACTGGCGGGGTTGACCGGTGCTATGGGCCAACTGCCGACTGGCTTCACTGCGGGACAGCCCTTGCTGCAGTAGACGCACCAGTTCGTCCTGGAGGGTTTGCTCGGACACCAGGGGAATGGTCTGGACTGCCCCCGCCACCACCAGGGTAAATTCCCCCTTGGGGGCCTGCTGCTGGTAATGAGTGAGGGCCTGACCCAGGTCGCCCCGCCAGAATTCTTCAAACCGCTTGGTGAGTTCCCGACCGAGGGCCGTGGACCGGTCCTCCCCCAGGGTGGCCACTAGGTCTGTCAAGGTCTGGACCAGGCGATGGGGGGCTTCGTAAAGGATGATGGTGCGTTCTTCCTGGGCGAGGGCGATGAGGCGATCGCGACGAGCCTTCCCCTTCGGAGGTAAAAACCCCTCAAACACAAAGCGATCGCTGGCCAGCCCAGACCCACACAGGGCGGTGATCGCCGCGGTGGGCCCAGGAATTGGCACCACCGGCACCCCGGCATCGATACAGGCGGCAATCAACGCCTGACCAGGGTCTGAGATCCCAGGCATACCAGCATCACTGACCAGCGCCACCGCTTGGCGCTGAACCTGCAGGTGACGCAGTAATACCTGGATGCGCCCCTGGCGATTGTGCTGGTGGTAGCTCAGCTGCGGGGTGGTAATCTGAAAATGCTGTAACAGCTTACCGGTATGGCGGGTATCCTCCGCCGCGATCAAGTCCACGGACTGCAGAATGCGCACCGCCCGGAAGCTGATATCCTCCAAATTCCCCAGGGGAGTCCCCACCACGTAGAGGTGGCCAGGACGGGGATCGGCATGGACAGCAGTACTCATTCCCTCGCCCGCACCCTCACCGCTTAGCTGTCACGATAGATGGTGTAGGACCAGGGGGACACCAAGAGGGGCACATGGTAATGGCTATCGGGGTCAGCCACAGTGAAGCGAATGGGAATCTGATCAAGAAATGGCGGGTGGGAGAGGCTCGCCCCGGTTTGGGCAAAGTAGGCCGCCACGTCAAAGGTGATTTCGTAGGTGCCTTTTTTAAACTCCCGTCCCTCCAATAGGGGCTCTTGGGTGCGTCCCTCCAGGTTCGTTTCCACCGTCTTCAAGGCCGTTTTAATATCCGCCGCGTCATTCACCGCCCACACCGTCAGCCGCAGGCCAGGGGCAGGCTGACCCAGGGCAGTATCCA